>NZ_JBIAGB010000004.1:0-408329 GCF_042869575.1 Streptomyces sp. NPDC006925
GACGCGAGAGCCGGGCCTCCGACCTGCCCACCATCAGCACCGAACGCAAGAACGGTCTGCCGACTCCGTCGGCAGACCGTCACGAAAGTTCGAGGCTAAGCCAATGGATATCGAGCCAGACCTCGTGTTCCGGTCGTAGTCGTACCGCCAGAGGCCGACCATGAAGCTGCGCGTAGTACGGAAAGTGGTCAAGGCTCGAGGTGACATCTAGCCTTCCGGAGGCCGTGTCCACTGCTATGTGGCCAAGGTCGAAGAGCCTGTGGACGTCACGGCGCAGCAGCAGTCCACCGTAGTCATGGTGCTCGCCGCTTTCGGCATAGCTGTAGAGGTGAGCCGCTTCCAGGACAGCAGCCGGCGTGGGGCCCGTGAAAGCGCATACTTCGCCCTGCTCTCGCAGCAGCCGTTCACGGAATGCCTCTTGGCCAACGCGTATTCGAAGAATCGACTCCCTATGGCCGCCTGCCATGGCCAAGCGAGCAGCTGCGGCTATGTCCTTGACGGTGCTGGCCTGATCAGTGGCATCAAGAAGCGCCAGCCGCATCCGCTCCCATCTGACAGAGCGCATGCTCAGCTGCGACTTCGGAGCATCACAGAGAGCCCGAAGCTCGGAGCCCGAGAGCAGACCGCGACCGTTCATCCATCGCTTGCCATGCGCAGACCGGTAGGTGGTCACTGGCCTGGTCTTCTGACGCGGAACTGAAAAGATGTGCTCGCATTTACCACAGCGGTAAGAGGGCTTCTCCCGCTGACGCCGCTTGATGTCAGCCCTCCCGCACCGAGGACAGGAATACAGCGTCTTCTCGGCGAGCGTGGTGTCGATCACCTCGATCACCGAGACGCCGATGAGCTCCTTTCTATCCCAGAGGGCTATCACATCCCCCACCGCCACGCGGGCGTGATTCTGAACTGTGCTGTCCCAGCTGTAGTGCTGAGACGCGCTGTCGTCATAGCCGTCGTTCCCGGCATGCTCCCGCCTATTGCCTAGCGCCAGCATCAACCACGCAGTGGACACCTTCCTGTTGATCAGATCGCTCCGAAGCTGGGCCAGTTGGTCGTGGCGGCTGATCTCTGGTTCGCTTTCGGGAATCACGGACCAATCATGTCGGAGAGGCCAGCGACGCAGGGCCCCTCCGTCGTCTCGGCGGTAGCGCCCGCCTCTGTCGCACCCCAACCTCGCGCTACCCCGTTCAGCAGAGCAGCGCCTGATAAACGTCAGATCCAGACATGGACAGACTGAATCCAGACAGATTCCATCAGTCCGATGTATCCGCTTGCGGCTTCACAGCGATGCGTTCGATGCTGCTGAGGCTCGAAGCAGCAGAAGATGTCCGGCTATGGCGCCGTGCTATGGCGGCTTCTGACTCGCGAGCCTAGGAGACCCCGTGGACACCCATGTCCCGCGGGCCAGTTCGGCATGTCCGCCCGAACTGGTGCGCCTTTCTGAGCCCTCTCGGCTCTCACCCCACCCCGCATGTGCGGGCACGCGCCCCCTTCCCCTGGTCTTGACGCAGTCTGCGGGACCCGACGGGGAGGCGCGGTGACCAACCCCTTCGAGCCGAGCGTCGCGCAGCAGACCGCGCTCGTCGATCACCTCGTCAAAGCGGTGGTCAGTGACGCTACCGGCGAGGCCCAGGGTGACTTCTGCCTCGGTGAGCCCCCGAGCGCCCGCTACTTCATGGAGACCCTTGGTCCGCACGCCGTGGAGCCTGGCGGTGCCGCGCCGCGAAACGGCCGCACCACTCCGGACAGCCTCGGATTCGAGCTTGAGGCCGAGAACTCCAGTTCCATCACCGTGAAGGCTCGGGCGTCGTTCTACTACGCGGCCCTACCTACCCGCACGCAACAGCTCGAGTGGGCCGGTATACGCGAGGAGCCCTACCGGCTCGCGCCGTTGTTCCGGCGCCTTGACGTGTCGGTCGGGCCGGTTGAAGTCGTGTTGGGGAACGCAGCCGGTCTACAGAAGGCCCTGCAACGTGAGTTCCAGCACGAGTTCGACAAGGCCATCAGAGCGGCAGTCCGTGATTCCCGGATCGACCGCCGTGTCGGGAGCGACCGCAGGGAACGTCTGGTTCCCCCTGCAGCCATGGCGGACAACGACGCCTTCGAGGGCTGGCTGGCCCAGGAGGTCGGCGGGACCCCCGTCGCGCCAGCCCCGGCCGCCCACGTTGTCGTCACGTCCAGGCCCGTGGCGCCCGATCGGCTACGCGTGACTGTGACACTGCAGAACCTCGCGAGCGATCCCGTCGTGACCGTCCAAGGGCGCGGCCCCAACGCCGGCCGCACTCGTCGGGACGAGGCCAGGGACCACACGCTGTTCCGGGCGGGCTTGGAGGTCGGGGGTGACCGTCTCCTGCCAATCACGATGGACCTCGGGGCCGACGCCTACCGGTACCAGGGTGAGCTGGGGGCGTACGCGAACAACTGCGGTGTCAAGGTCGACACACACCAGGGACAGCTCGTGACGGTGTACAGCGTGGCGGCTCCGGAGCACGACACCCACCGCTCCGTGGCCCGGGCCGACGAGCGCTGGGGCTACGCGGTACTCGCCTCCGATCCTCTGCCGGTCCTGGACGATCTCGCCAACGAGATGGAGGCATACTTGGAGAACCCCGTCTGGGGTACGGCGAATCTCCAAGACCAACCCGAGCTGGCCCGCCGCAAGGAAGCTGACCGCAAGGCCGCCGCGCTGGAGGTCGCCCGCTTCCGCGACGGCATCGCGTGGCTGCGCCGGGACAGGCGTCTGCTGACGGCCTTCCAGCTCGCGAACGAGTCCATGGTCGAGCTCAACCGGCCACGGACGCGGCCGAGCAAGGGCTGGCGCCTGTTCCAGCTCGTGGCCATCGTGAGCCAGCTGGGTGCCCTGGCGTGGCGGGAACACCCGCCAGAACTCTTCGCCCCCGGGCTCTGGGGCGACGACGAGAGCGTGGACCCGACCGAGGCGGCAACCGTCGTCTGGTACCCGACCGGGGGCGGGAAGACCGAGGCGTATCTCGGCCTGGTGTTGGTGTGCATGTTCTACGACCGGGCGCGGGGAAAAAAGATCGGGGTCTCCGCTTGGTGCCGCTTCCCGCTGAGGCTGCTGACTCTCCAGCAGACGCAGCGCCAGCTCAACGTCGTCGCCGCTGCAGAGACGGTTCGTGATCGGAACGCCGACCGGCTCCGGGAGGTCGGTGGTGATCCTGGCTGGCCCTTCTTCATCGGCTTCTACGCCGGTGGCGGCAACACGCCCAACTCACTCACGGCCGACCTGCTCGACCGTCTTCGGTCGAGCGAGGAGGAGCGGAACGCGTACCGGCTCGTCCACGACTGTCCGTACTGCGGCGAGCGGTCGGTAGGCATCCCGGCGCCCGACCCGCAGCAGCTCAGGCTGAAACACGTGTGCGGTAACGAGCAGTGCGGGAAGGTCCTGCCGATCGTCGTCGTGGATACGGAGATCTACCGATACCTGCCGACGGTCGTGGTCGGGACCCTGGACAAGCTCGCCAACATCGGTCTGTCGGACAAGTTCGGCGCGCTATTCGGTGATGTCGACTGCCGGTGCCCGCACCACGGCTTCGGCCGAGGCAGGAAGTGCCACGAACGTCACGCACCGGGCCACCCGAAGACACCTCCCCAGCCCCTGGGCACGCCTCTCTACGACCCCTCTCCCTCTCTGGAGATCATCGACGAGCTCCACATGGTCAACGAGGAGCTCGGGGCCTTCTCGGGCCACTACGAGGGCCTCTTGGCCGAGGTGCAGCGCACCCTGTCTTCCAGGCAGCGGGCGGACGGACGGGGAGTCCGCATGAAGGTGGTCGCCACCACCGCAACCATCCGCGGCGAGGACCGCCAGAGCGAGCATCTCTTCGGACTGAGGTCGGTGGTGGTGCCGCTGCCCGGACCCAGCCTCGAGGAGAGTTTCTACTGGCGCCTCGATCGAGACCTTCCTATGCGGCGCTTCGTCGGGGTCATGCCGACACGCGGAACGGCGGAGATGACACTGGTCAGGATCCTGACGTCCGCGCACCGCGCCCTGTGGAAGCTCGACTGGCGACAGGACCTGCCCCCCGCCCTCGCGGCCTGGCCGGAGGAGGAGCTCAGCGCTCTTGTCAACCTGTACCGCACGAGCCTCACGTACACCGGCTCACTCGTCGACTTCGGCCGCATCCGCCGCTCGCTGGACACCCAGGTCAACGAGACTCTCCGGAGGGAGGGTTTCCCCGACCTCGGAGTTGCCGAGCTCAAGGGCTCGACGCGGCTGGACGAGGTACGCGGTGTCCTAGACGACCTGGACAACGCCCACGGCGACACCGGCATGGTCGTCGCAACGAGCATGGTCAGCCACGGGGTCGACGTGGACCGGCTGAACCTCATGCTGTTCTACGGGATGCCCCGGTCCATGGCCGAGTACATCCAGGCGTCGTCGCGGGTCGGCCGTACGTATCACGGCCTCGTTTTCATGCTCTTCAACCCCGTCAGGGAACGGGACCGGTCGCACTACCGGTACCACGGAAAGTTCCACGAGTACCTGGACCGCATGGTCGAACCGGTGGCCATCAACCGGTGGAGCCGCTTCGCCGTACGCAGGACCCTCCCCGGGATACTGATGGGCCACCTCCTCCAGATCACCAACCACGACTGGTGGCGGGCAGGTAATGCCCCGGGCCATCTACACGACCTCTCGAAGATGCAGACGGCCATGCGTAACCCCTCGGGCGGAGGGCTCGAAGGAGTCCAGCTCACCCGCCTTCTCGAGGCCCTCCACACCGTCTTCCAGTCGCAGCGGTCCGAGGGGGAGGAACTGCGCAGCGACCTCGAGAACATGGTGGAACACGCCCTCGCCAGCCTCCGTTCCGCCGGCGCCTCCGCTGGCCTGGCCAGCGGGAACAGCCGGGGATACCGCGCCACCGGGGACTACCTGGGGCTTGAGTACCGTCCCATGACGAGCCTCCGTGACGTCTCCGAAGGCATCCCGTTCCACATCGTCGCGGACGGCAGGAGGTCGTGATGGCGTTCAACCCCAGGGACGACAGCATGAACCGGGCCCGGGGCCAGGTTCTCTACCGGTACCGCCCGGGACAGACCTTCGACCACGACGGCGGGTACACGGTCCAGGTCCTCCAGTTCGGACGTGACGACGAGTTCGACGGCCCCACCCTCGACCGCTCACATCTGGTCCAGGAGGCCACGCGGTTCGTACGCAGGTGGCGAGCCACCGGACGCGCGTACTCCGCCGGGGCCGACCGGGCACCGGAGTTCCCCGCAGACGAGGACCGGCTTGCCGACCGCCACTACGAGGTCGTGGTCCCCGGCAAGGTCTTCTGCCGAGTCTGGCCCCGGGTCGTACGGTGCGCCAGCGGCAGGTGTGGCCATGTCTGGACAGCGAGTGACCCACGGCCCGGAACCGACGACTGGCCGCCGAGGTGTCCCACCTGCGGTAACGGCGTCGGGAACCGGCAGCTCCAGTTCGTCTTCGCGCACAGGTGTGGGGAGATCTCGCCCATGTACCCGCCGAGCAAGTGCCCCAGGGGGCACACCCGGTTCCGGCTCGACGACCGCGCCAGCCGGTTCCGTGACTTCCGCTGGGAGTGCACGACCTGTGGCTTCCCTCTGCCCGTGCAGTGGAGCTGCGGCAGTTCCACCTGCGGCTACCCGGACAAGCTCATGAGCCCTCTGCTCCACTCCGCGGGCACCACGTACGTGGGTCAGGGCCTGACACTCGTGAACGTGACCACCACCGAGGAGGCCGCCAGGCAGAGCAATCCCCTCTACACCGCCGCAGTGCTCGGTCGGTGGCTCGGCGAGATCACCGAGGACGAGTTCCGGCGGATCACCGACGGGAACACTGTCAACGTCCCCGACGAGGTCGTGGACAGCATCCGCGTCATGGAGGAGGCCGGCCTTCACGACCAGGCACGGGCACTCCGGTCACGGTTCCTACCGGTCGAGGCGGACCACCTGCGCGACCGAGTGGGCAAGGCCCTCAGCCTCGATGTCGAGAGCGACGACGCTCGGGGGCTCGCGGCCGAGCTCCACACCTACCGCCGGGTCCTCAACCTGGACCGCCTCGGCATCCCCCGTCTCCAACGTGAGGCCCGCAACCCCGAGCGGCGAGCCCTGTACGAGCGGTATCCGAGCGTCCTCGCGTCCGCCGGGCTTGCTCAGGAGACCTGCCTGGTGAGTGATCTCCCGATCACCTACCTCGCGATCGGCTACAGCCGGGCTGGGTTCAGCCCAGAGGAAGCGGACCTGGTGCCCTACCGGGGACGTGCCGCACGCGGGGCCCCCGAGAAGACCCTCCTCTACGCACACCCCACCGAAGCGGAGGCCCTTCTCTTCCCGGTTGACCAAGAGCGGATCAGCCGGTGGCTGGTCCGTAACGAGCTCGTCAGCCGGAGCACCCTTAAGGAGGTCGGCGGCGTCGCGCGGTGGCTGGTGCACCAGGTGGGTGCGAGTGACAGCAAGGCCCTCTCGCACGAGTCCCGGCCGGAGCCCGGAGATCCCGATCTCCCCGTCCACGAGCTGTTCGGCTTGCTCCACTCCCTGTCCCACCAGATGCTCCGGGCGCTGGCGGTCGACAGCGGCTACAGCGAGACGAGCCTGTCCGAGTACCTCTTCCCGTACGACCTGGCGTTCGCCGTCTACCCCAACGCGGGCAGCGACTTCAGCCTCGGAGCCCTGCGGACGGTGCTCGAACAGAACTTGGACGCAGTCGTCACCCGCGCCGTCGACAACGACGCCTGCCTGTACGACCCGAACTGCATGATCACCAACGAGGGCGCGGACCACGGCTGTCTCCAGCTTCCCGAGACCGCCTGTCAGACCTGGAACAGGAACCTTTCCCGTTGGCACCTCTTCGGATCTCCCGACGGTTCCAGGGTGGGGTACTGGGATCCGACCTTGTGAACCACCGGTGGCGGGGGCGGGAGCTGAACCAAGGACCCGCCCCCACCACGCTCCGAGTGTGCGCGAAATCCCCACCCAATCTTCGACCAGTGATGATCCCAATTTTCCGCGGAGCCCGAGCTGAACCTCTTGGACACAGTCTCCGATGCGCGTACCCGCATACGTGCGTGCTCAGCTTGGCAACCCGGGCCGGAGAGCCGACACGATCTCGGCCCCACCGCGGCTGTCGAAACCACGGCCCGGTCGAACTCCGGCCAGCATGCAGTGCTGCTCCCGTAGCATCGATTGGTGGTGGGGTGCGTCGCCCTGAGCGAACGAACGCAGTGGCCCCTCATGGTCGAGGGTCGCCCCGCCCGGTTTCACCGAGTCTCCGGGATGGTCACCCTCCGGAGAACAACGTCACGGGGAAGCAGAGCCGGGCACATATGAAGTACGACATCGCCGCCCCCGAGCCGGCGGGCATGGTGGCTTCGCTCAGCTCGCTGGGTTACTCGCTGCCAGCTGCCGTCGCCGATCTCGTGGACAACAGCATCTCCGTCGAGGCCCGGACCATCAATGTGGAGTTCACCTGGGCCGGCGCCGACTCCTGGATCGCGGTTGTCGACGACGGCTGGGGCATGACCGCCGAGGAACTCGTCACGGCCATGACGGTGGCCGCCCGCGGTCCCGCGACGCCACGTTCGGCCACCGATCTCGGCCGGTTCGGCGTCGGCCTCAAGTCCGCCTCGTTCTCCCAGGCCGGGCAGCTCACCGTGAGCGCGGCCAAGGCCAGGGGGCAGTGGCACACCCGGACCTGGGACCTTGACGTCGTCGAACAGTCCGGCCAGTGGCGGCTGCTCCACGACGCAGACACCGACACCATGGCCGTACTGCACAGGCTCCGGGGAGATTCCGACCACGGCACCATCGTTCTCTGGCGGCGGCTGAACGGATACCACGCCGATGAAGTGAGCACCGGTGACGAGGGCACCCAGAAGCAGTTCTACGCCGAGGCGACGCGAACCGAGTCACACCTCGGCATGGTCTTCGCTCGGTTCCTCACCGGTACTCGGCGCCGTGACCTGCGGGTACGCGGAACCACGGTGGAAGCCTGGGATCCCTTCCTGCGCAACCATCCCTCGGTACAGCCCCTGCAGCCGGAGGAGCTGCCACTGGGTGACAGCTCGGTTCGAGTCGAGGCGTTCATCCTGCCCGGCTCCCACCGGCTCAGCTCAGAGGAGTACGCCCAGGCAGCCGGCCCTGAAGGCTGGCTCGACCAGCAGGGCTTCTACGTGTACCGCCGGGACCGGCTGATCCTTGCCGGTGACTGGCTGGGGCAACGGGGGATGCGCCGTGAGGAGAAGTACAACCTGGCGCGCATCGCCGTGGACATCCCCGCCGAGACGGATGCCGAGTGGAGCGTCGACGTGAGGAAGTCGAGCGTCGTCCCGCCCGTCGCCCTCCGGCCGCATCTCAACCGCATCGCGCGCAAGGCCCGGTCGACCGCAGCGGACGTACTCCGGTACCGGGGGCAGGTCGCCGCCCGCACTCACGGCGACCCGCTTTCGTACGCGTGGCTCGTACGCCGCCCCGAAGGCCGAGTCACCTGCAAGATCAACCGCAGCCACCCGCTGGTCCAGTCCGCTCTGCGTCCGGGCGGCAACGCCAGCGCCGACGTACGCGCGTTGATCCGTCTCCTTGAGGAGACGATCCCCGTCGCGGCGCTGCGCGTGATGCACGAGACCGACAGCAGTGACGACCCAGAACCGTTCGGCGGTCCAGGCCCGGCTGACGACGCGGCCGTCGAGGTCGCACTGCGCATCTACGAGTCCCTGGTCTCGGGTGGCCGTTCTCCGTCCGCTGCTAAAGATCGGCTGCGGACCATGCCGCCCTTCGACCAGCTGCAGGGTTTCTGGAGCAGATGACGCATTGTCAGTGGCCGCCCCTACGCTCCCAGACATCGACTTCGTCCGACCGGAGGTTCCACGTGAGCGGCGTTCCCGACGACCCCATGGCCAAGGCCCGGCGCTTGGTGCTCAGTTTCCTGCCTCAGGACCGGCAGCCGAAGTCCGACGAGGTGTACAACGCGGTCAACGTCATCTTCGGCAT
Source organism: Streptomyces sp. NPDC006925 (assembly GCF_042869575.1). Lineage (NCBI taxonomy): Bacteria > Bacillati > Actinomycetota > Actinomycetes > Kitasatosporales > Streptomycetaceae > Streptomyces > Streptomyces sp. NPDC006925. Next base: position 8,974 of record NZ_JBIAGB010000004.1, read on the forward strand.
GATGGCCGCGCAGGGTGCGGCAGTCGACCGGGACGTGCTGATCAAGGAGATTGAGGCCCTGACCGCCGTCTTCCAGGAGCGATCCCTCGCCCTCACCGAGGGCGAGGGCCACGAACCATGGCTGCCCGAGGCTAAGAACGACCGCGACTGGGACTTCTGGGAGCGCTACCGCAGGTACCTCGAGGATGTCGTCAACCTCCCCCCATGGGTCGTGCGCCGACTGGACCAGAGCTCGGACGACGTACTGAGCCAGCTGGAAGACCCCCGCCGTCCGGGTCTGTGGCGCCGCAGGGGCCTGGTGATCGGCCAGGTGCAATCGGGGAAGACCGGCCAGTACATCGGCCTCACGACGAAGGCCGTAGACGCCGGCTACCGCTTCATCGTGGTGCTCGCAGGCATCCACAACGACCTTCGCAGTCAGACCCAACTCCGGATCGATGAGGGGCTCCTGGGCTTCGACACCCAGAACCAGAGCCGCTCGGACGAGAACGGGCGTTCCCGCGCCATAGGTGTGGGCAAGATGCCGCTGGTGAAGAAGCTCAAGATCGCCTCACCGACCAACAGCGGCGAGAAGGGGGACTTCGGTCTCGCGACGGCGAAGGCGATCAACTTCCCTCTGGGTGACTTCCCCGTCGTCCTCGTCGTCAAGAAGCACTACAAGATCCTCGAGTACGTACGTAAGTGGGTACTGGACGTACACGGCGTCGAGGACGAGAACGGTGACAAGGTCATCAGGGATCTCCCTCTGTTCGTCATCGACGACGAGGCCGACAACGCCTCCATCAACACGGTGCGGGACCCGGAAGCGGATCCGACCAAGACCAACGCGGCCATTCGTAAGCTCATGAAGAGCTTCGACAAGTCCGCGTACGTGGGCTACACGGCCACGCCGTTCGCCAACATCTACATCGACCCGGAGGCGGACAACTCCGATGCTGGCGAGGACCTGTTCCCTGCCAGCTTCATCCGCAGCCTGCCGTCCCCGTCGAACTACCTCGGTCCCGAAAGGGTCTTCGGCCTCCAAGTGGAGGACGAGGATGAGGACGACGTGCAGGCCCTGCCGCTCGTCCGGCACGTGGACGACAGCGACGCCTGGCTCCCCTCCGGCCACAAGTCGGGGGACGTCCCCTCCGGGGACCTCCCGAAGTCCCTGCGTGAGGCGGTCCTCTCGTTCGTGCTCTCCTGCGCCGCTCGTCGGGCCCGCGGACAGGCGAAGGTCCACAACTCGATGCTGGTGCACGTCACCCGTTTCACCGCTGTGCAGACCCTGGTGCACGAGCAGGTCCAGGACCACCTGCACCTCGTCGTGGACATGATGCGGGACCGCTACGGAAAGGGCCCCGAGATCCGTGCCGAGTTCCGTGCCCTGTGGGAGAGGGACTTCGCCCCGACCACCGAGTGCTTCGAGGCCGAGCAAGCCGAACGCCTGACTTGGGATCAGGTCTCCGACCAGCTCCTTCCGGCCCTCCGGAAGATTCAGGTCAAGACTGTGAACGGCTCCTCCAAGGATGCCCTCGACTACTACGACAACCGCAGGAACGGCCTCTCGGTGATCGCCATCGGAGGGCAGAAGCTCTCCCGCGGCCTCACCCTCGAGGGCCTGACGGTCAGCTACTACCTTCGGCCGTCGAAGACATACGACACGCTGCTGCAGATGGGCCGGTGGTTCGGGTACCGCCCCGGATACGAAGACCTGTGCCGCCTCTACACCATGCCGGCCCTCGAGGACGCCTATGTGGAGGTCACTGCCGCCACCGACGAACTGCGCAGAGAGGTCGAGGAGATGGCGACCCTCGGCCTCACCCCGAAGCAGTTCGGTCTCAAGGTGCGGGCATCCTCGCTGGGCCTCACCGTGACGGCAGCCAACAAGATGAGGCAGAGCACGAAGATCATGCTCAGCTACTCCGGCGAGGGGCCGGAGACCGTGATCTTCAATCTCTCGAAGGGCGCCGTCGAACGCAACTACCAGGCCCTGGAAACGCTCGTCCGTCGAATGGACGCGATCACCAAGCCGGCCCCTGCCAAAGCGCCGAACGGCAAGGTCCGGTGGAACAACGTGCCCGCGGAGATCGTCTCCGAGTTCCTGACCGCCTACGAGACCGACCGCATGGCACAGCGTGTCCGCCCGAGGCTCATCGCGAAGTACGTGGATCAGTGCACGAGGGTGGGTGAGCTCGGCAGCTGGACGGTCTGTCTGGTCGGGAGCACGACGTCGGGCACGCCCAAGGAGATCGCCGGGCACAAGGTCGGCCTCGTGACCCGTAAGGCGCTTAACCCCAGGTTCGGAGACGAGGGTCGATACACGATTCGCAGGGTGCTCAGCCCGCCGGACGAGATGATCGACCTCGACGACGACCAGAAGAAGGCGGCGCGAGAAGCCGCCGAGAAGGCCGCGAAGCTGCAGGACAAGGCGTCAGCCCCCAAGACTCCGGCTGGCCCGCACATCCGGCGACAGCGGAGGACCGATCAGGGGCTGCTGCTCGTCTACCCCCTCACGGTGTCGGACGCATCCGAAGCCGGTCAGACGACCCCCGTCGTGGGGTTCCAAGCGAGCTTCCCGCACTCCGAGTACCAGACCAAGACCGAATACGAGGCCAACGCCATCTGGCTGCAGGAGGACATCTACACCAAGGACGAGGAGGATGACGAGGCGTGACGGTCACCGACGTCACCGAGGACGAGTGGCAGGCGCTGGAGAGTCCGCAGGACACCCCGGGGCGCTCCAGTATCCGCATTTACCCGGAATCCCCGCTCGACATCTTCCTCTCCGTCTCCCACCCCGATCGGCAGCGCATGCTGGTCTTCCGTACGGACGCCCGCTCCGCTGACCCGGTCGTACGGTCGGTCGGCCGTCTGCCGAGGGCCGCCGGAATCGAGATGAACCTGAGCGCGGTGTCCCGCCTTGAGTACGAGCTGCAGGTGATCCTGACCGAGAACGCACTCCGGGAGGTGTTCAACCCGCTCGTTGCGGACGTGGCCGCCACCGCGCAGGCGGCTTCGGGAGCCGCCGACGCCATGGCCGCCGCTGTGGTGCGGTTCGGTCGGTGGCAGGACCTGCTACGTGCCGTCAGCACGGACGGACTCAGCACCGAGGCGCGGCGTGGGTTGTACGGCGAGCTCCTGTTGCTGGGAGACACCCTGATCGCAGAGCTCTCCCAGTCCGAGGCAGTCGACGCCTGGACCGGCCCCACTGGGACCAACCAGGACTTCCAGCTGCCAGACGTGGCCATCGAAACCAAGGTCAGCACCGCCAAGCGGCCCCGGAACATCCGGATCGCGAGCGAGAGGCAGCTGGACAGCACCGGCACCCCCGCCCTCCTCCTCGCCTTCGCGCAGCTGGACGAGCGTCGCGGAGGCTCTGGCGAGAGCCTGAACAGGCGAGTCGACCGCATTCGGCAGCAGCTCACCAACCCCGCCGCCCGAGCCCGATTCGACGGCCTGCTCATTCAGGCGGGCTACCTGCCAGCGCACCGAGACTGCTACGACGAGCCTCGGTACACCGTGCGGGACCTGCGCTGCTGGCACGTGCGAGACGACTTTCCGAGGCTGACCGAGTCCGACCTTCCCGAAGGGGTCGGAGACTGCTCGTACCAGGTGAGCACCTCGGGTCTGGACGCCTTCCGCGCACAGATCGACGAGGTGCGGGAGATGATCGGGGGACCCAATGGCTGAGTCGGACCTGGACGAGTTCTCCCGTGGCTTGGTCGCCGATGTCCAGGCGACGGCCGACGCCGAGGGGACGACCACCCCGGAAGCGTTCACCAGGCGGGTCTTCGAAGACCTCGAACAGGCCGGCATCGTCTCCAACACCTTCACCGCCTATCACAAGGCGCACGGGCACGAGGTCCACGGCTACGGGATCGGGGAGTCGGGCGAGTCCCTGGACCTGTTCGTCACGGACTTCCATCTGGCGCCGCTGGGGACCAAGCTCAGCAAGGCACAGACCGAGACGTTCTTCAGACGGCTCCTGACCTTCGCTGCCCGTTGCCGTGACGGGCTGCAGCAGCACATCGACGAGTCCTTCGACGTGTACGACATGTGCGCGGCAGTCGAGAAGGCCCTCACTGAGGTGCAGCGGATCAGGCTTTTCCTACTCAGCAACCGCGTCGGCACCTTCACCGAGGTACCGGCGTCCGGCCTCGACGGCCTGCCGGTGACCCACGAGGTATGGGACCTGGCCCGTCTGCACCGTCACGCGACATCGGGTTCGCTCGGCGAGCCCATCGTGGTGCCCTTCTCCCCGCCGCTCCCCTGCGTCGCCGCGCCTTCCTCGGAGGAGGACCACTCCGTCGCCTTGGCGGTGATACCCGGGCAGATGCTCGCGGAGCTGTACGCCGAGTACGGCACGCGACTCCTGGAACTGAACGTCCGTTCCTTCCTCCAGACTCGCGGCTCGGTCAACCGTGGAATTCGGGAGACCCTGCTGCACGCGCCGGGCCGTTTCCTGGCCTACAACAACGGGATCACCGCGACGGCGTCGCAGGTCGACTTCGTGAAGGGCCCGGACGGCGAGCCCACCCACATCTCCGGGATCCACGGCCTGCAGATCGTGAACGGGGGGCAGACGACCGCCTCGCTCCACTACGCGCTCACCCGTGACAAGGCAGACCTGTCCGACGCGCGGGTGCAAATGAAGCTGACGGAGGTGGCGCCCGACCGGCTCGCCGAGATCGTTCCGAAGATCTCGGAGTACTCCAACACGCAAAACCGGGTGACCCAGGTTGACTTCAGTTCCAATCACGACTACCACGTGGAGATCCAGCGGATCACCCGCTCTCTGTGGGCCCCCGCTGAGGAGGGCAGCAGCCAGGAGACGCACTGGTTCTATGAACGCGCTCGCGGCCAATACACGGACGAGCTGGCCAAAGCCCGGACGCCCGCAAGGCAGCGGCAGTTCAAGAAGCTCAATCCGACGAAGAAGAAATTCACGAAGGCGGACCTAGCCAAGTTCGTCCAATCCTGGCACCGGCTCCCTTACCTGGTCAGCCGAGGCGCCCAGAAGAACTTCGTCGAGTTCATGCTGCGCATCGAGGAGGCTCCGCCTCGGGTGGACCTCCAGTACTGCCAGCGGGTGATCGCCATGGCGATCCTGTTCAAGACCGTTGACCGCATTGCCGCCATCCACGGCGCAGGCAGCCACAAGAGCATGATCACCACCTACACCGTGGCGCGTCTCTCCCTGGCCACGGACCGTCGGATCGATCTCGACCGGATCTGGCGGGACCAGTCCCTGACACCGGTCCTGGAATCCGCTATCCACGACCTTTGCCCACGAGTCATGAGCGCGGTGACCACACCGCTGGAAGGCAATCACGTCGGGGAATGGGCCAAGAAGGTGGCCTGCTGGGACGCGGTGTCCACAGTCCCCTGGACGATGCCGCGCGCTCTGTCCACCGAACTGCTCGACTATCCGTTGGACGAGGCCGCACTCTCCGGTGGTACCGGAGCCGAGTCCGGAGCCGCCGAGGAGGCAGCGCTGATCCCCGCCGAGGAGTGGTACGCGATCGAACGCTGGGCCAAGGAGACACGCGCCCTCGAACCGTGGCAGCGGCAGCTGGCGCAGTTCGTCGGCAGGAGGCTCGAACTGGAACAGGAGGTCCCCGAGGTCCAGGCCGTCCAAGCGCTGCACGCCCGCAACGAAGCGCTACGTCTGGGGTTCAACCCCGCCCCGTAGAAGCCGGGTTCGGGCGATGACGACAACCCGGACCCGGACCCTGAACGCCGCGGTTCAGAGCATCCTCTTCCCGGCCCAGTCCCTGACCGTTTCCTCGGGGTATGACGCAGCACGATGCGACCTCGTGCGATCGCTGACTACAGAGGCCTCGAGGAACACGAGGGGAGTGCGGCGCTCTCCTCCCAAAAGAACGTCAAAAGGCTGGGGCTGAGATCGTGGCCAGAGCGAGTGGAGGACCATCGGCGGGACAGTGGGTCTCCACCACGAAGAGCGAACACCTTCGTGGTCGACGCACGATGGACACGAAGCCCGAAGTGACCCTCAGGAAGGCCGTGCGTCGGCTGGGCCTGATGTTCCGCCTCCAGCGACGGGTCGCGCGGCGCTGCAGCGCTGCACTGCCGACTTCGTGCTCCCTCGGTACCGAATCGCCGTCTTCGTCGACGGCTGTTTCTGGCACGGCTGCCCGGAGCACTGCCCCGCCGAGTTCCAGGGCCCCAACTCCCTTCTCTGGCAGGAGAAGATCACAGCGAACAGAAAGCGGGACCAGCGCAACACCATGGAGGCCAGGGAAGCCCCGGTTGGACCGTGGTGCGGATCTGGGAATGCGAGATCCGCCGTGACACCGCGGGCGCCGCTCAGCGAGTGGCGCCCGCGGCCCGTGAACAGGGCGGCAGCATCCGCTCGCGTAACGCTGTGAATCAATGTACGCGGGCCCGTGCCCGAAATTCGGTTCTGGGGGATGGGCGCGAATCCCGGCGACTCTCCACCAACGACACGCTGTCCGTCATCATTGGCACATGATTCCCGAGTTCGATATAACGATCGGCCACAATCATCAACTGGCCGGTCTGAGCGGTGGATTGACGGCCGAGGAGGTGGCCAACGGTTTCACCGAGCATCACGAATACCACTGCCTCGGCCTGCCCAGCTGGGCAGAAGCAGAGGAGTGTCTCGAGAGGGAAGCTGAGGTCCTTGAGAGGGCAGCCTTATCGGACGCGCCTGACGGCGTGGAGGAGTTCCTCGATGAGACCCGGGAGACTGACGACCTGGGGTACTTCGACCTCATGTGCGTCCTTCAGGGCAACGACGTCGGAGTCGCCGGCCTCAGTCTCGCTCTCAGCGCAGCCCGGACAGCCACCTTCTATTCATGCTCTGGCGGGATCGACCACCGCCATCACGCTGACCATCCGTTGGTGGGGGTCGCCCCTGACCCGGAGCGCGGCGCGTTGATCATCGAACTCGCGAAACTCGCGGGCTGTGGTGTCGACCAGCGTGGAGGGCGCTGGTACCTGTACGGCCGATCAGTGACCGATCTCCATGCCCTGGGTCGGGCGATCGTCGAGCATCGAGAAGCTTTCGGCGCCCTGCCAGCCCCGGCATGGGTCGAAGGACTCACCGAGGAACTCGAGCGGGCCGACGACTACTGAGGGGGTCATTCCCCTGTGACGGCCAGAGTCAGCAGGTCGTCGGACAGCTCCCCACGGCGAGCACAGTGAGCGACGAGTGGGCAGTCCGAGCATACAGGTTGCGTGTCCCGGCACAGGTCCGCACCGATGAGACGGACCGCCGCCATGCGGAGCGGTGCGTCGTTCCCCGCGCCCACGAGCTTCACCAGGTTGACGCGCCCGTCGCTGAGCCGGTTCGCGTGGTCCTCGTCGACACCGTTGGCCCTCGCAGCCACGCGAAGGTTCCCCGTGCCGACCAGCATGAGGTCTTCGCCGATCAGCAGCTTGTAGAGAGCCTCTTCAGCTGGCTTCATGGACAGCTTGGCCGGAATCTTGAGTCGCTGACCCACCCTCCAGGCGTTCGGCTTGTCGACCAGTGGCGTCAGACGATCCACTCGCGCGCGGGCTGGCTTCGTGGGCGCCGCGTCGACCAGCTTCTTGAACAGCGTCGAGGTCAGCGTTCTCGACTTCCTGACGATGTCCATGATCTCCGCCATGGCGTCCGGCCTGACCTTGGCACCGGACAGTATGGCCACGACAGCGGCATGGAGTGGCACGGGCTCTTCGCTCGGAAGCTGGTACCAGTCGCTTCCGGCGCGTCGTCGTTCCGCCCAGTCGGTGAGCGCGTTCCGGACCTCCCGCCATCGGGGCTGGAGTCCGGACGTGGCGTCGAGACCGTCCACGGGCTTCAGTACCTCGGCGGCGGCCTCGCCCAGCAGCGGAGGTACGGCGTTACCGATCTGTCGGAAGGCGTCACTCCGGGTGCCGGCGAAGCGGAACCGGTCCGGGAAAGTCTGCACACGTGCAGCCTCACGTACAGTCAAGGTCCGCAGCTGCTCGGGGTGGATGTACCAGTAGCCGTCCTTGGCAATGTGCGCCGTGATCGTACGGCTGAGTTTGTCCCAGGCTAGCTTCTTGTACTTGTCCGTGTACTTGTCCGGGCTGTACCGCTGATACTCCCTCTCATCCTCATCCAGCTTCTCCTGTAGCTGGGAGTACTTGGTGGTGGAGTCCATGACCTGGAAGATCCGGTAGTCGTCTGCTCGGACCCTTCGGGTCATGTGATCCCAGATCACGCCGCGGGTCGCGCCCTTGCGCATCTCGTCCGCGAAATCCGAGATCTTGCGCGGCTTGCGGTAGTCGATCTTCCGCTCACCGACTCGCTCAGCGGCGACGACCTCCAGCTCCGGGAGATCCCCGATCGCGTCACGCAGCGTGGTGCGTTCCGGATCAGGATCGCGCCAGGTGAAGTCATCGACGTCCCTCCGGGCGTGCAGGATGAGGCGCTTCCGGTGCTGCGGGACGCCGTAGTTCCACGCGTCGACAAGCCGCACCTGCGTGGCGTAACCGAGTTCCTCGAGTTCCTCCTCGATTGTCCGGATAACGAAGAAGTCGTCATGGAGCCCCATATCGGGAACGTTCTCCATGAGAACCGCCCGTGGCCTGATGCGCTTGACCATGTCCAGATAGGCGCTCCACAGCTCCTTCCGGCGATCCTCCGGATCCCGTCCGTGCTTCTTCACGAGATGGCGGATCTTGTTGCGCCCGGCCCTACTGAAGGGCTGGCACGGAGGCCCCCCCGCGACGAGATCGATCTCTGCAGGCGCGAGGATCGCCTCCAACCTGTCCCGCTCCTCGGGGTCACCCAGATCTATCCGCAGGCTCAAGCCAGGGAAGTTCGCTCTGTGGGTCTCAAGTGCGCGCTCGTCCGTATCCACGGCGGCAGCGGTGGTCCACCCGGCACGCTCGACGCCTGCGCTCAGCCCACCGGCACCGGAGAAGAGGTCGACGGCCAGGCGACGCCCCTTACCGAAACCTTCCAGCCAGTCCTGGAAAGACTCCGGAGTACAGCTGTGAAGGTGAGACGGCAGTTCAAGGCAGTCACTGCGTTCAAGAGGTACGCCGTAGTGCCCCTTACTCACAGCACAATCCTCCGTAACGCGTGACATGAACGAGCACCAGGAGAACACAGACGCGCTGGTGGAAGCAAGGTTTTCGACAGACCTCCCAACCGATCAGAGCTGGTGGTCCGTGTCCCTCTGACATCAACCACAGCTACCGGAGGTCCTGCACTCTGCAGCTTCGAACCACTGTTTCGTGCCCCAAGATGATCGATCATAGTGGACCAATGTCAGCGCGCGCGATCTGAGCGGGTGTGAGGTGTCACCGCCTCCACGCCACCCTGACAAACGACGCAAGGCAGGTGAAGGCACGTTCGAATCACATATCCGCTCTGGCAGGATCTCGTGGCCGACGGGGCCTCAGAGAGGGCGGCTCTCTCGGGTCACACCTGATTCCCTCCCCTTACCAGAGGCCACGGCAGAGCGGGGCTCGTGGGAACGGCGCACTCCAGCTCGGAGCCAGTGCAGGTATCAGCGACCAGGCACTCGATCGCCCCTACCACGGGGCAGCTTCCGGCGCCGCTGCTCCCTGCTCCAGGTAGACAGTCACGCCATCAGCTCGAGCCTCGATAGCAGCGGTGACACGGCGTACCAGCCGGGGGATGGTGAGCTGCGGCAGCTCTCCTGCGTCGTGGAAAGCGTAGCCACGAAGCTCATCGGCCTGCAGCACGATGCGCCGGCACTCCTCCGCGCCGAGACGCCCCCCGTCGAAGAGGTAGAGGACCTTGTCCCCCTCACTCGGGCTCGGTGCCCAGTCCACGACGAGTAGGCGCCCGATCGCGGGCCTGATGCCCAGCTCCTCATGGACCTCGCGCACGCAGGCTTGCCGGGGCGACTCCCCCGTCTCGACGTACCCGCCAGGGATATCCCGGTAATCCTTGTACGAGGGCTCGACAAGCAGCACCCGGTCGGCGTCGTCGAAGAAGAGGGCGCCGGCTGCCATACGGGGGCGGGCCATCTTCGCCTCGTGCTCGTTCTCCTCGCTCACGCGACGGACTCTAGCCGCCGACGACCCCGAGCCTGCGGGCCAGGTCTGCTACGGGCTGGGACGGGCGACCTCGGGTGCCGCGGATCCAGCCGATGACCAGCTCCCGGCTCAGGTAGTGGTGACGTACCTGTTCAGGGGCGATCAGCTCGGCGTCCAGCAGGGTGGCCAGGGCTTCGTCGGTCCGGTTCCAGGCGCTGAGCGCTCGTGCGAGTTCCAGGCTGTGCCGCACGCGCCGTTCCACCGGCAAGCCACTGGTGTCGATGCGTTGTCCGAGATCCGCAGCGATCTGAATGTCGCCGATTTCACTGGCGGCGGCGACGCGGTGGATGGCCACGTTGGTCGGGCCGAAGGCCGTCCACAGGTGATTCGCATCGGCGCCCACCCGTTGCGCGGCGTCGTCGGCTTCGCGGAGGAAGGTCTGTGTAGTGGCCCGGTCCTCCGCTCTCGCGGCTGCCATGGCGCCGACGAGGAAGAGCGTGCCGTAGACCGAGAGGTACTCGTCGTTCGCGGCCCCCAAGCCGGGCTGCATGACGGCCGCCGCGTCGTTCACCAGCTGGATCGCCGCGGTGAAACGGCCGGTGGCCATCAGGCAGTGCGCGACCGCACGGAAGAGCGAGCCCGTCACCGTGCTCTCGCCGCTCTGTTGCGCTGCCGCCAAGCCGCGGTCGGCGGCGATCCACGCCAGCTCCGACTCACCGACCTTGCCCAGCACCATGGCCGCACCGTGGTAGGCCAGAGCGAGCCCGGCAGCGGCCTCCTCACCTTCGCGCCCCGAGCACGAGCGGGACGCCGCGAGGGCGTCGGCCAGGACGAAGGGAAGGCGTCGAGTCGCCAGGCCGTACTGAGAAACCTGGTAGGCGTCGAGGACCTCCTTCACCTCGGCCCTCAGGTCCTCCAGGGGCGGTGGTTCGTCATCGGGCGGGGGTCCCAGCAAGGGTGTGAGCTGCTTGTAGTCCATGAGGGCATCGCGCAGTGCGGGCACCGAGCGGCGGCCACTGCTGTCGGACCACTCCATCAGGGTCGGTTCAGCGAGCAGGTCGCCACGGGAGACATCGAGGGCTTCGGCGAGTGCGGTGATCACCGAAAGGCGGTCGAGCTCGATCCGGTTGTTCTCCGCTTTGCTCAGCCAGTCCGTGGTGCGCCCGACGAGGCCGGCCAGAACCTCCTGGGAAAGGCCACGCCGACGCCGATACCAGGCGACGCGCTCGCCGATGGTCAGGTGCTCTGTCATCCCTCGCATGTCCTGAGCATCACCTCGTAGCCGAAAGGGACCCCGGAAGGATTTTCCGGGGTGCTCCGGGGCTCATTGCCTACTGTCGCAGGAGACCGAGAAAGTCGCCGGACGGTGGGGTCAACTTCCCCACATTTCGACTGGCCAAGGGATCGGCGCTGCTCCTGATGCGGGGCGGAGTGTGACCTCCTGGAGCACTCCGCGTTGGAGACAACCCGCCTGATGAAGCACCACCGAGCCACCCAACTCGGCTGCTGTCTACAAACCTTGCTGCAAGGGGGCTTGCGTGATCGAGAGGAATCGGGAGGGTCCAGCCAGGTGTTGCTCGCCCCCCGAGGCGCTGCCCTCGGTGCTGGTGCTGGTGGGCGAGCCGCAGTCCGCTGGACACGCTCGGGCCTACGCCCGCGACTACCTGGCGCACCACGCACCTACGAGGTCCGACGACCATGTCGCCGAGGTGGCCCTGGTCGTGTGTGAACTGGTCACCAACGCGATCCGGTACGGCACCGAGCCGGGCGACTCCCTGGCCCTCACCCTCGACGTCGAGGACCACCGGACGCGGGTCGAGGTCCGCGACCCCGTACGGCGAAGGCCCCGCCCCCGGCCGGAGTCCAGCGAGCGCGACCGAGGCCGGGGCCTGGTCATCCTCGACGCCATCTGCCCCGGAGCCTGGGGAGTGCATGACGTCCGGTTCGGCAAAGCTGTCTGGGCCGAGGTGAAGGCCACATGAACTCCCGAACGGCCAGAACGCCGCACACTCCCCTCCCAGCCGCAGATGATCCACGTTCCCGGGGATCGCCTCCGTCCCGGTGACGTGATCTACATCGGCGGGACACCGCACGCCATCACCGACATCCGTGAAATCCACGACTTCTGTAAGCGGCTCCAGTCCGACGACGGCAATGCCTGCGTACTCGCCCGTTCAGCCCTGGTCGAGGTCACCCGCACCTACCGACCTCGCCGGGCCCGCAGCCCGGCCACTCTGCCGGACACGACATGCCGCTTCGCGTAGCCCGCTCCAGCCGATGACACTCCGGCGCGCGCTCCTGCCGTCGGTGCCCGAGCCCGCCTGGGGGACCCATGCCAGTGCACGAACTGATTGCAGCACCGTTCCTGGAAGACTTCCTACTCCTGCGCCCAGGCCACGCGTCCGGGGTCAAGATCAGAGGCCACCACTACCTGGAGCTGCGCAGCCTCGCAGCCGAGGAGGGGCCCCTACCCGGCTGGCTGTGCAGAGCCGCGCACCGCCGCTGGGGTCTCGACCTCGACGCCCACGGGTCGACGCGAGAGGTGGTGCTGGTCCGCGAGCCCTCACCGTACGGGCACGGGCGCGCCTCGTACGAGGTCAACAACGGCTGCAACTGGGCCTGCCCGCACTGCGTGTACGGCGACAAGCGGCACGAGGGGCTGCCCTGGCCCCAGCGCGCGAAGCTGCTGCACACCCTGCGCGACGCAGGGGTGGTGTGGCTCGAACTGGGCGGCGGCGAGTGCACCATCGACCCGCACTTCGCCGACACGTACGCCTACGCCCACGACCTCGGGATGATGGTCGAGATCCTCACCAACGGTTCGACCCTCGACCGCCCGCAACTGCTGGGTCTGTTCACCGGCCGCCGCCCCTACCGCATCACCCTCAGCGTCTACGGCGCCACGGAGACCACCTTCGACGGCTTCACCCAGCGTCGTGGCGCCTATCGGAAGTTCCGACGCGGTCTGGCGGCAGCCCGAGAGGCCGGGCTGCCGCTGTCACTGAGCGTCGTCGTCACCGAGGCCAACGCGCACGAAGCGCCTGCCATGCGCGCCCTCGCCGAGCGGTACGCCGACCGGGTCCGCGAGTACACCCACATGTCACCGACCTTCACCGGCGGGTCCGATCCGCTCGCCCAGCAGGCCCCCGACTACCTGCACCACCGCACCCCCTTCACCGGATGCGACGCCGGGCACACCTCGCTGAACGTGAACCCATTCGGTCTGGCCACCGTCTGCAAGATCTCCCGCGATCACCCCATACCGCTCCTGCGCGAGGGCGTCGCGGGACTCACGCGGCTCGGAGGCATCGCCGACCAGGCGCTGCGACGTCACAGCGGCTGCACCGACTGCGCACTGCAGCAGTCGTGCACCACCTGCATGCCGCTGGTGACGCTCTATCGCAAGGCCGGCGCACCCCTTGACCGCTACTGCCAACACGCCTGAAGGGAGGTGGAACCCATGACAGCTCTCACCGTGGAGCTCACCCCGCGCGATGAGATCGACGACGACATCGAGTACGTCGACGATCTCGACCATGTCGCCGGCAACGAGGTCATGCGCGGCTGCGGCGAAGACAACCCCTACTGAGCCGCCCCGGGTGCCTCCTCGTAAGAGGAGGCACCCCCATCGGCACCGCATTACCGCTGGCAGCCCAATCCAACTCCTACACTCCCGCCGTGGTGACCATGAAACTCGACTGGCATGACCTCCCCGCAACCACTCGCGCCGCCGTTGCCGACCGCACCGGCCCCATTTACGCCGCGAGCACCATCGACAAGGGCCTGAACAACGCGCTCGCCACCACCCTCCGCACCAGTGCCGGCCACGTCTTCGTCAAGGGCATGCGCAGCGATCACCCCCGCGTCTGGACCCAGGGACGCGAAGCCGCCATCAACCCTTACGTCACCCCCCTCGCGCCCCGGCTTCTGTGGACCCTGGACGACGGCACCTGGAACCTCCTGGGATACGAACACCTCGACGGCCAGCCCGCCGACTACCGTCCCGGCTCTCCGGACATCCCCCTCATCACCGACGCGATCACTGCCCTCTCCCAGGTCCGAGCCCCCGCCGACGTCGAACTGAAGCAGATCGAACAGCGCCTCGCTGACTACACCGACAGCCCCGGCGACGCTGCCCTGCTGCGTGGCGAGGCCGTACTGCACACCGACTGGACCCCCGACAATGTCCTGATCACCGGCCGCACCGCGCGCATCGTCGACTGGGCCTGGCCCACTCGCGGCGCCGCGTGGATCGACGCCGCCTGCTGGACTCTTTGGCTGATCTCCGCCGGACACAACCCCGACGAAGCCGAAGGCTGGGCCGCCAAGACCGCTGGCTGGGCCTCCGCCCCGGCTCGCGGACTCGATGTGTTCGTCCGCGCCCAGCAGCGACTGTGGGAGGGCATCGCCGCCGACGCCCCCGACCTCGCCTGGAAGCAACAGCTCGCCGACGCCGCGACCCGCTGGGCCGCCTACCGCCATCACTGACAGGCAGAACCCATGCCAACCGCCCCCGCCGTCCACCCGTACGAGACGCTCACCACCCCGACCGGTCAACGCGTGCAGATCGACACGGCGATGGTCTCCATCATCCGCCGCCTCTGGAACCTCGGCTACGCCACCACCGGCTGCTGCCAGGACGTCGGCGAAGCGACCGCAGGCGCACGCGCCACACGCGCCAGGCCACTCGGCTACGGCGCCGACTCCTTCATCGACTACCACCGCGGCTGGGCACTGCTGAAGCTGCCGCTCCCCGACGCCATGCGCCTCGTCGCGGCACTCACCGATACTCCCGCCTTCGCGGAACGCGTCCGCCGCCGCTGGCAGCCCGGTTCCTGGCGCATGAACATCCCCCTGGAGATCGACGGTCTCGCCCCCGACGCGCTGCTCCACTTCCCCGGGATACAGATTCCGCAGCTCGCGGAAGTCCTGCAGCGCACCTGACACACAGGTGCGCGCCTACCGGCCGTGCCGGTGGCGTTGGGACGGCCCAGGGGCTATGCCCGCAACACCTGTCGGGCTCTCGTGCGGAGGCGTCATGCGCGGAGAAGCCGTCTGCGTCGAACGCCGACGGGCCGCTTCGGCTCGCGGATTGGCGGCGGGGTTGCGGCTGGTGTGCTGGATGCGGGTGATCAGGACGCGGGCGGGTTGGCGGGCTGTGGTCAGTTCGCGTCGCGCGGCGGCCTCCTTGAGCAGTTGGTGGGGCTTGTGGCCGCCGGCCTCGGCGTCAGCGAGGACCGTGGCGAGGGCGGGCCAGGCGGAGTCGGCGAGGATCCGCTCGGCGTGGTCGGGTACGGCTGTGCGGAGGTCGCTGGCCAGGGTGCGGCGGGCGTCTTGCTTCGGCTGACGGTGCTCCAGCGCGGTGAGGGTGGGGGCGAGGGCCTGGTCGGCGGCGGTCTGGAGATGCTGGAGGCTCCGGCGGGCTGCGTCGGCCTGGTGGGCGTGGTGCTTCGCCTCGTGCCATCGCTCGGCGAGGATGGTCGCCCAGACCAGGGCAGCGAGCAGGGAGGCGAGGGCGCCGCCGTCGGGGCCGGTGGCGGTGTTGATGATGTCGCGGGCTGCGACGCGTACAGCGTCGGCAGCTCGGTCTTCGGCACGGATCTGGGATCGCTGGGCGCGGGCGAATGCCTTCGACGCGGCTTGCAGTTCGGCGCCCAGGTCCGGGGGCACTTGCTGTGCGGTGGCCTCAATCAGTTCTCCGAGCGCTGTGATGTGCGCCTGAGCCCGCGCGTCCACGCCGTCACCGCCAGTACCAGTCAGCTCGACGTGAAGGGCGTCGAGGGCGTCGGTGGCCTGCTGCCAGGGGGTGGTGGGCCGGTCGCGGCGGGCGGTGGGGGATTCCTCGGGGCTGCCGGATTCGAAGCGGGCGCTGAGTTTGGGAAGGGAGAGGTCAGGGGCGATCTTCCCTCCGGGGTGGAAGACCTGTGCGCCGTCCTTGTTGAGATCGTCGGGGCGGCCCACCGCGTAACCGAGGAGATCTCCGGACGGTCCACGGCGAGGTTTGACAGCGATGCCGTCGACTTCGAGGTAGGCGAGGAACTCCTCGGCGCTCTTGACGTGCGGGATGGCGGCTCGGATGCGGTCCTCAAGCCATTCCTTGCTGGTCTGTTCCCAGCCGAGGCGGTCAGCCTTGTGCATCTCTGCCTGGGCTGGGCGGTGGGTACCGGTGCGGTCGCCCTTCTTCAACTCCCGCAGGCCGTAGCCCTTCTCGATCTCGCGGCACTCGTCGCCGACGCGGATGCCGCTGTCGTGGAGCTTGGGACGGCGGCCGTCCTCGCGGACGGTAGTGGCGAGGATGTGGAGGTGGTCGTCCGCGTGGCGGACGGCGATCCAGCGGCAGGCCAGGTCGTCGCCTTCGGGTGCGATGCCGGCGGCGGCCACGATGCGGCGGGCGATCTCGCCCCACTCGGCGTCGGAGAGGTAGCGGTCCTCGGGAGCGGCACGGACGGGGCAGTGCCAGACGTGGTCGGTCACCGGTTTTCCGAACTCGCTGTTTCGCAGTCGTACGGGTTCGTCGAGGTAGCGGGCGAGTTCGGTCAGGGTGGCGCTTTCGTCGCGGCCGGGGTCGGGCATGCCGAACATCGCGAAGGCAGCGACGATGTGCGGGTCGTGGTGTTCGTCGTGCCTGCCGGGGCCGTAGAGGTAGGCGAGCAGTCCTCGGGTGCGGGACCCGGCGGGTTTGATGGGGGCGATCATCGCGGTCAGTTCTCCGTCGGATCAGCGGGCTGGCGCAGGGCCTCGGCGATCAGGGACAGCAGACGTTGGAGTTCGTCGAGCCGCAGGCGTATGTCGGGCGGGGTGAGGTCGCTGTTGAGGACGCGGGCGATCTGGTTGATGTTGAGGCCGATCCGGTTGAGCTGACGCAGGACCTGAGCGCGGAAGATGTGCGTGCGGCGTCGGTCCTCGGATAGGGGAAGGTTGGCGGTGAACCTGCCGGTGACGAAGGCGAGGACGACGTCGGCGGCGAAACCGGATGCTCCCTTGTAGCCGTGCTCGGCGGCGGTCTCCTGGAGCTGGCTGTGCTGGTGGCTGGTGAAGCGCAGAGGGCCGACGCGGGTCACGCGCTTGTCGCCGGTGAAGCGGCGGATCGTGGGCCGCACGCTCTGCACAACGGGTTCGACGGCGGCGGCCTCAGCGGCGTGAGCGGAACGCAGGGTCTCCCGCTGAACGGTGTGGAGTTCGTCCTGGCCAGGGCCGCCCTCGGCCCCAGCCTCCCGGTCCGGCGCCCCCTGGCGCAGGGCCTTCTCCGCCTCCCCCGGGGCGGAGACCCCCGAAGGCCGGCCGTGAGTCGGACTCGGGGTACTACTGGCTCCGCCCGGGGCACTCCGTCCGAACGCGCGTCGTAGCCGTTCCATCAGCGTAGGGAACTCCGGCGGCGGCAGCGGATCGTTGGGGGCGTCCTCGGGCTGGTACAGGTCAGGCGACACGGGCTGTTCTCCAAATGGTGCGGAGCAAGGGGGGTGGACGGGAGGGATCTCGGATTCGAGCGGCAGCTTTCATCGCCCCCAGAACTGCGGACGAACGGGCGACGCGAGGGAGCGGTGTCCGGGTAATCGGGTGGCCGGAAGAGGTTCCGGCCACCCGGTGGAGCGGAGGTCAGCCGCTGGCTGGTTCGGTGTCGGCGGCGGTTTCGCGTTCGGCCCGGAGGATGTTCATCACCTCGCTCTGGCGGGCGCTGCCGATCGTCAGCCCCCTCTCCGCGACGGTCTCGCGGAGGATGGCCCGGGTGAGCTTGCCGTTCTCCGTGGCGGCGGTTCGGCCGATCTGGACCAGCTCCTCCAGCGTGGCGCCGGGCGGTCGACCGCCACGCGGCCTGCTCTCCGGAACCCGGTCGCGCGGTTCCGGAGACTCACCGGAAGCGGCAGCCGGGGGCTCGGGCAGTCGGGCGAGCACGGTTGCCGGTGGTTCCGACGGCTGACCGGAATCCCGTCCCGGGTGATCGACCAGCTGATGGATCTGCCGCATCAGCACACCGAAGGCCAGCAGCGCGGCGGTCGGGGGAACCCCGGCGACCACGTAGTCGAGGAGTGGTACGGCACCGACTTTGCCCGTACCGCTGACCCCCGCCACGTTGAGCGCGATGGAACCGACCGACCCAGTAGCAGTGAGCCCGATAGCCCATCCATCGGTGACGCGGCGCAGGCTCGCGCGGAGCATCAACAGCTCGCCCGCGACGATGAACGCGTCCAGCGTTGCGGGCCAGGCCCAGCGGCGAGCGGGAGAGCTGTCGAGCCCGTGTGCTCCCGCGACATCGGCGAGATGCGCGTATGAGAGCCAGAATCCGCCGACTGTGAGGGCGACGATGACGACTCCGGCCGCGGCGAGCGCGTACCGCTCGGGTGTCGGCTGGCGGTGGTGCGTGGGCGTGGGGTGGGAGGTCAAGCGGGGGTGCTCCTGTGGTGGTGAAGGGCGTCTCTGCCGTCTTGGCCGTTGCAAACGCAGGTCAGGGCGGGTACGGCAGCACCTTTGACGTTCCGTCTTGGTGGGAATTGCCGACGTCTGCGCACCGGCGGACGACGGCGCGGGCCGTGCGACGCGCCTGCGTCCGGCACCCACCCCGCCGAGACGGTGGCGTTGGGCCTCCCGTCCCGGCCAGCGGGGCTGTGGGCTGCGGCGATACGGCTGGGACGGGCAGGACGGCACGAGACGGATCGGGGCGGCATCTTGGCGGTCAGCGCCGTCGTTCGTGACCGCGTTGCCGTCTTGGCCCGGGCTGCCGTCTTGATCCGTACGCCGTTGACCTGCGTGATCACGGCACGGACGGCAAGGACGGCAGCCCGGGCGCTGGAGAGTCAGCCGTTGCCGGGGGTGGTCTCGACCGGGTGGACGGTGGGGCAGTAGCGCCGCCATGCGTCAAGGAACTTGTTGCGCATATAGCCCTTGCGCTGGGTTCCGTCGGCCACGCGGACGTTGCCGGACTTGATGTCGAACTCGCGCAGCATTGCGCCAAGGTCCCGGGCTGTCAGGCCGTTGCGTCCCCACTCCGCCCAGGGGCTCTCGGGGTCCTGACGGAGGTGGTGGAGGACTTCCTCGGTGCTGAGGCTGTCCACCTCACGCTGGGCGAAGAAGATCCGGCGGATGTCGGCGAGGACTCGGGCCCCGCTGGGGTGGTCCTCCTCGGCCGCCGCTTCGGCGGCGACCATGTGTGTGCAGGCCATCCGCGCCCGTCGGGGCCAGCTGCCGCCCGCCAGGTCGGCGACGATCACCAGGGGCTCCCACGTGTCCGCTGCTCGGTCTTCGACCAGCATCTCCGGTTCCAGATTCGCTGCCGCGTCCAGCAGCGGCCTGGCCCAGCCCGCGATGCGGCTCCGCAGCTCGTGCAGGGCGGGGGTGTCGCGGCGGGAGCGGAAGGGCTTGACGCTCTCACCCTCGGCCCGGCGGCGCATCCGGGTCACCACCGCCCGATCCATGATCGTGTCGGGCAGGTCACCGATCCCCGCGAGCGCCGCCATGGCGAAGGTGGCGAACCGGTGGGGTGTGTGGTCGTTCCCGACGACGCGGGTGACCCAGCGGTTGCGCTGGTGACCGGCGTTGAGCAGGCCGCGCATCTCCTCGTTCTTCTCCGCCTGCTTCGGCGTGCCGAAGATGGTGTCCGCCTCGTCCACCAGGAGCGTGGGCGGCTCCTCGGTGATCGAGCGGAAGACCGCAGCGGGGGTGGTGTTGATGGTGAGCATCGGCTCGTGGACCGTCTCGGTGAGCACGTCCAGGAGCCGCGACTTGCCGCACCGCTTCGCGGGGCCCCACCACGGCCAGGCGCGGGGCATGCTGCCATGCGGGCTGAAGGTGCGTCGCCGCCACCCAGAGGGTGACCGCGTCCAGTGCCTGTTCGGACGGGAGAACGACGAACTGGGCAAGCCGGGACCGAAGTTCGTCCAGCAGGTCGGCGCCTGCGGTCGGTTCTGTGTCGGGTAGCGCCTCGGGTCCGCTCGGGACGGTTGATGCTTCCTCGGCAGGAGCCTGCTCCGCGTCGGCGACAGGCACGTTCTCGGTCTCTCCGTCGCGCGGGTGCGCACCAGGCTGGCCTGGTACGGCCACCGGCGGCCATGACGTCCTGCCGGGTGCGGAATGAGGCTCGGGTGTGGCAGGTTGCATGAAGCAGCTCCTCGTCTGGCGGTGGCGGGCTTGCACGCCCGTGCCGCCGGGTTTGGTCACTTGAAGCCGTGCAGGGGAGTTGCGGGAGCCTCCGGCGTTGCACCGCCGGGGGCTCCGCTCCTTTGTCTCGCGGGCGCTCCGGCTCGGCGAGCGACCACGGACGGTACGTCCACGCCCTGCCACAGTCCAGCTGTTGTGTGTCAGCTCAGCGCAGAACAGCCCGGCATACCGGCGGACCCTCACGCCGCCAGACCCAACAGGTCCAGCAGATCGGCGGTCACGACCCGGTAGGCGTTGCCCAGACGCAGCACCTTGCAGGGGTACGCGCCACGCTTGGCCAACTCGTACCCCTTGCTCCGCCCCAGCCCGAGTGCCCGGTTGCCGGTCTCCAGGTCAACAGCTGCTGGCAGGGCCAGAAGCTCGTCCCGGCTCATGCCCTTCGCCCGCTGGGCGAGTTCGTTGCCGCGCATGCGTACTCCATCCATGCCTGGGCCCTCGGCGAACGCGGGTATCACGTCCGGCTCCAGGCCGCTGCATCCAGGATGGCCAAGTTAATGTGTCTGCATGACACAACGCCGTACCGATGATGAGAGAGACAGAGACGACGACCTGCCCGAGTGGGCGGACCAGGTCATGGCCACCGTCGCCGCCGAAGTGCGGCGCCTCAGAAAGGAACTCGGGATGAGCGCGCAGGATCTGGCCGACGCCTGCGCAGACCTGGGCCACCCCATCCCCCGCAACGTCATCGCCAACATGGAGTCCGGCCGCCGCTCCACCCTGCCCTTGGTCGACGTGCTCGTCCTCGCAGCAGCCCTGGACGCTCCGCCGGTCCTCCTGCTCTACCCCCTCGGCTACGTCAGCCACGTACAGAAACTCCCGCTGGCCGACCCGATCGGGACCTGGGACGCACTGCGTTGGTTCACCGGCGAGAAGGGTGACTCCTTCGCCATGCACAACCCGATGCTGCGCAACTTCCGAGCTCACGAGCACCACGAGGCTGCGGCTCTCACCGCTGAACGCGACGCCGAGTACGCCCGCTGGCAGGCCCGAACCGCCAACACACCGGAGAAACGTGAGGACGCGCAACGTGAAGCCGAGTACTACGCCGACAAGGGCGTCCACCACCGAGATCGGCTCCGCACAGCCCGTGCCCTCATCGAAGAAGACGGCGGCACCCCGCCCCCGCTCACCCGCCAACTCCATGGCGACCTGGACACCGCACAATCCGAGGAGCGCCCTTGAAGGGATCCACCCACCGCCGCTGCTACTGCCGCGACCCGAAGACCGGCAAGCCGCTCGGCAAGAAGTGCCCCAAACTCTCCAGCCGCAAGCACGGCTCCTACTCCATACGTCAGGAACTCCCACCCCGCGAGGACGGTACGCGCCGCTCCTTCAGCCGGGCCGGGTACGAGACCCTCAAGGCGGCGCAGGCTGACCTCGATCATGTCCGCGCACTGATCGGCCTGACCGACGCCGATGACCCGGAAGGCACTGCCCTCATCGCGGACATGCTCGAAGAAGTCGGCGACGAGAAGGCGCCGCTCCCCGACGTGGAGGAGACCCGGCGGCGCCTCAAGTCCGGCCAGGACCTCATCGGACGCCTGACGGTCGGCGACTGGCTCGACCAGTGGCTCGACGGCAAGCGAATCCGCAAATCCGGGGTCACCCGCTACGAGACCGACATCCGCATGCACCTCAAGCCGCGCATCGGACACCATCGCCTCGACCGCCTACGGGTCAGCCACCTCACCGAGATGTTCACCGCCATCTCGGACGCCAACGCCGAGATCCTGGAACAGAACGCCCAGCATCGAGAAGCCCTTGACGAGCTGGCCACGGTTCCGTGGAAGGGCTTGGCGAACCGTGCCCGCCGCAAGTCGATGAAGGCGGCGATCGACGCCATGCCGCCCTTCCGCCGCGTCACCGGACCGGCCACCCGCCAGCGCGTCAAGGCCACCCTGCGGGCGGCACTGAACGACGCCATCGCCCAACAGGTCATCACCTTCAACCCGGCCACTCACGTCGAGATCGACGCCGTCCGCAAACCCAAGGCCCTGGTGTGGACCGACGAACGGGTCGCGAAATGGCGAGAGACCGGCGAGAAGCCCTCCCCCGTCATGGTCTGGACACCGAAACAGACCGGCGCCTTCCTCGACTTCGTCGCGGGCGACCGGCTGTACGCCATGTGGCACCTGATCGCCTTCCGTGGCCTGCGACGCGGCGAGGCGTGCGGGCAGCCGTGGTCGGAGACCAACCTGGACACCCACTTCCTCACCGTCTCCGCCCAACTCGTCCAAGACGGTTGGGACGTCGAGACGTCCGAGCCGAAAACGGACAGCGGTTACCGCGTCATCGCTCTCGACGACGACACGGTCGGGGTGCTGAAACGGCATCGCGAGCACCAGGAGGCGGACCGCGCGGAGTGGGGCTCGGCCTGGGTGGAGACCGGTCTCGTCTTCACTCAGGAGGACGGCTCGTGGCTGCACCCCGGCAAGGTCAGCGATCTCTTCGAACGGCTCGTCGTCGCGTCACGCCTTCCGCCCATCCGGCTGCACGACCTGCGCCACGGAGCCGCCACCTTCATGCTGGCCGCCGGCGTCGACGTGAAGGTCGTCTCCGACACCCTCGGACACAGCGACACCCGGATCACGCGCGACATCTACCAGAGTGTCCTCCCCCAGGTCGGCAAGAACGCCGCCGAGGCAACGGCCAAGCTGGTCCCGCTCCAGCGCAAGACGGAGGCGGAGCAGGCCGCCCGCGAGGCGGCGAAGGCCGCCGGGAAAGCCAAGAAGAAGGCGAAAGCCAAGGGCAAGGGCAAGAAGAAGGGCAAGCAGAAGAAGCCCAAGGAGTAGGTCGCTACGGCCCTGTACGCCGCTCCGCTCACGCATCGCTCACGCAAGCCACCCCACGGCATCCCAGCCGTGTGACGCGTCATGCCCCGAAAATGAGAAAAGGCCAGGTCACGGGCCATGTGACCTGGCCTTTTTCGGAGCCGCCTAGGGGAGTCGAACCCCTGACCTACGCATTACGAGACCGAGAGCGTTCATGCCGGGTGGTGCCACGCGGTGCTGTTGGGTGACGTTCTTCCTGATCAGACCACGTGCGGCAGCCTCCCCCGTGCGGCCTCGTACTGGCTCGTCCAAAGGCGTCTGTCCACCGGCTGTCCACCGGAGCGCGTCTCCGTGTGGCTGTCAGCGACCATCTGCTTGCGCGGGTGGAGCAGCCGCTACCGATCGGTGCGCTTCCCGACGCTCTTGTAAGGGTCCCACAACCGCCGCACACGCTTCAGACGATGGTCGATCGTGCGGCTGGCGTGGGCACCAGTGGGTCACTCCACATCTATGCCCAGTTCGCTGTCGGTACGGCATCGCGGGCGTGGGGCCGTGGTGGCCACGCTGCTGCTCGACTCGGAAGCCCACTCGCGGCTGCGGAGCAGCCACAAGAGGCGGGAGGTGGCCGCCTCCTTCACTGGGCGTCGCGACGGCTGGGCCTGAGGCCGCCGCTCGGCTCGGACGAGGGCTTTCAAAAATGCCCCAGCAGGACCCGGAGCCGAGGCAGGTCAGAAGGTAGGTCGGGCACGGCAAGCACCGTGCAGAGCTGCCCAGCCTGCTGACCGATGCCCGTGCCGATGCGGCCGAGGTCGAGCGGGGCTGTCCAGCGTCATCGAGCTAGGCGCCTGACGGGGGCGTGGTGCCGTGTTCGGCGTCGCCGTCCCCGATCTGCGGATCGCTCAGGAGCGACGCGCCGAAGGCGTGCAAGCGCTCCACCGCCCGGCTTTCGGGCTCTGCCCGGCGCGCGAGAGCGTCGTGGATCTCTTGGTAGACGGACGCTTCGAGGCCGCAGCGGCGGCAGTCCTCCAGGTGCGCGGCGACCCGGCGCGTGGTGACCTCGTTCGTTTCGCCGTCGAGGTAGGACTGCAGCACTCGCGCGACCTGCAGGCAGTTCATTCGGCGCTCGGCCGCTGGACGCCGCCACCATGGACGCTTGCTCACATCACACCTCGCTTCGGTGCCAGTCCTGCTGTGGCCAGTCGCGCCCGTATCCGATTGCGCGCCCGGTGCAGCCGGCTCATCACGGTGCCTTCGGGCACGTCCAGCAGGTGCGCGGCCTCTGCATAGGTGAGGCCGTCGATGTCCACCAACTGCACCACCTGGCGGTGTTTGTCCGGCAGCGCGCCCAGGGCCTCGTCCACCACCTCGTCGAACGCCTCACCCACCACGATCTCTTCCGCCGATCCGCTCGGGCCCGTGGAGCTGAGGCGGTCCAGATCGGTGTCCGGATCGTCCAGGAGGTGCGGACGCCGACGGCGGTGCCGGTTGATCTCCGCCCGCCGCATGATGGTCAGCAGCCACGCGCGCGGATGTTTCCCGTCGAAGCCGTCGATGGCCCGGTAGGCGCGCAGCAAGGTGTCCTGCACGAGGTCCTCGGCGTCCGCCGGCTGCGCGGTCAGCGTCATCGCCACCCGCAGCAGCACCTCCACCTCCGGCAGCACATGGGCGGCGAACGCCTGGCCCTGCGGGTCCGCAGGATCCGGTGGCGCTGTCACTTGGTCTTCCACACGGCGGAAACCCCTTCGGCCTGGACCCGCATTCCATCTTCTTCCTTCTTCTTGTGTCCTTCGGTCACACCGACGCCGTTGTGGACCGAAGGGGCCGGGCGAGGAGCCCAGCGCAAGCTGGAATGCCGCGTACGACTGGAGGGGTTTCCGCTGCATGACAAGGCAGCGTGTTCCTGGGCCAGGGCGAGTGTGGGCCGAGTGCCGGGAGAGGGTCCGGCATGTGCGGCTGCGCGGCGAGGTGGAGGCGTACGCCGACGGGGAGCTCACCGGTGCGAACCGTATGCAGGTGGCCGCCCACGTCGCCTGCTGCTGGGCCTGCAGTGGGAGTCTGCAGCTTCTGCGACTGATCAAGGCGTCGCTCCGGCACAGTCCCCAGCGGACGCCCCCTTCCCTCGCGTCGGCCCGTGTGAGGCGCTTAGCGCAGGACCTCAGCGCGCCGACGGGCCGGAACCGGCCCAGCGGTTGACGGCCGCCGGTCCCGGCCCGCGGGCAGGCTGATCAGCAACAGCCTCGCGCGGCGCCCGGGCCCGGCGCGGCTGCTCCCTCCGCGGGGGCGCAGGGGAACAGGCCGAAGTGCCGGCTCTTGTCACCGGTGACGGTGAAGTGAGCGGCGTAGCGGGTGGCGGCAAGCATGTCGGCGGTGTTGCCGCAGACGAGCGCCGGTTTGCCGGTCTGGAAGCGGTGATGGTCGTCGAGGTCGAAGGCGTGCGGGTACTCGGCGATGGTGCCGTGGTAGACGGCGACCTGGCCGTAGTCCTCGCAGCGGTCCTCCAAGGGAAGTTTGAAAGCACGGACGGTACGGGAGGTGAAGGCGGCGAAGCCGATCTTCCGCTCGATGTCCGGGTCACTGATCGTCACCGGGGAGGCAGCCGAGGTACGGGCGTCAGGGCAGCCGACGCGTTCCAGGGCACGGCGGAAGTCCTCCGTGTACAGGGCGCCGGCGAGGCATTCGCCGACCAGGACCGGGTCGCCGAGCAGTGAGGCGGGCAGGCGCCGGTCGGAGAAGATGTCGGAGAAGTACAGCTCTCCGCCGGGTTTGAGGACGCGGAAGCTCTCGGACAGGACGCGCTGTTTGTCCGGGGAGAGGTTCACCACGCAGTTGGAGACCACGACGTCCACGGAGGCGTCCGGGATTCCGGCCCCGGCCAGGTCCTCGATGTAGCCGTGCCGGAATTCGGTGTTGGCGTGGCCGAACCGTTCGGCGTGCCAGTCCTGGTGGCGGCGGGCGACGGCGAGTTGTTCCTCGGTCATGTCGACGCCGATCACCCGGCCTGTCGGGCCGACCAGTTGGGAGAGCACGTAGGCGTCCCGGCCGCTGCCACAGCCCAGGTCGAGCACGGTGGCTCCTTCCAGGGCGGGCGGGATGGGCGAGCCGCAGCCGTAGAAGCGCTCCATGACCTCGTCGTGGACCTCGGCGAGCGCCGCGGCGATATGGGGTGGCGGTGCCACGTCCGTGCAGCAGGCCGTTGTCTTCAGGTCCGCGGAGGAGGCGAGGACCCTGCCGTAGTAGTCCCTGACCGATTGCGCGACGGAGGCCTCGGCTGCCTGCTGGTCTGTGGATACGTCGGTCATCGCCATGTCTCTCCCTGATGAGTGAGCTGCCGTGCGCCAGCCGGCGCTTCGCCGGGCCGCGACGGAAACCCGCTGCGCGGCCGTCGCCATTCCCTCTCTGTCAGAGGACGACGGAAAGCTCGGCTGGTTCCGCTGTGCCTGCTGCCCGGCTTCGCCCACACCATCGCCTGGGTCCGGGCCGCGGTGGTCACTGTCGTCGTCACCGGCTATCGGCAGCTGCGCTGCCCCCTGCGCCGCGGGAGCGGATCACCCGTGCCGCCCACCAGCCGCCCGCGCTCAGCACCAGCAGAGCGCCCAGCGCGATCCACAGCCCGGGAGAGCCGGGGTCGCCCAGAGATCCGCCGAGCCCGGTGTAGACGAGGGTGCCCGGGATGATTCCCAGGGCGGTGGCCGCGACGTAGGAGGAGAAACGGACACCGGCCACCCCGGCCCCGTAATTGATCACCGAGAAGGGAAACAGCGGCACCAGCCGCACGAGCAGGACGGCCACGAAGCCCCGGCGCGTCAGAAAGGCATCCAGCCGCGCCAGCCGGCCCGAGCCCGCGTACCGGGCGACCACCGGACGCCCCAGCCAACGCGCCAGTCCGAAGGAGAGGGCCGCCCCCGCCGTCGCGCCCACGAGCACCGCGCCGGCCCCCACCGCAAGTCCGAACAGCGCACCGGCGGAGGCGGTGAGCACAGAGCCGGGCAGGAGAGCCGTCACAGCCAGGGCGTAGACGACCGCGAAGACGACCGGCCCCCACATCCCGAGCGAGTCAACCCACTGGCGCACGTCCCGCAACAGGTCTCCGCCCCCCAGCGCCACCCAGGAGCCGAGCGCCAGGAGCAGAGCCACAAGGAAGGCCAGCCGTATCCACGCCGCACGCGCCGGCCGCCGCCTCTCCTCGTCCGGGTCCGTGGAGGGCGGCGGGAGCTCGGTCGCGGAGGAGCTGGCTGCCGGGCGGTTCATGTCGTCTCCTGTGACTGCTGTTCGATCGGAAGTTCGGCCACGACGCGACGCAGTGGCAGTTCCAGACGCCGCCCCGGGGTCGCCCATCTCGCGAGGGAGCGCTTGGCGGCCTGAGCCCGGTGGGTGGTGAGGCCGGGCAGGTAGAGGGCATCTGCCAGCAGGGCCGCCGCGCCGGCCGAGTCGATGGCGAGGGTGAAGACGTGTCGCTCGTCGCGGCGGACGCGGAACCCCGCTGTGCGCAGCAGTGCGGGAAGTCCGTCGCGGGCCTGCGGGTTGGGCCACGGCTGCCGCACGGCGCGCAGGGCCGCCATCACCCGGACCCAGTCGAGCATGCCCGACGGGGAGAGCCCGGACTGGGAGGGCACCAGCGCGGCGAGCACGCCTCCGGGCCGCAGGACCCGCCGGATCTCCCCCAGCGTCTGCGGCAGGGGCGTGACCACCGGCAGGCACATGGCCGCGCAGACCGCCCCGACGCTCGCCGAAGCAGCCGGGAGCGCGTCCGCTGCGGCCCGCAGCAGCGGCCCGCGACCCTGCCGGGCCGCCTCGGCGAGTTCCGCGGCCGAAAGGTCGACCCCGACCCAGTCGGCGTCCGGCAACTCCTGTCGGGTGGGTGCCGAACCGCAGGCCAGGTCGAGGACCGTGCCCTCGACAGCCCGCAGCGGTTCGGCCAGCCAGGCGTAGGGGGAGGTGTCGGCCAGGGAGAACAGTTGCTCAGTGATGCCGGCGTGCTCCTGGTGGTATGCGGTGATGAAGCGCCGCCAGTCCGGTTCGTCCATCCAGCCCTCGCCCCTCCTGTGGCTCATGGAGGCGGCTCGCGCCCCTGTGCTTCCCTCGGGAACCCTGCCGGGCTGTTCACGCATTCCGTTTCGGACACGCCGCGGGCGCGTGGATGAAGCGGGAGGGCCATCGTGACCGTGATCGTGGGGGCGGGGAAGGGAAGGAACCGACTGCGTCAACGGGTTCCCTTCACGTCCCACGCCCGCGCGCCGGCCGTCCCACGACGGCGCACCGACAGAGAGTTCCGCGCCATGAAGAGGTTCGACCTGGTGGTCATCGGCGGCGGCAGTGCCGGTCTGACCGCGGCCCGCACCGCCGGACGCCTCGGCGCCCGCACGCTGCTCGTCGAACGCGACCGGCTGGGCGGGGACTGCCTGTGGACAGGGTGTGTGCCGAGCAAGGCACTGCTGCATGTCGCCGCCGACGTCCAGGCTGCCCGCCGCGCTGCTGCCTACGGGCTCCCGCCGGTGTCCGGCCCGGCCGACCTCACAGCGGCCATGGCGGAGGTGAAGCAGGCGATCGGCGCGATCGAACCCCACGACTCGGCCGACGCACTGGCCCCGTACGGGGTCCACGTCACCCACGGCGCGGCGTCCTTCACCGGCCCGGGCACCCTGACCGCGGGCGAGCGGGAGGTCTCCTTCCGGTACGCGCTGATCGCCACGGGCTCCTCGCCGGCCCTGGTGCCGATCCCCGGCCTGGTCGAGAGCGGGCCGTTGACCAGCGACACGGTCTGGGAGCTGTCCGAACTCCCGCGCCGCCTGGTGGTGCTCGGTGGCGGGCCGATCGGCTGCGAGCTGGGGCAGGCGTTCGCCCGGCTCGGCTCGCAGGTCACTCTCGTGGAGGCGATGGACCGCCTGGTGCCGCGCGAAGAACCCCGGGCCTCCCAAGTCCTGCGCGAACGGCTGCGGTCCGAGGGCGTCACCGTACTGACCGGCTACCGCGCCGAGCGAGTCGGCACCGACGCCGTCCACGGACCTGGTGGTCCTCTGCCCTACGACTCGCTTCTGGCCGCCACGGGCCGCCACGCCGACACCGTAGGGCTCGGTCTGGAGGCTGCCGGTGTAGAGCTGACCGAGACCGGTCACGTCCGGACCGACGCCCGGCTGCGCACCGCTAACCACCGCATCTACGCCGCCGGAGATGTCACCGGCCGCTCGGCCTTCACCCACCTGGGCGGCACACAGGGCGGAGCAGCCGCCGTCGACGCTCTGCTGGGGGTGCGCCGCCCCATCGACTACCGGGCGGTGCCCCGGGTGACGTACACCGATCCCGAGATCGCCCGCGTCGGCCTCACCTCCGACGAGGCACACGCGAAGTACGGAGACCGCGCGCGCGTCCACACCCTGGACAACGACCGGGTGGACCGGGCGGTGGCCGACGGCCGCACCGAGGGCTTCACCACCCTGGTCCTGGGCCCGCGCGGGAAGATCGTCGGAGCCACGGTCGTGTCACCGAGGGCCGGCGAGACCATCGCCCATCTCGCGGCGGCAGTGCGACTGGGCTGGACTCCCTCCGACTACGCCCGCACCGTGCACCCCTACCCCACCTACGCCGACGGACCCTGGCACACCGCGCTCACCGACGTCTACGCCCGTCTCGCCCGGGGCAGCGGCCCCATCGGCGCGCTGCTGAAACTCCGCAGAGGAGTGATCAGGTGATCCTTCGTCCCGTCCTAGGCCTGCTCCTGGCGGCGATGGCGCTCGGCCAGGCCGCTTCGTTCGACGCGATGCCCGCCATCCTGACCACCTACGGTCTGACATCCGGTGCGGCCTCGACCGCCCTGGCCGTGGCGTTGATCAGCGCCCAGGCCGTAACGGCCCTCTGGTTCCTCGCCCGGCCCCGCTCCCGCGCCACCACACCCGTATGGCTCTACACCGCTGTCGCGGTGGCGTGGTCGGCCCTCGCCTCCCAGGCGTTCGCCCGCGGGCTCGTCCTGGACAACTGCGGCTGCTTCGGCACCTACCTCGCCCAGCCGCTGCGCTGGTACGTCCTCGTCGAGGATGCCCTGATGCTGTTGTACGCCGGGCTGCTGTGGCGCGGCCTGCGCCGGGCCGGGCCCACCTCGTCGCCCGCCACGGCTCGTACAGCTCGAACCCCGCAGGAGAACCCCTGATGCGGATCACCGCGAAACTGCGCGCCCTCGAACGTGCCACCCGCCCCTACGACACCGAGTTCGCCGCGGCGATGGAGCGCCGCTGGGCGGAACTCCCCGACGCGGCCCGGACCCCCGGCCAGATCCTCGGCCGGCACGGCGTCGGCTGTGAGGGCACCCACGGCGTCTTCCCCAAGTGCAACCTCAAGTGCACCCCCTGCTACCACTCCAGAGACGCCAACCAGGTACGCGTCGACGGCCCCCACACCCACGAACAGATCGCCGCGCAGATGCGCCTGCTGCGCAAGCTGCGGGGCCCACGTGCCCACACCCAGCTCATCGGCGGCGAGGTCAGCCTGCTCACCCCCGACGACCACGCCGCCGCCCTCGCGATCATGCGGGACCACGGCCGGGAACCGATGAGCTTCACCCACGGCGACTTCGACTACGACTACCTCACCCGCCTCGCACTCGGACCGGACGGCACACAGCGCCTCGGACGACTGTCCTTCGCCGCGCACTTCGACAAGTTCATGTACGGCCGGCGCGGCATCGAGCGCCCGCCGGATGAGAAGTCGCTCAATCCCTACCGCGCCCGGTTCGCCGCCATGTTCCGCCGCCTCCGGCGCGAGCACGGTGTGCGGTTCTTCCTCGCCCACAACATGACCGTCACCCCCGGCAACCTCGACGAGGTCGCGAGCATGATCCGCGACTGCCACGCCATGGGCTTTGGCATGTTCTCCTTCCAGCCCGCCGCCTTCCTCGGCGACGAGCGCCGCTGGAAGGAGAAGTTCCGCGAGGCGACCCCGGACGCGGTGTGGGCGGAGATCGAGCGCGGTGCCGGAGCCCGGCTGGACTACCGAGTCTTCGAGAACGGCGACGTGCGCTGCAACCGCACCGCCTACGGCTTCTACGTCGGCAGCCGCTGGTATCCGTTCCTCGACGGCGACGACCCGCGCGACCTCGCCGTGCGCGACGCGTTCTTCCGCTACTTCGGGAAGGTGACCTTCACCGGCACCCCGCCCGCCCTCCTCGCGGCAAGGATCGTGCGGGTGGCGGTCCGCCATCCGTCCACCGTGGTGACAAGTTTTCGCTGGCTGGGCCGCACCGCCCGCCGCGTCGGGCTGCTGCGGCTGGTCCGCCACCGGATGCGAGTGCGTACGGTCACCTTCGTCATGCACCAGTTCATGGACGCCGACGTCGTCGCCCCGGCCTGGGAAATGATGCAGCGCGGCGAACAGGCCGAGGAGCCCCGGCTGCGCGAGACCCAGGAGCGGCTGGCCGCCTGCCACTACGCCATGGCCCACCCCGAGAACGGAACCCTCGTCCCCGCCTGCGTCCAGCACGCCGTCCTCGACCCCGCCGAGAACGCCGCTCTGCGCACCCTGCTGCCGATCGTCGAGGTCCGCACCCCCACACGCCGCTCGCCCGGCACGTCCGACATGTAACCGAAGAACCGAAGGAGAAGCAGTCCATGCGCATAGGTGTCATCACCGGCTCCGGCAGCTACGACTGGCCCCACCTGGAGGGTGCGGCCGAGCGGACCGTCGTCACCGAACACGGCGCGGTCACCGTCACCGAGGGGCGCCTCGGGGGCGCGGAGATCGTGCAGCTGCCCCGGCACGGCACTGGCCACCACCGCCTGTCCAGCCAGGTCGACCACAAGGCGAACCTCGCCGCTCTGCTGGCCGTCGAGGCGGAGGCCGTGGTGTCCTTCACCGTCTGCGGCTCCCTCGACCCGGACCTGCGGCCGGGCTCGCTGGTGGTCTTCGACGACCTGTACTTCCCCGCCAACCGGCTGCCCGACGGCACCCCCTGCACCTGGTACGACACCCCCGGCGGGACCGGACGCGGCCACTGGATCTTCGACCGGCCCTTCAGCGAGCCCCTGCGCCAGGCGCTGATCACCGCCGCCGACCAGACCGGGGTACCCGTCGCCACACAGGGCGTGTACGGACACGTCGACGGTCCCCGGTTCAACTCGCGCTCGGAGGTGGCCGCGCTGGCCGCAGCCGGGATCAGCGCGATCAGCCAGACCGCGGGCCCGGAGGCCGTCCTGGCCGGTGAGGCCGAACTGCCCATGGCCCTGGTCGGTTTCATCACCGACTACGCCAACGGCGTCGCCCCCGAGCCGGAACCTGTACAGGCACTCCTGGACCGCATGGCGGCCAGCAAGGAGGTCTTCGCCACGCTGGCCGGGCACGCACTGCCATCCCTGGACAGCGTGAGCGCGGCAGGCTTCGTCTACCGGTTCGACACGTGAACGCCACCGCTCACCGGGGCACCCCCGCGATCCTGATCATGGCCAAGGAGCCCCGCCCCGGCACCGTCAAGACCCGGCTGCATCCCCTGCTCGGCCCGCAGCGCTGCGCCGAACTCCAGGCCGGGCTCATCCGCCACACCCTGGAACTGACCACCGTCCACGCTCCGCGGACTTACCTCGCCTACGCCCCGGCCGACGGCGGCGACGCGATCGGCACCACGACGCCGGCAGGCGTCCGGCTGCGCCTCCAGCGCGGCGAAGACCTCGGACAGCGCCTGGCTGCCGCCGTCACCGACGCCTTCACCGACGGCGCGGGCCCGCTCCTGGTCATCGGCACCGACGCGCCGACCCTCACCGGCGACCACCTGACCGCCGCCTTCACCGCCCTGGAAAGCCACGACGTGGTGCTGGGCCCCGCGCTCGACGGCGGCTACTACCTGATCGGCCTGCGCGCCCCCCACACCTCGCTCTTCGCCCTCGACGCGGATGTCTGGAGCACAGACCGGGTACGGACGGCGACCCTCGGCGTCGCCCGGCGCGAAGGGCTGAGCGTGAAACTGCTGTGCCCACTGCGGGACCTGGACACCCCCGAAGACGCATCCGCCCTCCTCGCCGATCCGGCGCTGCCCGCGCCGATCGCCGCTCTGATCCAGCCGGTGGAGGGCCCATGACACAGGTGTCGATCATCGTCCCGGCACTCAACGAGGAAGCCGCGATCGACCGTGCGGCCAGCCGCCTGTGCCGGGACTTCCCCGACTGCGAGCTGATCGTCGTGGACGGCGGTTCCACCGACGCCACCGCCGAACTCGCCGCCGCCCACGCCACCGTGATCACCAGTGAGCGAGGACGAGCCCGGCAGATGAATGAGGGCGCACGGCACGCGTCCGGCGACATCCTGTGGTTCGTCCACGCCGACACCGACATCGCCCCCGAGGCGCTGGACCAGATCCGGGCCGCACTCACCGACCCGGCCGTGGTCGGAGGCGGCCTCACCCTCCGCTTCGACCGCAGAACACCCGCCCTGAACTACCTCGCGTGGACGTCCAACGCCCGCGCCCGCCGCCTCCACCACATCTTCGGCGACCAGGCCATGTTCATCCGCCGCAGCGCCTTCGACGAACTCGGAGGCTTCCCCGACCTGGCCATCATGGAGGACCTGGAGATGTCACGGCGCCTGCACCGCCGCGGCCCGCTGCGCCTGCTGCCCGCCACCTCGACGGCCTCCTCACGCCGCCTGACCGCCCACGGCACCTGGCGCATGATCGCCTTCATGCAGTACCTGAAACTGCTGTACTTCGCCGGCGCAGACCCCGAAGCCATCCGCGCCCGCTACGCCGCCGGCCCCCGCCTCTTCCCGAAGAGAACCCCGGCCGTGCCACGCACCAGCCGTCCCTGAGCCCTCTCGTCCCGCACGATCTATACGACTCCTTGGAGACCGACCTCATGCGCATCGCAGTCTGCGGAGGGCCCTACGGAAACCCCTACGCCCTCCAGGCATTCGTCGACGACGCCCGCGCCCGGGGCGCAGAACGGCTCTTCTGCCTGGGCGACCTCGGCGGCTTCGGCGCCGACGTCAACGCTCTGTGGCCCATCCTCACCGACAACACCGTCGAGTGCGTCGCCGGAAACTACGACGTGGCCATCGCCCGCGGCGACACCGACTGCGGCTGCGGCTACCGCGACCCGAAAGACAACGAGTACGCCCAGCTGATCTACGACCACACCCTCGCCACCACCAGCCGCGACTTCGCCGCCTGGATGGACACCCTGCCCACCGAACGCCGGGAAACCATCGACGGCGTCGACGTCCACATGGTCCACGGCTCGACCCTGGCGCTGAACGACTTCTGGTGGGAGTCACTGCCCGAGGAGCAGCACCGCCTGCGCACCGACGCGTCCGGCGCCGCTGTCGTCCTGTGCACCCACAGCGGCCTGCCCTGGCAGCGGCGCATCGGCGACACCCTCGCCGTCAACGTCGGCGTGCTCGGGAAACCCGCCAACGACGGCCGACGCGACGTCTGGTACGCGATCCTCGACCTGTCCGACGGGCACGTCACCGCCGAGCTGATCCCCCTCGCGTACGACTGGCGGGCACAGGCCGCCTCGATGCGCGCCGCCGGGCTGCCCGAGATCTTCGCCGAGACCATCGAGACCGGCTGGTGGACCACCTGCCTGGAAATCCTGCCGCCACGCGAACGATCCCGGGGCCGCTACCACCTCTACCGCTCCACCCTGCCCTCCGGCTTCCGCCCCGCGAACGACGGCTGGGGAGAGACCACGCCCCAGGCCCTTCGGAGCGACCGGCCGGTGGTCCCGCTGTTCGGCACCCCGTACTTCCCCTCCCGGTTGTGGATCTACACCAACTTCCACTGCAACCTGGCCTGCGACTACTGCGCGGTCGCCTCCTCACCGAAAGCACTCGCCCGCACCCTGCCCACCGATGCCTTCCGTGCCCTGGTCGACGAGGCCGCACAGGCCGGGTTCACCGAGCTGTACCTCACCGGAGGTGAGCCCTTCCTGCACCCTGACATCGTCAGCCTCCTCGACTACGCCTCCGCCGTACTGCCCACCGTCGTGATGACCAACGCGATGCTGCTCCGCGGCCGCCGCGCCGACGGCCTCGCGGACCTGGCCGACCGCAAACTCACCGTCCAGACCTCCCTGGACGGCGCCACCGCCCACACTCATGATCTTCATCGCGGCTCGGGCTCATGGCAGCGCACCATCGACGGCATCCGCCACCTGATCGACCTCGGCCTGCCCCCGCGCGTCGCCCTCACCGAGACACCGGACAACACGCACGAGGTCCCCGCGGTCGCCGAGCTGCTGGCCGAACTCGGTCTGCCTGCCGACCACTTCGCGGTACGCCCGCTGCTGCGACGCGGCCTGTCCGACACCGGCGTCGAGATCGGCGAGGACTCCAGCATCCCCGAACTGACCGCCACCGCCGACGGACTGCACTGGCACCCCGCCGGAGCCGACCTCACCACCAGCCCCGACATGCACCTCGCACCCGCCGGCACCGCGCTCGCCGTGGGTCAACAGCTCGTCACCGAACGGTTCTTCACCGCCCGCCTCACCGACGGCACCCTGCCCCGCCCCGTCCACTGCGCCATCTGACCTCTTTGGAAGGAAGTCCACCATGCAACAACACGTCGCGATCCTCGGCGCCGGACCCGTCGGTCTCGACGCAGCACTTGCCTGCGCCGACGCCGGATGGACCTTCACCGTCTACGAAGCCGCGGACACCACCGCCGCGCACGTGCGGGCCTGGGGCCATGTCCGGCTCTTCACCCCATGGGACCTCAACGTCTCCCGCAGGATGCGGGCCCACCTGTCGTCCGCCCCGACCGGCGACGACTGCCCCACGGGCACCGACCTGGCCAGCCAGCTCCTCGGCCCGGTCGCCGCGCTCCCCGCTCTCGAAGGCCGCATTCGGTACAGCAGCCGCGTCGCAGCCATCGCCCGCACCGGCCTCCTCAAACATGAAGAGATCGGCACCAGCACCCGCGCCGCCGCCCCCTTCACCCTCCTGCTCGACACCCCCGGCGGCGAGGACACGGCGGAGGCCGACCTCGTCCTGGACTGCACCGGCACCTACTCCCACCCCAACACCCTCGGACCCGGCGGCATCCCCGCCCCCGGCGAACGCGCCCTCGCCGACCACATCACCCGTACTCTCCCGGACACCGAAGACCCCGACCGCTGGGCCGGAACCGTCCTCCTCGTCGGCGCCGGAAAATCCGCCCAGACCGCAGCCCGCGACCTGGCCGCCCTGCCCGGCACCCGCGTCGAGTGGGCGGTGCGCAAACCAACACCCGACTGGGGCGCCGTACCCGACGACACCCTGCCCGGCCGCCAGCACCTCGTCGACACCTCCCAGGCCTTCGCCAACGGTGTCAACGACCGCGTCACCGTCCACACCGGTGCCCATGTCCGGGCCCTGCACCCCGCCGACGACCGGGTACGCGCCATACTCGCCACCGACGACGGCCCTCGCACGGTCGTCTGCGACCACGTCGTAGCGCTGACCGGGTACACCGGCGACACCTCCCTCTACCGGCAGTTGCAGGTCCACGAGTGCTACGCCACCGGCGCCCCCATGAACCTCTCCGCCGCCCTCCTCGGCTCCGCGGGCGGCGACTGCCTCACCCAGCCGTCCGCCGGGATCGAGGCCCTGCGCAACCCCGAACCCCACTTCTACATCCTGGGCGCCAAGTCCCACGGCCGCCTCAACACCTTCCTGCTGCGCACCGGATACCGGCAGATCGACCAGTTCGCCGCTGCGTACGCCGACGCCCCGAAACCCACTACGGCTGTCGGGACGGCACAAGGCCGGGACCGCTGATCGAAGCACTCGGACCGCCCGACCGGCACGAGAACCCGGGTACGGCGAGAGGTTTCCTGACCGCCCATCACGCACAGCTGTCCACGGGCTGTCCACCGAAGACGTCGAGATCTTGCCGGACTCCGTGGTTCGGCTGAGCAAAGCAGCAGCTCACAGGCCTGCGGCAGTTTATCGACGGCAGCACGTGAAACTGCGACCTATGCATTGCGCTGCGCAAGCCGCCAGCGCCCGTTTCACCCGAATTCCAAGGTCACTCCATACAAGAAACCCCCGTTTCAAAGGCCTGACCTGAGGTTCTTCAGAGAGCCGCCTTCGGCATTCGAACCCGAGACTACGCTTTACGAGACCGAGAGCGTTCATGCCGGGTGCTGCCGCACGGTGCTACCCGATCACGTTTTACCTGATCAGGGCATGCGCGGTGGTCTCCCCCGTGCAGTCTGGTGCTGGCTCGTCCAAAGGCGTCTGCCCACCGGCTGTCCGCCGGAGCGCCTCTCCGTGCGGCTGTCAGTGGCCTTCTGCCTGCTCCGATGGAGTGGCAGATACCGATTTCGTCGGCACGCCGAGGCACTTGTCAGGATGCGACAATCCCACACGCGCTTCAGGTGACGTCGATGCTGTGGGCACCATGGTCAACCCGCTTGCCAGGGCCTGTGACTGGAGCGAGTCATCGGTGCCGTGCCTGAGAGCCATGGCGGTCGATCCTGAGGACTCGGTGTTCAGGCTGCGGCGGGTGTCTTGTCCGGTTCCGTAGTCTGCGAGGTTTCGCTAAGGGCTGCAAGGTAGCGCTCGGCGTCCAGAGCTGCTGCGGCTCCGGTACCGGCGGCGGTGATGGCCTGACGGTAGGTGTGGTCGACGACATCGCCAGCGGCAAACACCCCGGGCAGGTTGGTACGCGTCGTCGGAGCGGCGACGGTGACGTAGCCCTCGGCATCAAGGTCGAGCTGGTCCGCGAACAGCTCGGTGCGCGGGTCGTGGCCAATCGCGATGAACAGCCCCGTCACATCCAGATCGCGGGTGGCACCAGTGAAGACTTCACGCAGGACGACGCCGCCGAGCATGCCGTTCGTCTCCTTGATCTCGGCGATCTCGCTGTCGAACGCGAAGGAGATCTTGTCGTCGGCGAACGCCCGGTCCTGCATGACCTTGGAGGCGCGCAGGGTGGAGCGGCGGTGGACGACTGTGACGGAACGGGCGAAGCGGGTGAGGAAGGTAGCTTCCTCCATGGCGGTGTCGCCGCCGCCGACCACGATGATGTCGCGGTCGCGGAAGAAGAACCCGTCGCATGTGGCGCACCAGGACACCCCGCGGCCGGACAGCGCCTCCTCGCGTGGGAGGCCGAGTTTGCGGTAGCCGGAGCCGGTGGCGATGATCACCGTCCTCGCGCGGTGGACGGCGCCAGCGGAGTCGATGAGGAGCTTGATGTCGCCGGTGAGGTCGACGGAGACGATGTCGTCGTCGACCATCTCAGCGCCGAACTTCTCGGCCTGGGCCCGCATGTTCTCCATCAGGACGGGGCCATCGACGCCGTCGGGGAAGCCGGGAAAGTTCTCGACCTCGGTCGTGGTCGTCAGCGAGCCGCCGACGAAGATGCTGCTGCCGAAGAGCAACGGCTTCAACTGGGCGCGCGCGGTGTAGAGGGCGGCGGTGTATCCGGCGGGTCCGGAGCCGATGATGACGACCTCGTGTATCTCGCTCACGCCGTCTTCTCCGGGGCGATCTCGGCGATGAGACCCTCGACGAGGGTCTTGATCTCGTCGCGGATGGGGCGCACGGCCTCGACGCCCTGGCCGGCCGGGTCTTCGAGCTTCCAGTCCAGGTAGCGCTTGCCGGGGAAGACGGGGCAGGTGTCGCCGCAGCCCATCGTGATGCAGACGTCGGACTCGCGGACCGCGTCGACGGTGAGGATCTTCGGGGTCTCGGCGGAGATGTCGATGCCGACCTCGGCCATGGCCTCGACGGCGGCCGGGTTCACGGCCGTGCCCGGGTTGGAGCCAGCGGAGCGGACCTCGACGCGGTCTCCGGCCAGGTGGGTCAGCCAGGCGGCGGCCATCTGCGAGCGGCCGGCGTTGTGGACGCAGACGAACAGAACGGAGGGCTTGTCGGACATCGTTGTTCCCTTGGTGAAGTGGTGAGGTGGATCAGCAGGTGGGGCGGACGGGATCGGTCAGGCGTCCGGCAGGACGGCCAGGAGGTCGGTGATGCGGGCGTCGATGTCGCCGAGGATGGTGCGTACGACGCCGATCGGAGCACCGTCAGGGTCGGCGACAGACCAGTCGAGGTAGTGCCGGCCGGGGGCCACGGGGCAGGCGTCGCCGCAGCCCATCGTGATGACGTAGTCGGCGGCCTCGACGACCTCGCTGGTCAGGGGCTTGGGGTAGGCGTCCGTGACGGCCAGGCCCGCCTCCAGGAGCGCCTGAGCGACGTGGGGCTCGACCTCGGCGGCCGGGTCGGTCCCGGCGGAGGAGACGACCACGCGCTCGCCCGCACGGTGGGCCAGCAGGGCGGCGGCCATCTGCGAGCGGCCGGCGTTGTGCCCGCACACGAACAGCACGCGGACCGCACCCCCGGCACCCGGCGTCTGGGTATGAGCGAGGGCATCGAGGCGCTCTGCGGTCAGGCGCTCGGCCAACACCACCAGGTGCGTGCGGACCCGGGCGTTCTCGGCGAGGAGCCGGTAGGAGTCGGTGAGCAGCTGCTGCACGGTCTCCGCCGAGAAGTGCCCTTGGTGGCGGGAGGCGAGGCGTGCGGCCCCGGCGCTGAGCCGCTCGTCGGGCCAGGTGGGAGATGGTGGGACGGACATGGGAACCCCTTCGACAGGCCCAGCAAGTTCAGTACGGACTGGTGTCAGTGCCGAATGATGTGACAGTATCAGTCCATGATGACGTCAGTCGACACTGATCTGATCCGGGTTCTGGCCGACCCGCTCAGGCTCAAGATCGTGACCCTGCTCGCCCGCGAGACCCTGTGCACCACGCACCTGGTCGAGGAGACCGGCGCCAAGCAGACCAACCTCTCCAACCACATGAAGGTCCTGCGCGAGGCCGGCGTGGTGGACACCGAACCCTGCGGCCGGTTCATCTACTACAAGCTGCGCCCCGAGGTCCTGGCCGGGCTCTCCGAGCAGTTCGCCGCGCTCGCCGACTCCGCCCGCACCGCTTCCGAGAACAAGAGGGCCTGCCCGTGACCTCCACCGAGCCCACCACCACCCCGACCCCGGGTGCCAGCCCGGCCGGGGACGACTCGATCGTCAAGAAGCTCTCCACCCTCGACCGCTACCTCGCGGTGTGGATCCTGCTCGCCATGGCCGTCGGCCTGGGCCTGGGCCGCCTCATCCCGGGGATGAACGACGCGCTCGCGAAGATCGAGATCGGCGGGATCTCCCTGCCGATCGCGCTCGGCCTGCTCGTCATGATGTACCCGGTCCTCGCCAAGGTCCGCTACGACCGGCTCGACCGCGTCACCAGCGACCGCAAGCTGCTCATCTCCTCGCTGGTCATCAACTGGGTCGTCGGCCCCGCCGTCATGTTCGCCCTGGCGTGGATCTTCCTGCCGGACCTTCCCGAGTACCGCACCGGCCTGATCATCGTCGGCCTCGCCCGCTGCATCGCCATGGTCATCATCTGGAACGACCTCGCCTGCGGCGACCGCGAAGCCGCCGCCGTCCTCGTCGCACTGAACTCGGTCTTCCAGGTCATCGCGTTCGGCCTGCTGGGCTGGTTCTACCTCGACCTGCTACCGCGCTGGCTGAACCTGGGCGACGGCCAGGGTCTGGACGTATCCGTCTGGCACATTGCGCTGAACGTCGTCATCTTCCTCGGTATCCCGCTGCTGGCTGGCTTCCTCACCCGACGCATCGGCGAGCAGAGGATGGGCCGCGAGGGCTACGAGGCGAGATTCCTGCCGAGGATCGGCCCGTGGGCCCTGTACGGGCTGCTGTTCACGATCGTCATTCTCTTCGCCCTGCAGGGGAAGACCATCACCTCGCAGCCGCTGGACGTCGTGCGGATCGCGCTGCCGCTGCTGGTGTACTTCGCGATCATGTTCTTCGGCACCTTCCTCCTCGGCAAGGGTCTGGGCCTGGCCTACGACCGCACCACGACCCTGGCGTTCACCGCGGCGGGCAACAACTTCGAGCTGGCCATCGCGGTCGCCATCGCCACCTTCGGCGTCACCTCCGGTCAAGCCCTGTCCGGCGTCGTCGGACCGCTCATCGAGGTCCCGGTACTGATCGGCCTGGTCTACGTCGCGCTCGCCTGGCGAAAGAAGTTCGCCGCCGACGCGGTGACGACGGCCCCATGACGCACCGGGTCGACGTGGTGGTGGTCGGCGGCGGCCAGGCCGGGCTCGCCGCCGGCTACCACCTGCGCCGCCAGAACCTGGACTTCACCGTCCTGGACGCCGGTCCGGCTCCGGGCGGGGCCTGGCAGCACATGTGGGACTCCCTGCACCTGTTCTCCCCCGCAGAGCACTCCTCGCTGCCGGGGAGGCTCATGCCCGCCCAGGCGGGCGAGATCTACCCGGACGCCGGGCACGTGGTGGACTACCTGGCCGACTACGAGAAGCGCTACGACCTGCCCGTGCAGCACGGCACCCGCGTGAATGCCGTACGCCGGGAGGGCGAATCGCTGCTGGTCGAGGCGGACACCGGTCTGTGGCGGGCCCGCGCGGTCATCAGCGCGACCGGCACCTGGTCGCGGCCCTTCCTCCCTGCCGTTCCCGGCCGCAGCGCCTTCACCGGTCGGCAGCTGCACACGGTGAACTACCGCTCGCCGGCCGACTTCACCGGTCAGCGGGTCGTCGTGGTCGGCGGCGGGAATTCCGGCGCACAGACCGCCGCCGACCTCGCCCTGGACGGCCAGGTCGAGGTGACGTGGGTGACCCAGCGCCCGCCGCAGTTCCTGGCCGACGACATCGACGGCCGGACCCTGTTCGACGTGGCCACCGCCCGCCGCCGCGCCCTCGAAGAGGGCCGCAGGGACACCGGCGGGTCGCCTCGCTCGGTGACATCGTCGCCGTGCCGCCCGTCCGTGCCGCCCGCGACGCAGGGCTCTTGGTCGCGAAGCCTATGTTCGCCCGCCTCGCCGCCGACGGTGCCCGGTGGGCCGACGGCAGTCATTCGGGCGCTGACGCGGTCATCTGGTGCACCGGCTTCCGCCCGGCGCTCGCCCATCTCGCCCCGCTGAACCTGCGCAGCGCGCGGGGGCACATCCCCACCGACGGCACGCGGGCGCTCGGCGAACCGCGGCTGCACCTGCTCGGCTACGGCGACTGGACCGGCCCCGCCTCAGCCACGCTCATCGGTGTCGGCCGCCCGGCCCGTGACGCTGCACAGGCGATCGCTCAGCTTCTCTGACGGTCAGGTGGCGGCGGGGCTGCGGCGTTCGATGAGGACGACGTCGCGCCAGATGCCGTGATGGCGTCCGATCCGCTCCCGGGTGCCGATGACGCGGAAGCCGGTCCGCTGGTGAACGGCGAGGCTGGCGGCGTTCTCGGGGAAGATCCCGGACTGGATGGTCCAGATCCCGGCCTGCTCGGTGGAGTCGATCAGGGCCTTCAGCAAGGAGGAGGCGACGCCGCGACCGCGGGCGGCGGGGTGAACGTAGACGGAGTGCTCGACCACACCCGCGTACGCGCACCGGTCCGAGACCCGGCTCGCGGCGACCCAGCCCAGCACCGCTCCGTGCTCGTCGAGAGCGGCAAAGCGGTGCTCGGGCAGCTTCGTGGCGTCGAACGCCTCCCACGACGGTGGGGTGGTCTCGAAGGTGGCATTGCCCTCGTCGATGCCGGCCTGGTAGATGGCCAGCACCTGCTCGGCATGCTCCGCCGTCAGCGGCATGACCGCCACACTCAGCGCCCGACTCACTGCTTCCCCCTCTGTCCTGTCCAGTGTCAGGCCGCGGCCGGCACGGCCAGCAGCTTGCCCATCGCGGCGAGCACCGACGGCTCGACCCGGTAGTAGACCCAGGTGCCGCGCCGCTCGGAGGTGAGCAGCCCGGCCTCCTTCAGCTTCTTCAGGTGATGGGACACCGTGGGCTGGGAGACGCCGACATCGGAGATGTCGCATACGCACGCCTCCCCGCCCTCGTGCGAGGCCACGGCGGAGAACAGCCGCAGCCGGACTGGGTCGCCCAGCGCCTTGAACATCCGCGAAGCCGTCTCGGCCTCCTCTGCGGTCATGGGGCGCTCGGTCAGCGGCGGGCAGCACGGCGCGACACCCTGGCCGCCGGTGAGGTCGAGCAGCGGCAGTACCTTCGCATTCGACATACGTCTATGTTGACACACGTCGAACCAGCGCCGCGAGAGTCGTCACCGGCGGGCAAGGCAGTCAGCCAGGCGCCGGGCGATCCGCTCCGCGTCCCGTCCGACCCCGCGCAGCGAGTTCGACGACAGGCTGCGCTGCCACTCAAGCCCCACGAACGCCAGCCCCGGCACCCCGATGGCGAGCCCCTCGCGGTGCTGCGGCTTCCGTTCGGAATCGAGGGCGTCGCCGAGGTCGCTGAGGTAGGGCAGGTCGGGGCGGTAGCCCGTGGCGAGCACGATCACGTCGACCTCCTCCCGCTCTCCGTCCGGCCAGAGGAGCTTGGCCCCGTCGGAGCCGGTGAACAGTGATCGCCGGTCAGGTTGCCCGGCGGCCAG
Source organism: Streptomyces sp. NPDC006925 (assembly GCF_042869575.1). NCBI lineage: Bacteria > Bacillati > Actinomycetota > Actinomycetes > Kitasatosporales > Streptomycetaceae > Streptomyces > Streptomyces sp. NPDC006925. Next base: position 52,251 of record NZ_JBIAGB010000004.1, read on the forward strand.
GGCTGCGCGGTAACGGCCGTCATCGAGGACCGGCTGTGCCGGCGGGCGCGGCAAGAGCCGGCCGAGAGGTGCGATGTCCACGCCGGTGCGGGCCGTCCAGAAGTGCAGGTCTCGGCCGAGGATGCGCTGCGCCGCGAACTTCACCGGTCCGCGGGTGGCGAGCGTGACGTGCGCGGTGCTTGCAAGCTCGGCGGCGATCTGCACTGCGGAGTTGCCGGCCCCGACCACGACCACCCGGCGGCCGGCGAACGGCGACGGGCTGCGGTAGTCGGCGGCGTGCAGCACCCGGCCGGTGAACTCCCGAAGGCCCGGCAGTGCTGGCCGGTGCGGTCGCCCGAAGGTTCCGGAGGCCGCGACGACGGCGCGGGCCGTGAGCCGGCCGCCAGCGTCGAGGGTCAACTCGAATTCGGATCCGGCCCGGCGTACGCAGGTGACGCGCTGGCCGGTGCGGATGTCGGCGTCCAGGCGGTCGGCGTAGGCAGTGAGGTAGGCGACGACCTCGTCACGGTGCGGGTAGCGGTCCCGGTCAGCTCCGGGAAACGGCATCCCGGGCAAGGAGCTGTACCGGGCGGGCGAGAACAGCGTGAGGCTGTCGTAGTAGCGCGGCCACGACCCGGCCGTACCGCCGGATGCCTCCAGCACCACCGGCCGCAGCCCACGGCGGAGCAAGGTGTGGGCGGCGGCGAGCCCGGACTGACCGCCGCCGATCACGGCGACGTCGATGCGCTGCATCAGGAATCCCCCTGGTTTCGATGAATGTCTATGTTGACGCTCATCAATACAGGTGCGATGCTGGGCCGCGCAAGCCATCGACAGATGTCGAAACACGCAAGGAGTCGCCGTGAACGCGCCCGCCACCACCGAGCTGCCCGTCGTCGTGATCGGAGCCGGACCCGCCGGTCTGGCCGCCGCCGCCCACCTCATCGACCAGGGCATCGAGCCCCTGGTCCTGGAAGCCGGCCCAAGCGCCGGCGCTGCGGTGCGCGAGTGGTCGCACGTGCGCCTGTTCTCCACCTGGGCCGAGGTCGTCGACCCCGCCGCCGAGAAGCTGCTGGCCCCCACCGGCTGGACACGGCCCGACCCGGCCACCTACCCCTCCGGCGGCGACTGGGCCGACCTCTACCTCCAGCCGCTCGCCGACGCCCTCGGTAACCGCGTCCGTCTCGGCGCCACCGTCATCGGCGTCTCGCGCAGCGGCCGGGACCGCATCGTCGACGCCGACCGCGAGCAGCAGCCCTTCGTCGTGCACCTCGCCCACGCAGACGGCCGTGAGGAGCGCCTCTTCGCCCGCGCCGTCATCGACGCCTCCGGCACCTGGGACACGCCCAGCCCCGCCGGCGGCAGCGGCCTCGCCGCCCTCGGCGAGAAGGCCGCAGCCGACCGGATCACCTACCGCGTCCCGGACCTGAAGAACCCGGCCGTGCGCGCGCGGTACGCGGGCAAGCGCACCGCTGTGATCGGCTCCGGCGCCTCCGCCTTCACCGCTCTCGCCTACCTCGCCGACCTCGCCAAGTCCAAGGACGGCGCAGGCACGAAGGGCGTATGGATCCTGCGCCGGGGTATCTCGGGTTCCACCTTCGGCGGGGGCGAGGCCGACCAGCTCCCGGCCCGCGGAGCCCTGGGCCTGGCGGCGAAGGCCGCAGTCGACGAGGGCCACGCGGACGCGGTCACCGGCTTCCGCACCGACGCCTTCGAGCGCGACGCAGACGGCGCCCTGGTCCTGATCGGCGAGGACGGGCGCCGCCTGGACCCGGTCGACGAGGTCATCGTCCTCACCGGTTTCCGCCCCGACCTGTCCTTCCTGGACGAGCTGCGCCTGGGCCTCGACGAGCGCCTCCAGGCGCCCGTCGAGCTGGCTCCGCTGATCGACCCCAACCAGCACTCCTGCGGGACTGTCTACCCGCACGGCCACCGCGAGCTCTCCCACCCGGAGACGGGGGTCTACCTGGTCGGGATGAAGTCCTACGGCCGCGCTCCGACGTTCCTCGCGATGACGGGATACGAGCAGGTGCGCTCCGTGGCCGCCGCGATCGCCGGCGACATCGAGTCCGCCGACCGCGTGGAACTCACCCTGCCCGAGACCGGAGTCTGCGGCGGTGCCGGCCTGTTCGACACCCCCGACACCCAGCAGGCCGACGGCGGCGGCTGCTGCGCGCCCACCCCGCAGCTCGTCCAGCTCGGTGCCCCCGCCACGATCGGAGCAGCTGCCGAAGAAGCCCCCGCAGGTGGCTGCTGCGGCTCGTGACCGACCTAGGCACCCCCACGCGCGGGGCCGCGACCGGAATAGGGGGCCGGTCGCGGCCCCGCGCCGCCCTGCCCGCCCTGTGCATCACGCAGATCGTGAGCTGGGGCATCGTCTACTACGCCTTCCCCGTCCTCAACCCCCAGATCAACGCCGCGACCGGCTGGCCGGCCGGGGCAACCACCGCGGCGTTCTCACTCGGCCTCGTCGTCTCCGCCCTCGCCGGGATCCGCGTCGGGCGCATCCTCGACCGACGCGGACCGCGCACCGTCATGACCGTCGGCTCCGTGCTCGGCGTGGTCAGCCTGCTGATCGTGGCCGCAGCCCCGAACATCCCGGTATTCATCGTCGGTTGGGCGCTCGCCGGACTCGCGATGGCGGCCACGTTCTATCAGCCCGCGTTCGCCGCTCTCACCCGCTGGTGGGGCCCCGACCACGTGCGGGCCCTGACTGTCGTCACCCTTGCCGGCGGGCTCGCGTCAACCGTCTTCGCACCCCTGACTGCAGCACTCGCCGACCATCTGTCCTGGCGCCACACCTACCTCGTGCTCGCTGGCATCCTCGCCGCCATCACCATCCCCGCCCACGCCCTGGCCCTGCGCGCGCCCTGGCCCGACGCCCCAACCGGCCCTGCCCACACGGCCGCAAACACTGCCGAAGTCGCTCGCAGCCGACCGTTCCTCCTGCTCGCCGCCGCCTTCACCCTGTCCAGCTTCGCGATGTACGCCGTCGTCGTCGCCCTCGTTCCCCTCCTCCTGGAACGCGGATACACCACCAGCCAGGCCGCCTGGGCACTCGGCATCGGCGGCGCCGGACAAACCCTCGGCCGCACCCTGTACGCCACCCTCTCCCGGCGGACCACCGTCACGGCCCGCACGACGATCCTCATCGCCCTCGGTGGACTGACCACCGCCGCCTTTGCAGCCGTCCCCGGTCCGTACGTACTGCTAATCGCTGTGTCGATCCTGGCCGGAGCGGTCCGCGGCAACCTCACACTCCTACAGGCAACCGCCATCACCGACCGATGGGGCGCAACCCACTACGGCCGCCTCTCCGGACTCCTCGCAGCGCCAGCAACTACCGCCGCCGCGCTCGCACCCTTCGCAGGCGCAGCCCTCGCCGCGCCCCTCGGTGGCTATGGACCACTCTTCGCTCTCCTGGCCGGGCTCCCTCTCATCGCAGTCCTCTTCACGGCATGGACCAATCCTGTCGAGCGATCGAACCTCGCTGACAAAAGGACCCGTACAGTTCTGCCCTCGGACCGCCCGCGAGCGGAATAGCCAGGGCGTTCGTTCGATTGGTTTCCTTGTAGAGATCGCGGGAGGGGGCGCTGGTGGCCGAGCTGATGATGTTCCGGCAGGGCGCGGACGGACGGGATGTCGAGCTGGCCGGCTCGACGGTGGCGCTGGAGGTGGAGCTGCAGCGGCGGGTCGAGGCCGGCCTGGATCAGATGCTGGGCGTCCGTTTCCTGGCCTCGGAGTATCCGACCGGGCCTTGGCACCGGGGGCGGATCGACACCCTGGGGCTCGATGAGAACGGCAGCCCGGTGGTGATCGAGTTCAAGAAGGGCTCGGACAGCGGGGTGGTGTCCCAGGCGGTCTCCTACCTGTCCTGGCTGGAGTCGGCGCACCACGAGTTCGAGGCGCTCGTGCGGAAGGTGCTGGGGGCGGAGGTGGCCGAGTCCGTCGACTGGTGTCGTCCGCGGATGATCTGCATCGCGGCGGGCTTCTCGCATCACGACCGGGTGGCGGTGCAGAGGTTGCCCGAGCGGATCGACCTGGTGCGCTACCGGATCTTCGACGGTGGCCTGCTGGGGCTGCTGCTCGTGGACTCCGCGACCGGCTTCCCGAGCGCTGCCTCTTCTCGCCGGGGCCGGGAGCGGGCACCCGTGGCGGACAGCGTGCCGACGTCTTCGGCGATCTCTGCGCCTGCGGGTGGAGGAGCGGTGCCGGAGTGCCTGCGGGACCTGTACGCGGAACTGGACGCGGCGCTCACGGCCTGGGGCGAGGTGGAGGTGGCGCCGTTGCGGCACTACATCGCCTACCGGCGGTTGGTGAACGTGGCGTCGGTGATCTTCCGTCCGAAGCACGAGGCGATCCTGGTGTACCTCAGACTCGAACCGGACACGGTCGAGTTGGAGGAGGGCTTCACCCGGGACATGCGCGGTATCGGACACCTCGGGACCGGCGACCTGGAGGTCCGCGTCGTCTCGGCAGCCGACTTGGAGAAGGCGGCGCCGCTGATCCGGCGGGCGTTCGAGGCGGCCTGACGTAACAGGAGGGGCGGCTGGTGCATCGGTTAGTCGATGCTCCAGCCGCCCCTTTGGCGTCTGTGGGCCGCCGGCCCTGGCCTCTCTCCGCTCTCACGATCATGCCTCCGGTCCGGCCAGCTCGAAGTCGTCCTTCGTCAGTTCTGCCCGCAGCCGCTCCTCGGCGACGTCCGCGTAGTGCGCGGACAGCTCGACGCCCACGAAGCGGCGTCCCTCGCGCAGGGCCGCGACCCCGGTGGAGCCGCTGCCGGTGAACGGGTCAAGGACGGTGCCGCCCTCGGGGCAGACCTGGACGAGCTGCTGCATGACCTCGACCGGCTTCTGGGTGATGTGAACCCGGCCCTTGCGGGGCTGGGAGGCGATGTAGTGCCCCGGCAGGTAGAGGTCGCGGGTGTTGTCGAGGGAGCCCTTGACGCCCCAGATGATGAACTCCGAGTCCTGCTTCGGCCCGCCCTTGCGGGGCCGGCTGGACGGCTTGATCCACGGGATCGTGCCGCTCCAGGTCCATCCCGCCATCTGAAGGGCGTCGGAGGTGGTCGGCTCCTGGCGCCAGTCGGTGAAGACCATGGCGACCGCGTGCTCGGTCGAGGCCCGGTAGGCCTCGGTGAGCAGTTCGGTGAGCCAGGAGCGGTAGGAGCGCTGGTCGCGGTTCTCGCCGGGGAAGTTGGCGAGGTCGTGCGCCGAGTTGCTCGTGACGTACTTGGCACGTGCGGTACGGCCGGTCCGGTCGGAGCTGGTGCGGCCCCCGGAGTTGTACGGCGGATCGGTGATCACCGCCTGGACGCTCTCGTCCGGGAGGGACTTCAGGACGGTCAGGGCGTCGCCTCGGTGCAGCGTGTAGCTCATGGGGAGGGCCTCTCTTCGGGCGCGGCGGAGTCTGGACCTGCTCCGGGCAGCGCTCAACGGCGTGCATCCGGTGTGAGGTTGCAGCGGAGGTTAACGGCGAATTCCGGCCGCGCCTAACGAGGTGGCTCCCTGCTTCGGGCCCCTGGATGGCAGTCGTTTGGCGCGGCCGGAATCCCGGTCTACTGTCTCGCCGTGCCACCGGGAAGGAGCGCTGCTCCACCCCCGTTGAGCTGTGCTTATCCGTGCTGTCTCGTCCAATCGGGCGGTGTCGGGGGCATGTTGCCCATCTGCCCTTGAACGCCGTGAGGAGGCCACTGTGCACTGCCTGAGATTACGAGCGCGGCTGGCTGCCGCGCGTGACCTGAAACCGGCGTCTCGGAGCTACCAACTCCTCTGACCTGGGCCCGCCGAGAGGCGGATGCACATCGGCGCGGTGCCGACGGCTTTGCACGAGAAGTCGGCACCGCGTCTCCTTCGATCACCGAGGAGCCGCTGCGGTGCAGCATGCCCTGACACACCCGTGCCCCGACCCACCTCCCTCGACCGGTCCGCACCGCCGCCGCGCTGAACGGGGGTGGCCGTGAAGAAGACGACGGGAGCCCTCGTCGGTCTGTGCGCCACCGGACCGCTCCTGCTGGCACTGCCGATTCTTGGCATCGGGGCCGGGACGGCCTCGGCTTCGTGCTCGACCGACGGTGCACAGGGTGTGGACGCCTCCGCCGTCGCCAAGCAGGTGAAGGCCATCCTGGACGGCGGCGACAGGGGCTCGGTCTCCGTGCCGGGTCTGGACGCGCCTGCCGACCAAGTGCCCAACGCCAAGACGATCCAGGCCACGGGCGTTGCGATGAACATCCCCGCCCGAGGGCAGGTCGTCGCCTTGGCGACCGCGCTGCAGGAGAGCGGCCTGCGGAACCTGACCTACGGCGACCGCGATTCGCTGGGTCTCTTCCAGCAGCGGCCGTCGATGGGCTGGGGTACGGCTAGCCAGATCCTTGACCCGGTGCACGCCTCGACGAAGTTCTACGAGGGGCTCAAGAAGGTCTCCGGCTGGCAGTCCCTCTCTGTCACCCAGGCCGCGCAGGCGGTACAGAAGTCGGGCTTCCCGGAGGCGTACGCCAAATGGGAGCCGCTGGCCACCGCCCTGCAGAAGGCCATCGAGCCCCTGCTGCAGAAGGCCGGCGGCGCATCGCCGAGCCCGTCGCCGTCCGGCTCTGCCGACACCGGGAGCCCCTCTCCCGATTCCGCGGGGGGTTGTTCGGCGGACGGCGACGGGACGGACTTCGGCACCATCCCGGCGGGCGCCCAGCCGGACGAGTACAAGATTCCCGCCTCCGCGCCGCCGAAGGTACAGGCGGCGATCCGGTGGGCGCTCGGCCAGCTCGGCACCCCGTATCAGTGGGGCGGCACGTGCACCGACTCCCGCGGCAAGAACCCGATGGGCCGCTGCGACTGCTCCTCCCTGATGCAGGGCGCGTACAAGGCCGCCGGGGTCACCCTGACGCGGACCACGTACACGCAGGTCAAGGGCGGCAAGGCCGTCTCGGTCGATGCCCTCAAGCCGGGCGACCTCCTCTTCACCGAGGGGACGGCCGCCGTACCGGAACACGTCGGGATGGCGATCGGGCAGGGCCTGATCGTCCACGCCCCGCACACCGGTGACGTCGTACGGATCGCCACCGTCGCGTCCTGGAAATCGCGGATTCTCGCGGCCCGCCGAGTCGTCTGACCGGCGCTCCTCCCCCTCCTCACCTCCCCTCGCACCGCTGGTTCGCCCCTCCGGGCTTTGGCGTGCGCTCATTCGAACTGGAGTTCCCGTGTATCTCGCTGAACAGGTCATACAGCTCGCCTACGACCCCGGAATCAAGCCCAACGAGGGCGGGCTTCCGGGCCTCAACGTCCTCAAGCAGGTGATGGGCTCGATCAACTTGTTCGGGCTCATCGCCGTGGTCGGAGCCCTCGCCGTCAGTGCGGGCGTGTGGGCCTGGGGTCACCACTCCGGTGGTCACCAGGCCGAGGCGAACGGGAAGAAGGGCGTGCTGGTCAGCGCGGGCGCGGCCCTTCTTCTCGGTGCGGCCAACGGTGTAGTGGCGTTCTTCTCGACGCTGGGGACGCAGGTCCACTGATGGCTCAGCACTCCGCCCACCCCGGCGGCGCATCTCGCGTGCGCCGCCGGGCGCTGCTCGGCACTGCCGTCCTGGCGGTGCTCGTCGCCCTCGCCGGCCTGGCCGCCTACCTCACCCGCGAGGGCCGAAGCCCCTCCGATACCGCTTCTCCACCGCCGAGTTCGCCCACGGCGTCCTCGTCGCCCGCGACACCGTCCGGGCCGCACACCCGGCCCCGCGCTCTGCCCGTTCCGCCGAAGACCCACGACCCGATCACGTACGGGAAGGCCGCCGCCGCAGCGCTGTGGTCGTACGACACCCGCGCGTACTCGCAGCCCGAGCTGCGCAAGGCGCTGCGCGGCTGGCTGACCACGGAGTCGAAGTACGCCGATCCGGCCTCCGTCGATCAGGAGGTCCCCTCGGCCGTGCTGTGGAAGGAGATGGCGGCCAACAAGCAGGTCGCCACCGCCAAGATCAACGAGGGGCACTTCCCGCATGCCTTTACCCAGGCTCTCCAGGACGACCCCGGGGCGATCACGCAGGCGTACGTCTACGCCGTCACGGTCTCCGGCAAGCAGTCGATTCGCTGGAAGGGCTCGGCCGCCGGCGGTGCGGAGAGCCGGTCCACCACCCTCGCGGTCCAGTGCCGGCCCAACCACCCCTGCGCCTTGGTCGGCGTCATGCCGTCCGTCGCGCCCTGACCCTCGCCCCAGAACGGAGGTACGACCCATGGGAGTCTGCGACTTCCCGCTGATGGACAAGGTGTGCGGCGCTGTCGACTTCGCCACCAACCCCGCCGGCACCGTCACCGACGGTCTCGGCGCGTGGATCGCGAAGTCGGCGGGCGAGCTGGCGTCCAGCGCGGCCGACCTGGCCGCCAAGGCCGTCAACAAGACGACGGCCATCGACCTCAACGCCGGTTGGTTCCGCGACAACTACGAGCTGCTGCTGCCCATCGGCCTCGCCCTGACCGTCGGCATCTTCTGCATCCAGCTCATGACCGCGGCCTGGCGCCGAGACGAACGTGCCCTCGCCAAGGCGGCGTTCGGCACCATGACCGGAGTCCTGTTCAGCTTCTCCGCCATCGCCTTCACGACCGTCGCCATCACCGTGGTGGACGCGCTGTCCGACGGCCTCTTCAAAGCCGCCAACACCTCGATCGACGACGCGATCCGTCGTGTGATCAAGGTTGATCAGATGGGGGCCATGTACGGCCTCGGCTGGGGTGTGCCCGCGCTGGTGGCCTTCGGGTGCGCGATCGGTGCCTTCCTCTACTGGGGCGTGATGGTGGCCCGCAAGGTCGGCGTCCTGATCATGGTCGCGCTCGCGGTATTCGCGGGGGCCGGCGGCGGCTGGGAAGTCGCCAAACGGTGGCGGCGCGGCTGGATCGAGGCCACCGGCACCCTGATCGTCTCCAAGCTGTTGATGACCGTGGTCTTCCTGATCGGCGTCTCCGCCATGGGCAAGACCGACGCCAGCGACGGAATGGCGGCCCTGTCCGACGCGATGGCCGGCATCGTCGTGATGGTCCTGGTGTTGCTCTGCCCCTACGCGACGTACAAGTTCGTCCACTGGGCCAGCGACGGCGGCGGCCACGACGACATGCACCGCACCGGTGTCGCCGGCATGGCGGTCGCCGCAGGAGCCGCGAAGACCGCAGGCAGCCTCGCACTGCGGGCCGGTACCGGCGCCCCCGCTCCGCAGGGTCCGAACCAGGTCCCCGGCGCGGGCACCGATGGCGTCGCCTCCGGCATCAACCCCTCCGGCGGCAACCTCAGCAAGGAGGGCATCGACGCCGGGCCGCCCAAGCAGCAGACCCGCTTCCGGTACGGCGAAGACCCGAACGCGAGCGGCGACAAGGGCCGGGCTCTGATCCAGCGCCCCGGGATCCCGCCGCTGATCACACGTCCTGGCGAGGACGAACCGGAAGGTTCCGAATCGACCGCCCAAGGCGTTGCGGGCGGCTCCGGTCACCTCACAGGCGCATCGGCTCCGGGCGGCGACATGACCTCCATGCCGCCAGCCGACCCCGGGCCTTCGGCCTCGGGCTCTCCGGCGTCCGCGTCCGGACGGTCGGCCACCGGCTCCGCGACGCCGACGAACTGGGTGTATCCCACCCAGCCGCCGTCGGGTTCCTGACCCACATCCCCGGGGGCGGGCCGCACTCCACGGCCCGCCCCCGCCCCCCACCAGCAGGAAGGTTTCGCCATGACGTCCAGAAGAGCGCCGCGCGCCCCGTCCTCCGCCCGCTCCCACCGTCTGGAACCACCATGTCCGGCAAGCACCAGTCCTCCACGCCCACCGTAAAGTTCCCGCACCGCAGCAGGCGCGGCGTCCTGCTCGGCCTGTCCGTCCCGCAGTTGGCCGTCGCCGGGCTCACCGGCCTTCTCCTTCTCGCCGTGATCCTCGCCCGCGGTGTGGTCGGCGCCCTCCAGCTCATCCCGCTGTGGGCCGTGATCACCCTGCTCGTCTTCGTCCGCCACCGAGGCCGTGCTCTGGCGGACTGGGCCCCGATCGTCGTCCGGTACGCGCTGCGCCGGATGCGAGGCCAGCTCGTCTGGCTCACCCGGCCCTCCCGCCGGCCGACCCGCGAGGGACTGCTCCACCTTCCCGGCACCGCTGCCAGCCTGCGCGTGACCACCGCTCCCGACGGCAAGTACGGCGCCGTCCACAACCCGCACACCGGGACGCTGACCGCGGTGGTCAAGGTCTCCTCCCGCGCCTACGCCCTGCTCGACCCCGGCACCCAGCAGGCCAACGTCGGCGGCTGGGGACGCGCGCTGGCAGCTCTCGCCCGTACCGGGCAGATCGCCCGCATCCAGGTGATCGAGCGCACCATCCCCGACTCCGGCGACGCGCTGCGCCGCTACTGGGAAGAGCACGGCCGCCCCGACACCCCGATGGCCGGCGCGATCTATAACGAGCTGATCCAGAGCGCCGGTCCCGCAGCCGCCCCGCACGAGGCGTACGTCGCGGTGTCCCTGGACACCAAGGCGGCCCGTCGGCTGATCAACCAGGCTGGCGGCGGTCTCACCGGTGCCTTCAGCGTCCTCGCCCAGCGCACCTCCACGTTCGACCAGGCGGCGCGGACCGCCGGTCTCACCCCGACGGGCTGGCTCACCGCCCGCGAGATCGCCGCCGTGGTGCGCACTTCCTATGACCCGAAGGCGCTGGCGACACTCGACCGCTGGTCCACGGCCGGTCGCCCCGAGGCCGAGCCCGCCGCCGCCGGACCCGTCGTGGTCGTCGAGAAGGCGGATCACATCGCCACCGACTCCGCCGTGCACGCCACCTACTGGGTGGAGAACTGGCCGCGCACCGAGACCAGCGCCGGCTTCCTGCACCAGCTCCTGTTCACCGGCGGGGTGCGGCGCACGCTGTCGCTCTCCTACGAGCCGAAGAACCTCGACGCCGCCCTGCGCGACGTGCAGCGCAAGAAGTCCAGCGTGATCGCCGACGCCGCCGAACGGGCCCGGCGCGGCCAGGTCGACTCCGAGGCGGACTCGATCGAGTACCAGGACATCAAGTCCCGCGAACGCCAGCTCATCGCCGGGCACGCCGACGTCGCCCTGACCGGTCTGCTGACCGTCTCGGCCGACACCGAGGACGAGCTGCGCACCGCCTGCGCCGTCGTGGAGACCGCCGCTGTCGGCGCCCAGCTCGATCTGAGGCCGCTGACCTGGCAGCAGGCCGAGGCGTTCACCGCCGCCGCCCTGCCGCTCGCGCTCGCTGCCTGACCCTTCCCTTCGAAAGAGCACCCTCATGTACCGCACCGCCAGCCCGACCGCGCAGGACTTCGTGCCCTTCGCCACCGCCGCGCTCGACTTCCACCGGGCGCTCAACATCCCGGGCGGCCCGCTGGTCACCACCCGGGCCGAGCTGGACGCCCTGCACGCCCACCTCGTTTCGCTGTACGGGCTGCTCGACGCCCACACCGGTCGCACCGGGCAGCTCGTCGCGGTCGAGGGCGACCAGCTCCGTACCGCCCGCACCCGCATCTGGCAGGCCGCCGAGCACCTCCACGCCGCCTACCACGCGGCGCCCCGGCCGGACTCCGGCGAGATCCCCACACCAGAGGCGTGCCAGGCCGGCCTTCCGGAGGGAGCACCGGAACTGACCATCTGCCAGCGCCACCAGCGCACCGCTCATCTCGTCCGGCGGCGCACCACCCCGGCCGACCTGCACGCACCGTTCACCGGCCTCGTCCGCCGCTGACCCACCCCTCATCTGGAGAAACGCTCATGCCCCGTACCCGCGCCAGCGCCTCCCCCCTGTTCGTGCCCCGTAAGACGACACGCGCCGAACAGCGAGCCGCCCGAGCCGGTTTCACCGAAGCCCGCCGCCAGGCACGCCTCGCCGGAAACCCGCCCAAGCACCGCGCCGAGCAGACCCTCGACCCGGATCTGCGGCCCACCTACCCGCCCGCCGGTCGCCCCGGTCCGGCCTCCGCCCGCGGCGGCAAGCTCGCCCTGCCCGCCCACCGGATGACCACCGCCACAGCCAGCGGCGCGTACCCGTTCGTGGCCGAGGGTGGCCTGGGCGCCGAAGGGGTGTTCATCGGCCGCGATGTGCACGCGGAGGCGGCCTTCTGCTTCGACCCGTTCTCGCTCTACAACAGCGGCAGGGTGGAGGGCTTCACCAACCCCAACGCGGTCCTGGCCGGGATCATCGGCATGGGCAAGTCGGCGCTGGCGAAATCGATCGCCACCCGGTCGATCGCCCACGGCTACCGGATCTACATCCCCTGCGATCCCAAGGGGGAGTGGACCGGCGTCTCGCAGGCCCTCGGCGGATACAGCATCGCCCTGGGCCCGGGGCTCCCCGGCCGGTTGAACCCGCTGGACGCCCCGGCCCGCCCCGCCTCCGTGAGCGAGGAGGACTGGTTCACGGAGGTTCGCAAGCGCCGTCTGCTGCTGCTGGCCAGCCTCGCCCGCACCGTGCTGAAGCGCGACCTGCTGCCGATGGAGCACACCGCCCTCGACCTGGCCCTGGATCTGGTCGTCGCCGACGCCGCCGCCCGGGGCACGGTGCCGCTGCTCGGCGAGATCGCGCACGTACTCGGCTCCCCCGAACGCCTCGACCACGCCCTCGGCCACCAGGCGGGGCACCTAGGTTCAGCCGCCCAGGACCTCGCCCACGCCCTGCGACGGCTCGTGCACGGCGACTTGAGCGGCATGTTCGACGCACCGAGCACCGTGTCGTTCGACCCGACCACACCGATGCTGTCCATCGACCTCTCCCGTCTCGGCGGCTCCGGTGACGACACGGCACTGGTGCTCGCGATGACGTGCGCGAGCGCGTGGATGGAGTCAGCCCTCAGTGATCCCGATGGCGGTCGACGCTGGGTGATCTACGACGAGGCGTGGCGACTGATGCGGCACGTCGGGCTGCTGGAGCGGATGCAGAGCCAGTGGAAGCTCTCCCGAGGGCTGGGCATCGCGAACCTCATGGTGATCCACCGGCTCAGCGACTTGCTCTCGGCGGGCGACGCCGGTTCACGCGGCCGAGTCCTGGCCGAGGGGCTCCTCGCGGACTGCAGCACGCGCATCATGTACCGCCAGGAGCCCGACCAGCTCGCCGCCGCTGCATCTCTGCTCGGCCTGACCGGCGTCGAGACCCAGGCGGTGTCCGCCCTGACCAAGGGCCGGGGCCTGTGGAAGGTCGCCGGCCGCTCGTTCATCACCCAGCACATCCTCCACCCGGCCGAGCGGGAGCTGTTCGACACAGACGCCCGCATGGCCGCCAAGGTCCGTGAGTTCACGAATACTGACGTCATAATCCCCCTGAACCCAAGGGTGATGGGCCGATGACGCACCTTACCCAAGGGTCGGTTCGACTGGGCCAAGGCGCAATACGCGAACCGTGCTCCCCTCGGCGGAACATCTCATTCGGCCGACGCCGGCCCTTCGTCGAGAACAGCTTCATCGGCGAGCCGAATAATCCGCTCCTGTTCCGCCCTCTCGTCGGTGGCGTCATAGTGCCGCACTTGCTTCCACCAGCGGTCGTGATTGAACCCCTCGCAGTGGTTGAACGGGTGCGCGGTGCTGCGCAACCGCTGCCACTCACGCACAATCGCGGCCCGCTGCCACGAATCGGGCTGTTCCAGCCGAAGGAGAGCATGCAGGAACCCGGCCGAGTCACTGATGAGGATGAGCAAGGACTGCATCGCGAAGGAGGTCTCGCCAGTTTCACCCACCACCTCGTATACCCGCCCCAGGTGTGTGTTCAGGAACATCTCCAAGGCGGTCACGTCTTCGCGCGTGAGGTCGGCGGCGTAGGCAAGGGTGCTCTCGGATTCAGGGCTTGTCACGCGGGTGGATCCTCCTGCTGGGGTCAGGGCAACTCGGACGGTTACCGCCGACCCAAGATTTCAGGGATTCTCTTCGGGAGCCACCGGGTTGTCGTGGTGGCCGCGGACCAGGTCGGGATGCCCAAGCGTGTTGGCATAGCGGACCGCTGCGGTGATCGAGAGTCCGAACAGGTCACAGATGCGTCGAACGTCCCCGCCGGTCGCGTGGATCTCTTGAAGGATGCGGTCCTCACGCAGAGCCTGCGGTTTCAGCTGGGCCGCGATCCAGGGGAAGTTTCGGCTGACGGGCGTGATCCGTGGTGCTGTCTTCCGGTTGACGAAGAGGTGCGGGTTGACGGTCACGGGCCAAGTCGTCGAGCGGTGGTCGAGGTAGGCGGACAGGCGGGCCAGTACCGGGCCGGCCAGCGGGATTGTTCGGTTCTGCAGAGTGAGGCGTGCGTCCCGGATGTCGGTCAGCTGCATCGCTGCCAGCTGCGGGCTGGTCACCGCGTGGAAGGCAACGAGCGCGACGGCCAGGGCCACGGCAGGGTCGGGCGAGTTGAGTGCCCGGCGGATGGCATCGCTGTCCAGCGGGAGGGGGACCGTGGCGTTGACGGGCGTGATGGGGAGCCCACGCGTCGGGTCAATAAAGATCATCTTGCGGGCCTTGAGGACCTTGAACAGCGAGCGGAAGCCTTGCTCGGCGAAGTTGCGCTGCGCCCCTCTGGTCGGGAGAGCGGCGACGAAGTCCTTGCGGCTGACCTCCGCCAGGGACTGGCGCCCCGTTTCCGCCCACGTTCGCAGGATCGGGCTCATGCCGAGAATGTGCAGGTGGGCGGTCTGAGGGTGCCGGGCCCGCCTGCGCGGCGCTTGCCGACTGCCTTCGATCATGACGTCGAGCCACGTCTGGAGCTGGGTCACCATCGTCTGCGGCAGGTCGGCGGTGTGCTTGGCGAAGTAGTGCCGTACGGCCAGCGTACGGTCGTCGATGAGCAGGTCGGCCGCGGCCAGGATCTCCAGGGTCGACAGCGCAGTGCCTCCAATCCGTGGCAGTTCGAGGACGTCACTGGCGTGGATCTTCGCTCCCGGAGTGTCCTGAAGGGCGTGCAGGAGTTTCAGGGAGCGTTTGACCTCGTTGGTGAGCTTCTTGCTCCAGCCGTGTCGAGCGGCGTGTTCGCGAAGGACGGAGTCGCAGAAGGCCAGCATTTCGGTGTCGGGGACAGCAATGCGGCGCTTCAGGGCTCCCTGGTTCGGTGGCATGCGAAACAGCAGCAGCTGCCTCCACTTCACTGGAGTGAACTCAGCTACTTCGAGACGGTGTTGAGGTGGCTTGACGGCTGCCGGTTCACCAAGCGAGTGGTGTCGCTTGCCACGCGGCACGTAGGTGTGGTGCAGGTTGGCCAGGTAGAGCTGTTGGCCGTTGCGGCTTACCGCTGCGAGGTCGACCGCCCGGCCGGGTTCCTTCACGCGGCGTCCTTCCACGCTGCAAAGGCGGCACATTCCGGCGTCGCCGATCGTCGTGTGGAAGCCGCACACCATGCATTCGGCCGTCGGATAGTGGGTTGCCCACCAGCGACAGCTCCAGCAGTACCAGCTGTGGGCACGGTGGACGCCCCAGGCCAGGCAGCTGCGGCACGCCCCGGGATGCATCGGGGCGCCGGGGTGGCAGGAGTCGCACTGGCCCTGGCTGAAGTACCGGTCACGGGACCCGCAGCTTCGGCACGTAGGTGGCGCGACCGGGCCTCCGGGAAGGCACTCGTAACAGAAGTCCATCCGCGGCTTGGTCCACGCAACGCGGTGGACCTGGCAGATCGCGCACTTCGAGGGCGGCGGGGTGCTCACAGTGGCGGTTCCGATCGGGGACGTCCGAACCGTGGCGTGACCACCACGGAGGTGTCCGATGTGGCGGACGCTGCCTGCTGCTGCTCAGGACGGCGTGCAGCGACCTTGTCGGGCTCTCTGATCAGCAGAGCTGTGGGGTCGCAGTCGAGAACCGAGCAGATCACGTCCAGGTCATCGAGGCGGATCGTGGTAGGAGTGCCTGTCCACAGCGACGACATCTTCCCCGCGCTGATCTCCAGCCCAGCCGCCGCGAGTTGGCGGCGCATGTCCGTGGACTTCCAGATGCCGTGCTCGGCTGCCTTCATCCGCAGATTCCAGCGCACGAGATCACACCTCCATTCCGAAGCGAGCTTCGAGCCGCTGGTTGGCCTGGGTCCACGCCCGTTCGATGTGCTCGCTGCGCACGTGGATGTAGCGGGTCGTGGTGGACAGCCATTCGTGCCCGAGCAATTCCTGAAGCGCCTTGAGGTCCATCCCGTCGCCGTACAGAGAGGAGGCGCAGTAGTGCCGAAGAACGTGGGGAGTCAGCTGGCCGGCCCATGCAGGCAGCCACAGCTTCGTCTGGGCCTTCAGGGCCTGACGCAGGGCATCGTCGCCGACCCGTGCACACCGGTTAAGCAACTCGTCGTGGCGCTCGCTGGGCAGCATCGGCGCGTCCGCGTTCGACCAGTCAGCTCCGAACTGGTGGCGGACTTCGGCCAGCCACCAGTCGATCAGCTGGTCCGCGCCGTTGATGGCGGGAACCAGCCGGGGCTTGGGACCGCGGCCTCTGCTGCCCTTGCCGAACCGGACATGCAGCTTCCCAAATTCTCCGAGATCGGGGCGCCAGTCTCGGATGTCGAGCATGACCGTCTCGTTGATCCGCAGGCCCAGGCGTCGCCAGAGCGAGGCGGCAAAGTAGTTCCGCGCCGCAGGAAGGTACTTACGCGCCTCGGGAATGCTCGCGCGCCACTGGCGGAAGAGCACATCGACCTCGGTGTCGGACGGAGGAATGCGCAGCTCCCCCGCCGCCTGGCCCGGAGGCCGGTTGTACTCGTCGACCGGTTGCTCGACGACGTATCCCGTCAGCGCATGGATGTCGCCCTGGTAGCGGCTGATCACGAAGTCGAAGAACTGCGCCACCGTGCCGGCCTTGCCAGCACGCGTGTTGGCGGTGTTGCCCAGCCGCCGGAGTTCCGCAAGGAACCGATCCGCGTCGTCGCAGGTAGCCGTCCACAACGGGCCCGACAGGGTTCGTGCGAAGTCGATCACCACCGTCCGGCTACTCCCGATGTAGCCATCGGTCAGGCCGGCGGACGCCATCGCCAACGCGTACTGGTCGACGATCTCCTGCTCGAAGACCTCGACCTCCTCGGCCGTGCGCAGGGCTCGGGCCGAGGCCAGGTTACGGACGACAGCAAGGGTCATCGGCTGCTCGGTTCACAGAACTGGCGCATGCGTCAGAGATACAGCCGAGGCTTCAGGAATCTCGACGGAATGACGGATTCTTCATCCCGTCGAGTGAACCCCCGCCGACCTGCACCTGCAGGTCACAACAACGTGCCCGTAGAAATCGAACCCGCGGGAGTAGAGACATAGCCCAACGACCAGCACAGCAACGGGAATCGATCATGTCTTCTTCTTCCACTGCTTCCTCCGGCGACAACCAGCCGTCGCAGGCCACCGACCCTTTGGCGTGGCAACGGCACCTCCCGGCACTGGCCACGGCCGCCGCCGGGATCAACGAGGCGTGCGACGCCTGGGACGCGGTTTCGGACTCCCTCTGCGACGCGGACGGCTGGCCGCTGGACGACAAGGTCTACGGGGACGGGAAGGTCAAGCGGGACGCCGAAGCGTGGAAGCACGCCGAAGTGTTCCTCGACCACGGACCCGAGGTGCTGGCCGGGGTCCGCGCCGCCGCCGACGGCCCCGACTACGTCGAGGGGCCGATCAGTGACGACCTCCGTCGGATACGCGGGATCGACACCATCCTGTTCCGGGCAGAGGAACTGCGGCACGAATGGGACGGCGTCATGGCGCTAATGGACGGTTCGCAGCCGAGCGTGCTCCACCTCTACAAGGAGCGTGCCGAGGAGCACCGCAACACCGAAGGCTGGCACTACTCACACGAACTGGGTTCCAAGGGACCAGCGTTGGTGCGCGTCGGCGAATACCTCGCTCACCGAGCGGACACCGAACGGCCGGCGCAGACCGAGCGGGCTCGCGCCGCCCTGACCCGCTCGACGCGCAACGCCCCTGCCGTATCACCTGCTTCGCCCCAGCTCCCGCCGGCATCGCATCCG
Organism: Streptomyces sp. NPDC006925; assembly: GCF_042869575.1. Classification (NCBI taxonomy): domain Bacteria; kingdom Bacillati; phylum Actinomycetota; class Actinomycetes; order Kitasatosporales; family Streptomycetaceae; genus Streptomyces; species Streptomyces sp. NPDC006925. Next base: position 70,123 of record NZ_JBIAGB010000004.1, read on the forward strand.
CCGGCTCCCGGTCGCTCGCGGTGATCCCTAGCACGCAGTCGCGGCAGCGCCAAACTGCCCGATCACCGGATCCTCATGGACCACCGCACTTCTTCAAGCTCCACGCCCCGTCGGCTCCCGCCGTGCGGCGGGATGTTCGCATCGGAGAACTCCATGCACCTCGAAACCTCGCCCCCGACCCCCGTGTCCGATCCGCGTCGCCTTCAGGCTGCCCTCTGTTCCGCGCTGGGGCAGCGCGGCCTGGAGGGCACCGTCGAGTACGGCCTCAGCGACTACATCGTCCACGCCGAGCATCCCGACGGCAGTTCGCTGATCATCTCGCCGCCGCAGGAGCCACCCTCCGAGCATCCCGAGTCCCCGGAAAGCTGGATGGTCACCCGCCACCGGTCCGCCGAGCCCGCCGTCTACGAGGTGATCTACGACTCCGAGCCGGACGGTCCGCATGCGCGCCACGGCGGCAGCGTGCCGGACCTCCTCTCCGCTGTCGACGCCCGCCTGGACCACCTTGGCGTGCCAACACGCCAGGAGCAGGAACGTTCCGGCAAGGCGCGCGCCGCCACCGTGCTCCCGCCCGGCTCCGCTCCATCCCGGGCGAGTGTCGCTCTCGCCTCCTCGCCGTCGGTCGGCCAGCGCGTGCTCCCGACCGGTCCGCCGCCGGAGTCCTCCACGCGGACCGCGCCGCCGTCGGCCAGTTCCTCATCTGCTCCCCGGCTCTGACCGACCGCGTTCCAGGAGTCCTCCGTGCACCGCACCCTCAGAACTGATCCGCCCGTCGCCCGCACCTGCAACCGCACCCGCCTCGGATGGATCTGCCATGCCCAGCCACTACGACGTGCTGCCCGACCTGGCCTTCGGCCACCACCCCGTCCACGGCATCGTCGCCGCGAACCCGAAGAACCTCGCGGCCAGCACCTGGATGCTCAAGGGATTCGACTTCCATCCCGTCCCCGACCAGCCGACGTTGTACGCGCTAGCCGACCAAAACCGTGACGGACACGGCCGTACAAGCCAGGCCATCGAGCTGCTGCGCAAGGCCGGCTACCAGGTCGATGTGGACGTCGCACTTGACCCTGCACCGGCGCCCGACACGGCACGGGTACGCGACCGCGGTCCGCTCGGTGAACCAGACGTCGCCTTCGCCGATCACCCACAGCTCGGCATCGTCGCAGCCCTCGACGGCCGTGTCTCCGGCCTCAGCGGGCTGGCGCTGGTGGACGACGGCTGGCGGCACAACTCGAGCCTGGACATCTACACGCTCCCCGCGACCACCGATCGCGTCGAGGCGCTGGGGAAAGTCGCCGACGCCACGGTGGCCCTGCACCGTTCAGGGCTCCAGGTCGCAGTGCAGCCCCGCCTCGCTCAAGAGGTGACGGCTCGGCCCCGCCCTGCTGCCACGCCGACCGCCGGCCGCGAGCGCGGCCGTGGTCCCGCCCGCGCGTCTCCATTGAGCGCCGCCGCGCCCGCCGCCAGCCCGGCCCGTGCCGGTATCCCGGGCAGGGCGCCGGTCCCCGCCGCCGCCGTCACCACACCGGCGGTCCGGCCGGTTGACCCCCGCGTCGCGTACTCCCGCGACCGCTGATCCAACTCCTCAAGGAGGCCCTTCCATGGCCGTTGTTGGTAACCCTGGCTATCAGAAGTCGTGGAATGGCTGGGGTGGTGGCCCGTCGTTCCTGGGCCACCACCGGTGGGAGCGGTCAGCGGCAGCTGCACCCCGTGGCGCAGCCGCATGCGTCGCCAGCGGACGCGGCGGGTTCGTGGCCGGTGTTGGGAGCGCAGCAGCCCTTGCCTTGCCAGGCATCGCGGCCTTCCTTGACGGCGAGGGCGGCGATGACGAGGGCGGCGATCGGGTCGGCCCAGGACCAGCCGAGCAGCAGGTTGGCCAGGAGGCCGACGAGGAGTACGGCCGAGAGGTAGGTGCAGAGCAGGGTCTGCTTGGAGTCGGCGACCGCCGAGGCGGAGCCGAGTTCCCGGCCGGTCCTGCGCTGGGCGGCCGACAGGAACGGCATGATCGCCAGCGAGATGGCGGCGAGCACGATGCCGGGGAGCGAGTGGTCGGCTTCGCCGGTGCCGGTCAACGCGCGTACGGAGCCGAGGGAGACGTAGAGCGCCAGGGCGAAGAAGGAGACGGCGATGATCCGCAGGGTGCGCTTCTCGCGGGCTTCGCGAGTGGTGTGGTCACGTGCGGAGAACTGCCAGGCGACCGCCGCGGCGGACGAAACCTCGATGACGGAGTCGAGGCCGAAGCCGATCAGCGCGGTGGAGGAAGCGATGGTCCCCGCGGTGATGGCAACGATCGCCTCGATGACGTTGTAGGCGATCGTCGCGGTGACCAGCAGGCGTATCCGGCGGGTGAGCAGGTCGCGGCGGGCGGGGCTGGGGCCGAGGGATATCACGGTCATTCAGCAGCAGCCCTTCTCGTCGGCATCGGCGCAGGTGCGGTCGGCTTCGACCGCAACCACGGCGGCACGGAGGTCGTCGAGTGCGTGGCCGAGACGTTCATCGGCGAGTTCGTAGCGAGTGCGGCGGCCATGGGGGACGGTGACGACCAGGCCGCAGTCGCGCAGGCAGGCCAGGTGGTTCGACAGCCGGGTGCGGGAGATGCCGAGGCTGTCGGCGAGGTCGGCCGGGTAGGCCGGGGCCTGGCGCAGGGCGAGCAAGATGCGGCAGCGGATGGGGTCGGCGAGGGCGCGACCGAACCGCGCCAGCACGTCGATGTCAGCGGCGAGTGTCAGCACCCTCCGACAATACAGAAATTCCTGAATTCAGGAAACCGTGGACCATTGATCGCTGCCGGAAAGCCCGGCCAGCATGAGCTGTGGCATGCCGAGTCAGCGGCGGCTGACTTCTGTGGCGTAGTCGGCGCCGAAGCCCTGGCCGTTCTACCCGCCACGTCAGACGACTGATCGCCTACACCACCACAAGGGACATGACCCCGTGCGGCCTCTACCAGCGATTCTCGGCCGCACCAAACCCAGGATTTGCTGGACGCTCTGCCCACTGGCCCACCTCCAACGGGTCCTTCGCTCCCTCTGCCCCGGAGACTTCCGTGCCTGCCTCGATCACCATCACGTCCGAGTACAGCGGCAGCGTCGTTGCCAAGGGCACTACCGATGACCTCGCCGCGCAGCTCCTCCGTCACGCCGGTTTCAAGCAGATCGACGACTGGCACGGCCGACGCCATCGCCTGCCCACCACCACTCCGCTCGCCGACCAGGTCGGCATCGCCAGCCATGCGGCCGAGATGCTTCGAGCCGCTCGCTATGACGTCACCCTTCCGTCGTCTCTCGACACGGCCCGGATAAGCCCTCCGGTGCATGCGCTGGGGCCCTACGCCGCCGGAGCCGAACTCCTCAGCATCACGGACCAGATCCGTGCGGCCGAAGACGGAGCCAGCCTTCAACGGGCAGTCGACCACCTCCTTCACCCCGAGCACGGTGCGCTGGAGCGTGTCCGGGAGGCGCTGGAAGCAGCGGGAGAACAGGTCAACGACCTGGACGACGACGCGTATGCGCTCGCCGACCGGTTCGGCTTCGCCTCGGAGTTCGTCAGCTCGGCCCAGTCCGAACTCGTCGACTTCGAGGCCGAGCTACGCCGCGTCGGCGCTGCTTCGACGAGCTACTCCCCAGCACGGACCGTCCGTGATCACCGTGGTGCCGCTCTCGCCACTTCTCCTGCGGCGAACCAGGCCAAGGTCTCCTCGGCGTCCAGTTCCCCGTCGGCGCCTCGCTCTGGTGCCGAGGCTGCTCCGGTGCCGTCCGCTGCCCAGAACGTCGATGCAGCCCGGCAGCGGGCGGCCCGCGCCTCGTCGCCGCGCGCCGGAACATCGCCGTCGACCGGCAGTCCGCCGGCCACCGCAGCACCTCCGCCCGCGCCTCGTTCTGCCGGCCGACCCCGCTGAAACGTTCCGCCTCAGACGTCCAGGAGTACCCCCATGATTTGCACGAGAGCCGAGCGCGCCCCGCCCCTGCCCGCTCGCACACCCAAGGAACCGCCGTGTCTTCCCCGCGCACCAGCGCGCCCTCGACCACCACCGGGTCGGACGCGCTCCTCTACCTCCTGTTCGGCATCCTCGGCGCCGCCATGGCCTTCGGCTCCCTGGCCTGGCTGACCGGAAATCTCACCAACACCTTGGTCGGGAGCGGGACATGGGCCCCCTTCCGCATAGCGGATGCGCTGCTGCACCCGGAGGTGCTGTGGCCGGCCCTGAGCACCAGCATGCTGATGGTCGGCGCCCGCGTCGTCCCCGCCCTGTTCACCGTTGCCCTGGTCGTCACCGCTGCCGTGCTGTGGATGCGGTGGCGTGCCGGGTCCAAGTCCGGCCTCGCCCGGAAGGCGGACCTGGCGCCGCTGCTGGACAAGGAGATCGTCGCCAAGGCGAAGAGCCTGCGCCCGAGCCTGGGCGGCCGGGAGAGTAAAAGAGGTCCTGCCCGCTGACCGCGGCATCCTGCTCGGCACCCTCGATCTCGGCCGTGCGGAGGTCCGCGCGTCCTGGGAGGACGTGATCGTCGCGATCATGGCCCCGCGTTCCGGCAAGACGTCCGGGCTGGCGATCCCTGCGATCCTCTCGGCACCGGGCCCGGTCCTGCTCACCAGTAACAAAGCCGCGAACGACGCCTTCACCACCACGGTGGACGCCCGCGCCGAGGTCGGCACGATCTGGACCCTCGATCCGCAGCAGATCGCCCACCACCCGCGCGAGATGTGGTGGGACATCCTCGCTGACGCCCGCGATCTCGCCGGGGCCAAGAGGTTGGCGGGGCACTTCGTGACCGCGAGCGTGGACGAGTCCAGCGGCTCCGACTTCTGGTCCACCGCCGCGAGCAACACCCTGGGTGCCCTCTTTCTCGCCGCCGCATCCCACCGGCGGCCGATCACCGACGTCCTGGCCTGGCTCGCGATGCCGGCCGACCGCACCCCGGTGGACCTGCTCACCGACGCCGGCCACCATGCGGTCGCCGCCCAGCTCCAGGGCACCGTCTCCGGCGCGACCGAAACACGCGACGGCATCTATGAGACCGCGAGGCAGTACGCGAGCTGCCTGCTCGACCCGGACGTCGCCGCCTGGGTCACCCCCAACGACGACCTTCCCGAGTTCCAGCCGTTCGCCTTCGCCACGTCCCGCGACACCTTGTACCTGCTGAGCAAGGACGGCGGCGGCAGCGCGTCCGCGATCATCGCGGCAGCGGCCGACGCCGTGATGCGCGCGGCCGTGATCGTCGCCGAGCGCTCCGGCGGGCGACTCGACCCGCCCGCCCTGTGCGTCCTCGACGAGGCAGCGAACGTCTGCCGCATCTCGGACCTCCCAGATCTCTACAGCCACCTGGGCAGCCGAGGCGTCATCCCGATGACGATCCTGCAGTCCTACCGTCAGGGCCAGCGGTGCTGGGGCGAGGCCGGTATGGACGCCCTGTACTCCGCCGCCACCATCAAGATCATCGGATCTGGCATCGACGACGCGGACTTCGCCGACCGGCTCAGCCGTCAGGTCGGCGACCATGACGTCCAGACCACCTCGGTGTCGACCAGCGAGGGCGGCAAGTCCACGTCGGTGAGCATGCGCACGGAACGGATCCTTCCGCCGGACGCCATCCGCGCCCTCCCCAAGGGCAAGGTTCTGCTGCTGGCCACCGGCATCCGGGTCGCCATGCTCAACCTCAAGCCCTGGTACAAGGAGCCCTCCGCCAAGGTGGTCGGCCCGGCTTCCGCTCGCGCCACGAAGGCCATCACCGAGCGTGCCCTCGCGAAGAGCATCGGCCAGGACGATCTTGGACTGTCGGCATGAGCGCGCCCACACCACAGCAGGGGCGGTTGGCCCACGCTCCGGTCGTCCTGCGCGGTGGCCGGTGGTGGCTCGACGGCGGGGCCGGCTCGGTTCCCGCCTCCGATCCCGCCTTCACCGCCGTCCTGGACGACTTCGCGCTGTCGATGGCCGCCGCCGACCAGGCAGTCGCCAACCTCCTCATCCGGCAGGACAAGGCGCCCTGCGTTGATCCCGGAGGCCGGCGGTGAACCCGCTGATGAGTGCCGAGCAGGCGGTCCTCGGTGCCGCACTCCTCGACCCCGAGCAGCTCACGCACCTGGAGTGGCTCGCTGCGGACCACTTCTATCGGCCCGTCCACCAGGCGCTGTTCGACGCCCTCCGCAAGCTGCGCAACGACGGGCATCCCGCGCTCTCGGCCGCTGGTCCGTTGCCGCTGTCGTGGGTGACCGACGCGGTCGAGGAGGCCGGACAGCACGTGCGCGGGCTGACCGCGGCGTACGCCCACACCCTGATCCAGGCATGTCCCCGAACCGAGCACGCCCCGGTGTACGGACGCATGGTGCTGGAGGGGGCGATTCACCGCACCGTCGCCCAGCACGCGATCCGTCTCCACCAGGCGGCTCGGGCCGACGCCGTCCAGGGCGAGGTCGAGGGAGCCTTGCGCACGGCGGACGTTCTGACCGGCGTACTCACCGACCTTGCACGACGCTGGGGAACCGACCCTCGACCGGTCCCACCCACCGCTGGGCCCTCTGCCGCCACAGACATCCCGCCTCCGGCGCAGAGCGGCCAGGTCGCCGAGGACGAGCGGTTCCTCCTGGCCGTCCTCGCCGAACAGCCCGGGGCCATGGGCGAGGTGGTGGCCTGGCTGCGGCCGGGAGACTTCGCCGACCCTACCCACGGGCAGCTCTACCGGTGCCTGGGCGCGCTGCACCACCGAGGCGAACCCATCGACCGGATCACCCTGCTCTGGGAGGCCCAGCGACGCGGTCTGCTGGCCGACGGCACTGTGTCGAGCGAGCAGCTGACCGCCGTCTGCGAAGGCATGGTCCCCGGCAGCGCTGACTGGTACGGACAGCGGGTGATGCGCTCCTCCGTCACCCGCACCGCCGCCGCCTCCGCGCGAGCCATCCGGACCCTGGCCCAGGACGAGGTCCTGGGGCCCGGCCGGCTGATCAACCACGCCCTGCACGAACTCGGTCCGCTCGACGAGGTACGTGCCCGCTGGGCCACCGCGAACAGCAGTCCGGCTCCGAAGACCACGGCATCCGCTCCGTCAGCGGCCGAGCCGCCGCCCGACCGAGTGAAAGCCGCCCGCGCCCGCAGCACACCCCGCCCAGGCGCGTCACCCCCAGCCCCGGCCAGCCGTCTCCCCACGCTGTCAGCAGCCCGACCACCCTCGCGCGGCCACCCTTGAGACCCCCTCCCCACCAGCCTCTTCTGCCCCTGGAACTCGCCTTGATCTACCCCATCTCCGCAGCCGCGCCGGACCTACGCATCACGGCCCCGAGCCTCGCCACCCCGTTGATCGGGTCTCTCTGCTCGGGGTACGGCGGCCTCGACCTGGGCGTGCAGTCCGCGCTCGGCGGCACGCTCGCCTGGCACGCCGAGGTAGACCCGAACGCCTCACGCATCCTGGCCCGCCACTGGCCCGGCGTCCCGAACCTGGGCGATATCACCGCCGTCGACTGGCGCACCGTCCCCCGGGTGTGCGTCCTGACGGCCGGCTTCCCCTGTCAAAGACGTCTCGGTCGCCGGCCGCCGGGCCGGACTCAACGCCCAGACCCGCTCCGGGCTCTGGCTGCACGTCGCCCGTGCGGTCGCAGCCCTCCGACCCTGCCTGGTTGTGATCGAGAATGTGCGCGGCCTCCTCACCTCCCCCGCCGGTTCCCCTGGCGACGTGGAACCCTGCCCGTGGTGTCTGGGAGACACCGCAGGTCAGCCTGCTCTGCGGGCACTCGGTGCCGTACTCGGATCCCTGGCCGACCTCGGGTACGACGCGAAGTGGCTCGTGCTTCGCGCCTCCGACGTCGGGGCCCCGCACCGCCGCGAGCGGACCTTCCTCGCCGCATGGCCCGCCGGGCACCCTGCTGAAGACGCCGACCAGCAACATCGGCAAGAACGGCGGCAGCCAGCATCCATCGAAGAGGAAGAGCGGGGGCCACGGTCCGAACCTGGCCGACGAGGTCGAGTGGCTGCTGCTGCCGACCACGAAGGCGTCGGACGGAATCAAGGGCTCACCGAACCAGCGGCACGGCAATGGCGACATGACCCTGCCCAGCGCGGCTGCGTCGTTGTTGCCGACGCCGAGGGCCAGCGACACGGGCACCCCGGGCCGCCGCCCCGGGAAGGGATGGCGGCCTCCCTTGTCGGCGGTGGTCCTGCCCCTCTGGACGCAGGAGAAGCCGGAGGCGGAGGCGCGGACCGGCGATGGGGAGCGTACGGATCCGCCATCACCCGATGGGAGAGCCTCACCCGCCCGGCCCCGGCTCCCACGGACGCGGCCGGTCGGCTCCGCGCGGACTTCGTGGAGTGGATGCAGGGCCTTGACGCCGGCTGGGTCACCGCGACTCCGGGGCTCGGCCGTCCAGCGCAACTCACCGCGCTCGGCAACGGTGTCGTCCCACAACAGGCTTCGCACGCCTTGCAGTTGCTGGCGCCACCCTTCCCCCGCTGTCCCCGCTGCGCCGACCGATAGCGCTCCACTACCGCGATTTTCCGGCCGCACCAAAACGCTGATTCTCCGGATCCTCTCGGGCATGTCGCCGTCTCACAGATGGAGCACACCCTCATGGCCGACACCAGCCCGACCTCCCCCGGCCCCGAGCCGTACCGCGTCCCCGACGCAGACCTCGACGACCTCGCCAGCACCCTCGCCAAGACCATGGCCGAGGTCAGGCAGCACGGCATCATCCTCGACCGCCTCGGCTCCGAGCCCGACCCCGGCGCCATCCAGCCGCCGGACGGCGCTCCGGAAGCCGAGGCGGCTGACGGGAAGAAGCCCGACGGCCCCGCCTCGGTGTTCATCCTCGCCCTGGGCGGCAAGGAGTATGCCGTCGAACTCGCTGCTCTCAGCGACTGGGTGAACTACCTCTTCCTGCCGGTGTACGGCCGGGAGATCAGCACGAGCCGTCCCTGGTGCGCGCACTGGCACGAACACCCCGAGGCCGTCGCCCGGCTCCACGCACTCTGGCTCGCCTGGCAGCAGTTCACCGACACGGAGGCCGGCCTGTCCGGCCCCTCGACCTGGCACCGCGACCACCTGGACCAGACCCTGGCGCACCTGCGTGCGCCCGACGGTCCGTTCGCGGCCTGCACGACCAGCGCAACTCGCCCCAATCACCGGGTGCTGGCCACCCCGGCGCCCGAGCAGGCGGGGGTGGCGGCGTGAACGACCTTCTCGACTTCGGCCTCGACGATCTCTCGCCGGTCAACGACGACTCCGAGGAAGCGATGGAGGCTCTCTGGGCTGGCGACCTGACGGTGCTGTCCCAGCACCACACCACGCCCAACGGTTCGCACAGCTTCGTCCTCGCCCACGACCGATCGGTCACCTGGGGGATACCCGGCGAGCCACAGCTCGTTGCGATCGCGGTCGCTCGGGATCTGCGGCAGTCCACGTTCACGTTCGAGACGAGTCACCACGCCACGGCGTCCTTCGCGCAGAACTGGCTGGCAGAACGTGGCTGCCCGCTCGAACGGATCGCACTGCACGGTGGCGACTACATCGAGCCCGCCGACGACCTCACCCTCCAGGTGGAACAGCAGATCCAGAAGTCGGGCAGCCGCTACGAGGTCCTCGACACCTACACCTCTGACGACAACCCCAGCGAGGCGTGGACACTCGTCAACGACTCCCAGGCCACCCAGGCACCGGTTCGCCTCTTCTACGAGGAGTGGAACCACGGTGCCGGCACGTACACGATGCGCGAAGGGGCCTTCCCCGACGTCGGCGTCGCCCAGACCTGGCTGGACGAGCGCAGTGAACCGCTGCCCGAGCCTCCGGAGTACAGCGACCACAACGGTGCTGTCGTCCGGGCTCGCATCGCTCGCATCGCCCTTTCCCGGTCCGCCGGAACCTCTCCGACGCCGCAGACCGGGCTCGACGCGCCCCGCGCGTCAGCGGCGGTACCGGTCCAGCGCGCGGTCCAGGGGAGGCCGCTGTGAGCCGCGCCCGCTTCGCCTTCGCCGCGCACCCTGACGCCATCGCCGACCTGCGGGAACTCCCCTCTGAGATGCGCGATTTGGCCTTGCTGGAGCTGCAGAACCTGGTCCACGGAAGCGACGACTGCTTGCCGTTGAAGGGCCGTCTCGCCGGCTTCCACAAGGTGTACGTCGACCCGGCGGTCTCTTACCGGCTGGTCATCCAGTTCCGCCAAGCGCCACCGACCTCGACCCACAAGCGCGAGATCTACCTCGTGGCGGCTGGCAGCCGGAAGGACTACGCGGTCTACCGCGCGGCCCACCTGCGGACCGAGCCTCAGCAAGGGCTCGGCCCGGACTCCGCCACGGAGGCCCGCGTGCAGGCCGCCCGGTCTCGCTCGACGCTCACCACCGAACGGCCGGCAACGGGCCGCGCGGCTGCCCCGTCACCAGCGCCACCCTCGGCCACTGCTTCTCGAAAGGTCGCCCAGCGATGACCAACGACCGTACTGCGCTGACCCGTTCAGAGCTGGCGGATCTCCTCACCGAGGCCGCTCAGAACGTCGGCGGCATCCCTGCCGCCGAGTACCCGACGGCCGCCGCCCGCTCCTACCTGCATCCCGTCTTGGGTCCGCTGGCCGCTGGGCCCCGCGTGATCACCGAGCTGAACGACCGGTTCGAGGGCTTCGTGGCCACCGAGCCACTCCCTGCTGGTTCGGCGGGCCTGTTCGCCCTGGCCTCCTACGCCTCCGCGCTGGGGTGGCTCACCGAGTCGTTCGCCGAGCTGACCTCCTCGGTCGACGAGATCTGCACCCGCGTGGGCATCCCCGCGGAGCCCTGCGCAACGATCGGCGCCCCGACCGGCCGAACCGATCAGGACGACGAGTTCGACTTCGCCTTCAGCGCAGTTGAGTTGGAGGCGGTTCGCAACGCAGCCGAGGCCGCCGGTCTCGCGCCGGATGACTACGTCGAGGTTCTCTCCCAGTCGCTGCTCGCCGCCGCCCGGATCACCGACGCCTGCATGGAGATCTCCAGCGGCCTGCTCGATGACGCCGATCTGCTCCGCGAAGCGAGCGACCGCCCCCGGCTCGGTGACGATCCCGGGAGCCTGCCCGCTCTGGTCCGCTCCCTGCTCGCCCGGATGGAGGCGACGGTGTGAACCCGTACGACGCAGACACACACCCTGGCCCCTATCTCGTCGTCGAAGTGCTCGGTGTCGGGGACGTCAGCGTGCCCGCCCTCGCACATGGTCCGGAGGAGCCGCTGCACCAGGCCGCTACACGCGTCATCGAAGCCGCAGCGGCGCTGGACGAGCGACACGAGAGCGTACTCAACGCGGTCCAGCGCGCTCAGCGGCTGCTCGAAGGCACTGGTCGGGGTGAAGTCGGCCGAGCCCAGGTCTCGTACGCGCTGCTGCACACAGCTCTCCCGGACCTCGGAGACGGCCTGGCCCAGCAGGACCGGGCATACAGCCAGCTCGTCGAGTCCCTGTCCGCCTACCGCCGGCTTCTTTCCTCGCCCGAGCCTGCTCAACACGCGAGCAACAAGAGCCACGGGCAGGGCCAGAAGACGAGGCCTCACCGGGACGACGACTGGGCCGTCGCCGGGGAGCGCGGGCTGGTCGCCCTCGAAGCGGTTGCGGCCGGAGGTGTTCGCTTTCGCCACAACGCGATGGGCGAGGACCCGTACATCTCGCGGGAGAAGGCCCAGTGGCAGGACCCGGCGGTCTTCCCGCAGACCGTGCAGCGGCTGGTCGCCGACGGGCTACTGCATCAGGACATCACCGAGAACGTGTACCGGCCCGGCCAGCTCCTCTCGCTCACTGCGCAGGGGGAAGCCGCCCTGCGTGATGGTCGCGCGACGACCTCCCGTGTGTCCGCCGCCCTCGGCCGCACCACCACGCGGACCACGTCAGGCGCGCTCTCCGCCCCGGCCGCCGTGCCCGTCGCAAGGACCTCCCTCGCGACCCCCCGCTCACGCTGACCTCATCCCGATAAGGACCCCACCATGGCTACCCCCGGCCTGCCTCCCACCTTCTCCATCGCTTCCATCGACGCCCAGCGCGTCGAGGAGGCTCTCGCCCGGATCGGGCCCAAATGGACCACCTGGACCGCGATGACCCTGGCCCAGGTGAAGGGCCCCGTGCGCGTTCGCGACGTTGCTGCGCAGCTCCCCTTCGTCAGTGAGCAGTTCGTCGGCAAACGGCTGGCCACGATGCACGCTGACGGACTGGTGATCCGCGATGATGACCGGCGGGGTGCGCCGTACCGGCTCAGCGCGCTCGGCACGTCTCTGGCCCCCGTCCTCCGCACGGTCTCGGACTGGTCCCGCACCCACCTGACACAAGAACCGATAGCCGAAGCCGAGCGTGTCGAAGACGCGCTGCGCCGCCTGCATCTTCGGCACTCAACTGCCGTTATTCAGGCCCTCGATTCGGCTGACGGCCAGATGCGGTTCGTCATCGGAAAGTGTTGACCTGAGCGCATCTCGAAAATTGCCAGGTCAGATACCCCTGCTTCGGTCGCTGTGCGACGTGCGGACGCCCAGAGCGTCACGGCAACCAATCCGTCCGTCCTCTTCAGGTGGAGAGCTGGCCTGCCCAGCGCGCGCGTACGAGCCCGCTCCCGCTGGGTCCGCACGCTGCGGGCCCTCATGACCCTCACCGCTTCTTCCGCCGCCTGGTTTTGTAACCGGCGCGGTGGATCTGCCGCCGCACATGGCCGAGCCCGCCGTACCGCAGGCCTGCTACTTGTCGTCGAGGTCCGCGGCGCGGCGTGCGCCTCGTCCGGCACCGGGCCGAGGAGCCGGCGGTCCCTCCACACTTGCGTCAACACAGCTCCCGGCTCCGGCACGCCATTCCTCTTCGAGGATGCTGAACACCAGGCTGTCCCGCCAGCCGTCCCGGATCCACGCCGTGTGCCGATGGTGCCCCTCGTACGTCATGCCGAGCTTCTCCAGAACGCGGGAAGATCCCCGATTGCGGGGGTCGCACGTGGCGTGGATCCGGTGGAGTCCCCACCGGTCGAAGCCCAGCGAGATCAGCGAGCGCCCGATCTCTGTGCCGATGCCCTGCCCCCACACCCTCGGATGCACGACGTAGGAGACCTCACCCTGGCGCTGCGTGTGACTGCGGACGTGCAGCACGCCCATACCGACAACGGCGTTCCCGAGGCGCGCCACGTGGGCCAGTCTCCGCAGCGGTTCGTGTGTCCAGGCTTCGGCCGCCGCCCTCACGAAATCGCGGGTCTGCTCCTCGGTGTTCGGCCCCCAGGGCTGGAACCGGCAGGCGTCGGGCCGGCCGGCCCACGAGTGGACCGCCTGCCAGTCGGTGAACACGATCCTGTGCAGAGTCACCGGTACTCGGCTCATGGGCTGATCGTCTCAGCGGGAGCCGCGCTGGTGGTCGGTTTCACGGGCATCCGCTCATCGCAGGACGTCCCCGGTGGTCAGGAAGCTCGCCAGTTCACCGCGTGTCGGGAGCAGTTCGCAGTCACCGGGGACGGACACGGCGTAGGCGCCCACGGCGCAGGCTGTCCGGAGCCGTTGGACTGGGCCGGCTCCGCTCAGGCGTTCTGCCAGGTATCCGGCGACGAAGGCGTCGCCGGCCCCGACGGTGTCGACGACGGGAACGGACAGCGCCGGTTCCTCGTGGATCGCGCCGTCGATGTGGGCCGTGCAGCCCCTGGCGCCGGTCTTCACGACCACCTCCCGCGGCCCGGACGCCGCCAGGTCCACGGCCAGACGCTCCGGAACCTCCGTCTTGGAATCGAGCACGAGTTGGGCTTCCTCGAGCCCGGCGAAGACGATGTCCGCCTGCGCGACGAGCCGTCGCAGCTCGCGTCCGGCGGTGTCCGGGTCCCAGAGCTTGCTGCGGTGGTTCACGTCGATGCTGACGAGTACGCCGTTCGCTTTCGCCACGGCGACCGCGTCCCGGGCGGCCTGGCGGGCGGAGGCGCTGAGGGCGGGGGTGATGCCGGTGAGATGCAGGATCGCGGCCCGCCGGACCGCGTCGACGGGGATGTCGCGGGAGGTGAGGCGGGAGCCGGCCGATCCGGCCCGGTGGTAGTCGACATGGACAACGGTGGCGGCACGGTGGTGGCGGACCATGAGGCCCGTGAAGGAGTCGTCCCGGAGCGCCATGGTGTGAATGCCTTCCGCCCTCAGGCGGCGTCCGACGAGATCTCCGGCCGCGTCGCGCCCCACCCGGCCGATCCAGGTGACCGGGGCCCCGAGGCGCGCGGCGCCGATGGCCACGTTGCTCTCGGCACCGCCGATACCGAAGGTGACATCGCGTGCGTATTCCAGGGTGCCGATCGTGGTCGCGGTGATCAGGCCCATCGTCTCGCCGAAGGTGAGCAGACCGCCGTCGGTTCGCGGTGCGGGCGTGGCTGGGGAGCCTGTCACCGGGCGGCCCTGCCTTCCCGGACGGCCGCGAGGGCCTGACGGCAGCGGCCAGCGAGGCGGTCGTCGACGCCCTCCGTCGCCGCCGTCCCGATCAGCGGCGTGCCCAGGCCCACGGCGGCGACCCCGGCCGCGATCCATGCCGGGATGTCGGCCAGGGAGATACCCCCGGTGGGGATGAGGGGGATGCCGGGAAGCGGGCCGAGCAGGTCCGAGACGTACCGGGGCGAGACCGCCGAGGCGGGAAAGAGTTTCACGGCGGGTGCGCCGGTACGAGCGGCGGCATGGATCTCGGTGGGGGTGAGCGCGCCGGGGTAGGCGGCCACGCCTGCGGCGCGGGCCGTTCGGACGACGTCGGGCGCCGCGACGGGCGAGACGAGGAAGCGGGCACCGGCATCGACGCAGGTCTGCGCCTGGCCGGCGGTCAGGACCGTGCCCGCTCCGATGACCGCCTCCCGGCCGTAGGCGGCCGTGAGTTGACGGATGCACCGCAGGGCTCCGTGAGTGGTGAGGGTGATCTCGATCGCGTGGACCCCTGCGTTGAACAGCGTGTCGGCGATCGCGGGGAAGTGCTCGGCGGTGGGGGCGCGCAGAATCGCGATCAGACCTCGGGAGGTGATCTCCGTGGTGATCGGGCATTCCGGCTGCGCGGGCGCCGGGGCGTCGGCACTGGTCATTCCGCTTGATGTCCTGTTCTGGGGTGGATGCCTGGTTTCCGGGACCGGCCCGTGTGCGGGCGATCGCGGGCTGTGTGCACCGGGAGAGGTGCGAATCGGCAGGGGGCCGCGCTCCGCCGGCGACGGGAGCGCGCGCCCGGAAGCACCTGCTCCTCGGAGGGCGGTCGGCGGCCGACGGGCGGAGCAGGATGCGGGTTCCGCTCGTTGTACTGTGCCGGGAGGTGCCGGGCCTCCTAGTCCGAGGCCCGGCACCGTCTCGCCGCTCAGGCGTGGGTGACCTGGAGCTTGTAGATGGTCACCTGACCGTAGTTGGAGCTGCTGCACGGGGAGGAGTTGCCGCAGTTGGCCTGGGTGTAGCCGCCGGCCTTGAAGTAGTTCCCGGACGCGGTGTGCGCGATGGTCGTCTGGAGGACGCCGTTGTAGTACACCTTGATCTGGCCACCGCTGACGACGAACTTGCCCTCGAAGACCGTGTTCAGCTGGTAGTTGCTGGTCACCAGCTTGTGGTGGGTGTTGTCGCCCTTGGTGATGTAGAGGCTGGTGCCTTCCAGACGGAAGACGGTGACGTCGTCGTCGCCGTCGTGGATCTGCGCGCCGACGACGTGCGGCTTGTCGTTGGGCAGCTTGTTGAACGCCTCCCGGAAGGTCATGGTGTGGGTGCCGGACGTCGCCGACCACGAGGCGTTCTTGGTTCCGTTGTCGGTCATCTCGCGCAGCTCGGCGCGTCCGTAGCTGGAGTTGGGTGTCGTGACGGCGTTGACCGCCGACCGAAACTGGACGCCGGTGCACTTGGAGTTCACCGTGAACCAGGGGCTGGACGAGAAGGTCGCGAGAGCGGGCTGCTTGACCTCGGTGGGCGAGCCGCTGGAGCCGGTCGGCAGGGTGACCTTCCAGTTGGTCAGGTTGAGCTGCTGGGCGGGGTAGTCGCACGGGGCGGCCGCGGTGGCGGTGCCCCCCGTGACGAGCGGGAGGGTCAGGGCGGCCAGGGCGGAGAGTGCGGCCACTCCGGTGGTGGCGAGAGTGCGCTTGCGGGTGCGGCTCATGTCTGTTGCTTCCTCACTGTCGTTGTGACTCTCGGTTGTATCGGTGCCTTCTTCTGCGGTCAGCAGGGACGCGACGGCTCGTACTCGTTCCCGTACGTGCCCGTCGCGTCGCCGCCGGTGTTGCCGGCCAGGGTGTTACCGCACACCCGGCCCTGCGGGGTGGCCTCGAACTTGATGCCCCCCGCAGCGTTGGAGAGGAGGACGTTGCCCTCGATGGTGTTGCCGGTGCCGTCGCTGGGGGTGTCGCCGCCGACCCGGACCCCGGCACCGACGTTGCCGTACGAGCGGTTGGCCCGGAATGTGTTGCCGCTGCCGCGCGCGTCCAGGCCTGCGGAGTTGGGGTCGAGCTGGCCCGTACAGTCGTTGTGCTCGACGAGGTTCGCGGTGGAGTTCTCCTTGATGTCCACGCACTCGTTGCCCTGGGTGTCGATCCTGTTGTGGTGGATCCAGTTGTCCCGGCTGACGTCAGGCCGGTCGTCCGGGGCGCCGTTGAGCCCCTGCTGCTCGGGGGCCGTGCCCAGGTAGACGCCCTCACCGACCTTGCCGCCGTCGGCGAATCGGAAGTCCCACACCCCGCATCCGGTGATCCGGTTGTGGGCGACCTCGGCGCCGGTGATGAGGTAGCGCAGCCGTACGCACTCCTCACCGGCGTTGCGGAAGGTCATCCGGGAGATACGCAGCCCGTCGACACCGTCTCCCGGTGTCAGGCTCATGACATACAGGAGCTTCTTGCGGTAGCCGGACTTCTCGTCGGCGTCACCGACCAGGCCGTCGATGGTGAACCCCGTCAGCCGGACGCGGTCGTGCTGGATCTCCCCGATGGCACGGCCCTGACCGGATCCCTGGACCACGGCGGACGGGGGCCCGGTGAGGGTGACCCCGGGGCTCCGGCTGACGAAGTTCTGCAGGTAGCGTCCCGGTGCCAGGTGCACGGTCGATCCGGGTCCGGCCACGTCCAGGGCCCGCTGGATGCCGGCGAAGGGAGCCCGGCGGGTGCCGAGGTTGGTGTCGCTGCCGCCCGGTGACACGTAGATGTCGTGTCCGCCCCGGGGTGCGGCGGCGGACGCCGCGGGCACGGAAGTTCCGGTCACCGCTAACAGGGCGGCCGCAGAAGCGAAGTACCGGATGAGTCTCATGCTGGTTTCCTCGGGTTCAGAGGTGCGTACAGGGACAGAGCCAGAAGAAGGGGAACGGTGGGCCCGAGCAGCAGGGGGCCGAGAGGAACGGGCAGCATCGCCGGCGGCACAAGCAGCAGGGCGAGCAGCAGAACCAGGCCGCGTCGCGGCGAGGCGAAGGCGAGGACGGCCGCGCGGCGGTGGAGCCCGTCCTCAGTACCGACCGCGAGCGAAGCGGCGAGTGAGAGCGTGTAGACCGCCAGGGCGGCCATCAGGGCGAACTGGACGGGAAGCAGGACCCATGCCGTCGCACTTGCGCGGCCCAGCAGGAAGAGGCAGTTCATCGCGAGGACGGCGATCAGGGCGCTGGCTGCGAGGGCGTCCTTCCACAGGGCGCGCCAGCAGCGCGGGAAGGCACGCAGGGTCCCGGTGAACGGCCTGCCACCGCCGTCCTTGCGCCAGTCCTGCAACGCGACGGCCGCGGCGGCCAGGGCCGGAAGCCAGGTGACGACGCCGAGTGCCAGCAGGCAGAACGCCGCTCCCGCGAGTGCCGGCTGTGCGACGAACTCCATGGCGCGCAGTGCACCTCGCTCCCAGCCCTTCATGGTCTGCTCCCTACGCGCCGGTGGTCTCGGTGGGCAGTACGCCGGTGAACGGCTGGTCGGACCGGAGCCCCACGGCGCCGTCGATGTCGACGCGGCTCGCCCGTACGGCGGCGACCCGCGTGCCGGAGAGGATGACCGCGGCAGCGTCGGCGCTGACGCGTTCCGTCTCAATGACCCCCGCCCGGGGAGCGAGGAGGACCAGTTCCGTCTCGCCCCCCTGGCCGACGGACACCGCGTGCCCCTGGTCCGAGGCCAGGAGCACGGCCGGGTCCGGCCGCGGGCCCAGCGAACCCGTGCTGTCGAGGACGGTCAGGAAGGTGGCCGTGCGGGTCCTGGGTGTGGTGAGGCGCAGGGTGTGCATGGTCTTGCTGACCTTGAGGCTGGGGGTGCTGGAGGTCGGGTTCGCCTCCACCTCGGTGCGGTCACGCATGGCCGTCGCGTCCGTGGGCAGCAGCCGGGTGAGCCGTGCGCTCGCCGGCCCGGACTCCAGTCGCCAGCCGTCGGGGTCCAGTTGTGTCGTGGGCCAGTCGGAGTGCAGCAGATACGTCCACTCGCGCGGCCCCTCGGCCTCGAGCTCGTCGAGGACGACCACGCGCCCCAGAGGCGTCACCACCAGCGTGCGGTCGACGCGCCGTACGCCGAGCCCTTCGGGGAACATCGCCGCGGACTCCGCCGTGGCGTGGGCGAATCCGTCCTGGGCGAGCACGTCGCGTACCCGCGCCCGGCGCTCCTCGGGTATCCCCTCGTACACGTGGTAGCGGCCCTCGTCCGCCCAGCCCTGTCCGTCGACCAGGACCAGGTTGTGGTGGGCGGCGCGCTTGTGGTTGCTGTAGCCCTCGTCCACGGCGAGGAAGGCTCCGTGTGAGTGGAGGACGAAGGCGCCGGCGTCGGGGTGGTGGTGGCCCGCGCTCATGGCGTCCCAGTCGCCGACGGCCTTCAGCCGGTGCCCCTCGTCCCAGGCACGGTGGCCGCCGCCGGGCGCGGCTTTGAAGCTGACGCAGGTGGCGGCGCTGTCCCAGCCGGTGCGTGCGGTGATCTGCCCCAGGTCCGGGAAGTACGCCGTGCCTGGCTCATGGTCCGGTGCCACGGGTGTCACCCGCGGGTCGTACCAGAGCAGTTCGAGGAAGGCTTCGGGCATGACACCGGGACGTACACCCGACTCGTACGCCTCGCGCCAGAAGTGGCGCTCCGCGACGAGGTTCCCCAGCCACTGCGCCGTGCCGTCCTGGTAGGCGGAGGCCAGACGGTAGTAGAGGGCGACGCTGTGGCCGCTGCGCCGGTCGTGGCAGTCGCCGTGGTCGATGTTCTCCTCGAAACCCGGCGCGCTCTGGTGCAGGCGCCAGCGCGTGGTGTTGCGCAGGAACCCGCCGATCGACCACAGATCGGCCCGCTCCTGGCGCTGGATGAGGTCGGTGTGGATGGCGAGCCACGGCACTCCGTACCGCCAGTAGACAACGCCCTCCGCGTCCGAACCGTCCTCGGGAAGCATCCTGAGGACGGTCTCCAGGTTGGCCCGGGCGGCCTTGCTCCACTCGGAGCGGCCCAGGGCGTAGCCCGCGGTGGCGATGCCGGTCCAGCAGATCCAGTTGTGGTTCTGCCAGTACGCGCTCGACCACCAGCGGCCGGAGGTCTCCTCCGCGAAGGAGTGCAGCCGCTCGCCCTGAAGTTCCAGCTTGGCGCGCAGGATCTCACGCCGCTCCGGCTCCAGGTCCTCTCCCAGCCAGGAGTACGCGAGGGAGAGGCCGTGCAGCAGCCAGCCCGCGTCCAGGTCGTGGTCGGGCATGTGGGCGCGCCCCCAGTGGGGGAAGGCCACGCAGGTGGAGATCCAGCGCCACGCCTCTTCCAGGTACCCGCGCTGGCCCGTGAGCCGGTAGGCGAGCGCCAGGTTCGCGGCGGCGGGGCCGAAGTAGGTGATGCTCGCCTCGGGGTGCTCCGTGGGCGGGTTCTGGCGGCGGTACCAGTCGCACTGCTCGTGCAGCCTTCGCCACTGCGCGGCGTGCGTGCCGTTCAGCTCGCCGCGCAGTGAGTCGAGTCGTCCCTCGAGAAGCAGCATGCGTTCTCACGCTCCGATGGGATGGGTGGCGACGGTTCCGTCGGCCAGATCGATGTGGACGGTCTGTTCGGACAGGCTCACCCGGCGGACGGGTGGCGCCGTCTCGGCGGACTGGTAGACGGACACGAACACGGCGCGTCGGCCAGTGAGGGACCAGTCGACGCCCTGCCTGGTCCGCGCCGGATCGTCGGCGGGCCCGGGGTGGGCGACGACGGTGAACTCCGCCTGTGGACGCGAGGCGTGGCAGCCCGTCAGGACGGCGGACTCGCCGTCGCCCCAGACCGTGCGTGCCCGGTCGGGGCCCTGGGCCACGACGTCGAGATCGGTGC
Organism: Streptomyces sp. NPDC006925; assembly: GCF_042869575.1. Taxonomy (NCBI): domain Bacteria; kingdom Bacillati; phylum Actinomycetota; class Actinomycetes; order Kitasatosporales; family Streptomycetaceae; genus Streptomyces; species Streptomyces sp. NPDC006925. The sequence continues at coordinate 90,250 of NZ_JBIAGB010000004.1, forward strand.
CCGGACGCAGCTGGGCGGTGAGCCGGCGCTCGGTGGCGGCCTCGAGGACGAGGATGTCGAGCAGGTAGCGCCGGTCGGTGACGACGCGCCGTGTCGCCGTGACCCCGTCGTACGCCTGCTCGCACCGTCCGGTGTCGCCGTCGAGGACGGCGTCGCAGGGGCGCTGTTCCGTCTCGTCGACCCGGAAGGTGGGGTGGGCCGCCGTGCTCGCGTAGTACGCGCGCAGGTTCCGGTGGGCATACGGGACCTGTCCGGGGTCCGGTTGCCAGGCGGTGCCGTCGTCCCCGTACAGATAGAGCGCCAGCTTGTCCTGGTGCCCGTGTCCGCCGCCGTGCGGTCCGGCGTCCAGCAGGGCGTGGACGCCCGCGGAGCGGAAGACCGCGAACCCGGCGTCGGGGAAGGTGTGCCGCGGCGGCGGCGCGGGGAGCGGGACGCCGGTGAACCACCCGTCGAGGTCCGCGGGGAGTGCAGCGGTCGAGTCGCGTTCGGCTGCCTGGGCGACGGCCTTCAGCGGGGCGTCCGCGAACAGTTGGGCGGCGAGCGCCGCCACCTCCCTGATCTCGGCCGCCTGTGCCTCGCGCCGGTAGGGGCCGTCGTGCAGGGCCGGCAGGGTGCCGTCCGGAGCGGCGATGCCGCCGAGCGCCGAGACCATCGCGCCCAGTACGTTCGCGATGTCGGCGGGCAGCTGCTCCGGGCGGGCGCCACGCAGCGCGAGCAGATAGGCGTGCAGGACGAACAGGTGGTAGTAGGTGCTTGCCTCCCACTCCCAGCCGTCCCGGTGGACCGCTGTCCGCATGTGGGCGGCGAGACCGTACTCCTGGGCGAGACCGATCGCGTCGGGCTCCGCCCCGGTGATCAGATCGGCCGCGCAGCGGCAGGTGATCTCCGCGGCTGCCAGCCAGGCGGTGTAGTTCGAACGGGCCTCTCCCTTCCGCAGGAGCTCGGCCCGCGCTGCTCCCGCCGCTTCCCGGAGCGATTCGAGGAAGGGGACGAATTCGTCCAGTCCGGGGCCGTCGGGGTCCTCCGCCAGCGTGCGTACCGCGTGGGCGATGTTGACGGCCCAGATGGCCTCGGTCAGCGCCTGGTGGAAGAGGCGTCCGCGCAGCATCCAGTCGTCGCCGCCCGTGTGCGTGCCGGGCAGACCGGCGTAGAGCTCCGCGTACTCGCACAGCACCGCCACGGCCTCTCGACGTTCGTCGGGCGGGCCGGATGCCAAGTGCCGCAGGCACCGGGCGGCCTCCTGATGCGCCAGTACGGTCCACGCACCCCGTATGGCGTCCGTACCCAGACGGCAGCCGTACCGGCAGGCGGCCCCGCCGCCGGGGAAGGCACCACCGAGCAGGTCGCCGTGGTCGAGCTCCACGCCGTGGGCCGGGCAGACGTAGGCGTGCCACCACCCACCGGGCTCCGACGGGACAGTCAGCGCGGCCATGCGCCGCCGCCGATGTCGAAGGTGGCGCCGGTCACATATCCGGCCTCGTCCGAGGCCAGGTAGACGGCCGTGCCCGCGACGTCCTCCACGGTGCCCGCCCGGCCGATGGGCAGCTTCTCCACAATGCCGCGGCGGGCCTCGGGCGCGGTGAACGTGCCGTGGAAGGCGGTGTCGCCGATGTAGCCGGGAGCTAGGCAGTTGACCGTCACCCCGGAGCCGCCTACCTCCTTGGCCAGCCCCTTGGCGAAGCCGACCACTCCGGCCTTGGCCGCCGCGTAGGCGGTCGCGCCGGGACCGCCGCCGTCGTGGGCCGCCTGCGAGGCCATCAGGATGATCCGTCCCGCGCGCCCGGCATCCCGCACGTGCGGCAGCGCGGCCCGGCAGGTACGGAACGCGGAGACGAGATTGACGTCGATCACGCTGCGGAAGTGTTCCTCGGTCATGTCGGAGACGGGGACCCGTCCGACGAGATGCCCGGCGTTGGCGACGACGATGTCGAGGCCGCCGAGGAAGGCGACGCTCTCGTCGACCAGGCGTTCGACAGCCGTCGCGTCCGTGACGTCCGCGGCGACGGCGGTGGACTTCCGTCCGAGCGCGCTGATGTCGGCCACGACGCGCTGGGCGGCATCGGCTGAGTGACCGTGGTGAACGATCACGTCGGCGCCCGCCCGGGCCAGGCCGAGCGCGACGGCCGCGCCGATGCCGTGCCCGGCGCCGGTGACGAGCGCACGGCGCCCCGTGAGGTCAAAAGGCATGAGGAGTTCTCCGGTTGGTCTGTCGGATCTGATGTGTCGCGTTGAGCAAGGGGCCTATTTGATGCCGGAGTTGGCGAAGCCCTGTACGAAGTACCGCTGGGCGAGCAGGAACAGCGCCACCATCGGGACCGTGGCGAGCGTCGTGCCGGCCATCATGTAGGCCCAGGCGTTCTGGTCGGCCTGCTGGAAGGCGGAGAGTCCCACCTGGATGACGCGCAGGTCGGTGTCGGTCGTGATGATCAGGGGCCACAGGAAGTTGTTCCAGCTGCTCTCGAAGGTGAGCAGGCCGACGGTGGCGATGGCCGGCTTGACCAGGGGTGTCATCACCCGGGCGTAGATGCCGAACTCCCCCATGCCGTCGATGCGGGCGGCCTCCTCCAGTTCGCGTGGCAGCGAGAGGTAGAACTGCCGGAAGAGGAAGATGGCGAAAGGAGTGAGTGCGCCGGGAACGATGAGACCCCACCACGAGTCGAGCCAGCCGTGGCCGCCCCTGCCCAGATAGTCGTTGCCGCCGAAGAACGGGATGCCCTTGGCGATCAGGTACTGGGGCACGATCTTGGTGTAGGTCGGAATCATCATGGTGGCCAGGACGCCCATGAAGACCACGGTGCTGCCCCGGAACGGGATGCGGGCCAGGGCGTATCCGGCCATGGACGCCAGAGCCAGATTGAGCGCGGTGTGCCCGAGCGAGATGAACAGGCTGTTGCGGAAGTAGGTACCGAAGGGGGCGTACTCCAGGGCCTCCGGGTAGTTGTCCCAGTCCCAGATCCGGGGCAGCAGCCCAGGGGGGTAGGAGGCCAGGTCGGGATCGGTCTTGAGCGATGTGATGATCATCCACAGAAAGGGGATGGCCATCGCCAACGACACCGTGCCGAGCACCAGGTGCAGCGCCACGCGTCGCAGTCGCCGGGCGAGCAGGGGTCTGCTCGTACGCGGCGGCACCGCGGTTGCGGCGCCGGCGGAGAGCTTCTCAGCGGACATCGTCTTCCTTCCCGGTGAGACGTCGGCTGATCAGCATGAGCACCAGCAGGAAGGCGAACAGCACCACGCTCTGAGCGCAGGCCGCACCCATGTTGAACTCCTTGAACGCCGTGCGGTAGATCTCGTACGTCATGACCGTGGTCGAGTTGCCGGGCCCTCCGTCGGGCGTCAGCACGTACAGCTGGTCGAACGCCTGGAAGGAGTCGATGATCGACACCACCAGGACGAAGAACGTCGCCGGTTTCAGCAGCGGCAGGGTGATGGAGAAGAACTGCCGCACCTGTGAGGCGCCGTCGATCCTCGCCGCCTCGTACACGTCGTCCGGCATGGCCTGCAGGGCGGCCAGGTAGATGAGCATCTTGATGCCGATGCCCTTCCAGATGCTCACCACGATCACGGCGGTCAGCGCCCAGTCCGGGTCGGCCAGCCACACCGGCCCGTCGATGCCGACCCAGCCGAGCATCGTGTTCACGACACCGAGCCGGGGTTCGAACATCCACATCCACACCAGGGCGATCGCCACGGTCGCGGTGACGTGCGGCATGAAGACCGCCGTCCGGTACCAGGCCGACCCTCGCATCTTCACGTTGAGCAGGAGCGCCAGGACGACCGCGATCGCCATGGCCACCGGCACGGTGAAGAAGGTGAAGACGACGGTGTGCCAGATGGACGAGTTCCAGGTCGGGTCGCTGAAGATCTCCTGGAAGTTGTCCAGACCGTTGAAGGTGACCGTGCCCGCGAGGATGTCGTAGTCGGTGAACGCCAGCGCGAAGGTGGCCACGACCGGGATGCCGATCCACCACACGAGATGGATGACCGAGGGCGCCAGCAGGAGGAGGGCCACCCGGCGTCGTTCGTGCCCGAACTTCTTTACGCGCCGGGGCCGGTCGCCGCGCCGCGGCGATCCCGACGATCCGGTGTATCGATGCACTTCGGGGCGTCGAGTTGCCGTCTCCACGGCCGGATGGCTGGGCACCAGGGTCACGCCCCCTTGGCGATGATGGCCTCGGCCTTCTCGGCCAGTCCCCGCAGGGCGTCGGCCGGGCTGGACTTGCCGAGCAGGGCGCTCTCCAGAGCCGGCTTGAACTCCTCACGGATCTCCAGCCAGGTCGGCACCCCGCCCTCGGAGAAGGCGTGGTCCAGGTTGTCCACCGCGAACGAGACGAGCTTGTTGCTCCGCACGTAGTCGGAGTCCGCCGCACTGAGGACCGCGGGGATGTTGCCGCGCTGCTCGGCCGCCTGCGGCGACACCTTCTCCCCCGACAGGAACTCCACCAGGGCCTTGGCCTGCTCGGGATACCGCGTCTTCGCCGACAGAGTGGCCAGCGTGCCACCCTGGAACAGCGCCGGACGCTGCTGCTTCAGCATGAACCCGGCGATCTTGTCCTCGGCGATCAGCTCCGGCGCACTCTCGGAGACCTGCCGCCACATGTCGTTGTGGCCGACCATCATGGCCGCCCGGCCCTGGACGAGGGGCGCGACGACCGCTCCCTTCTGGGTGAAGCCGTAGTCCTCGATCTTCTCCGTGCGGATGATGTCGACCATCCACTGGAGGGCGTCCACGGCCTCGTCCGAGTCGAAGACGGGCTTGCCATCGGCGAACAGGTCGGCGCCGTGCGCCCACATGACGGGAAGGTAGGTCTGGCGCAGGTCGTTGCTGAGGATGTCCACGCCGGCCCGTGTCAGCTTGCCGCCCTTACGGACGGTCAGCTCCTTGCCCATCTCCTTCAGCTCGGTCAGATCTTTCGGCGGCGCGTCGATCCCCGCCTCGGCCAGGATGTCCTTGCGGTAGATGCCCATCCGGGTGTCGAGCAGGATGGGGCGGGCGTACGTCTTGCCCTCGTAGATCCCGGGCTGCACCACACGCGGGTTGTACAGGCGGTCCAGCTCGGACTGACGCGCCCCGAGATCGGCGAGCACACCCTTCTCGACGAAGGGCGGGATCCAGCCGACACCCATCAGCATGACGTCGTAGGGCTGTCCCCCCACGATCGACGTGGCGAGCTTCTCGTTGAGCTTTCCGTACTCCGTGTAGTCCACCTGGACCCTGACACCCGGGTGGTCCTTCTTGAAGTCCGCGAGCAGCGAGGTGAGCAACTTCTGCCCGTCCGCCCGGTCGAAGATCGGGGTGAGCAGCCGCAGAGAGGCGTCACCGCCTCCCTTCTCCTGAGGTGCGGGACCGCCGCACGCGGACAGCGCGGCGCCTGCCGCGGCCGCGGCACCCAGTCCGAGGAGTCTTCTTCTGGAGAGGGGCGACGTACGTGGGCGCATAGGAGACTCCCGGCTGAAAGGTACGTACTGAGCGGGTGACGAACTTGCGTTTTGAGTAGTGCATCGATTTACTGGTGTTTCGATGCACGAGACTAGGAACGGCAGTACGGGCTGTCAACACAGCGGAAACATTTGGTTTCCGATTCATAGGGAGTGGGGTCAGTGGCCGGGGTAACGATCTACCAGGTGGCACAGGAAGCGGGGGTCTCCCCGAGCACGGTCTCCAACCTGCTCAACGGCCGGAAGGGCAAGATGCTGCCCGAGACACGGTCCCGGGTGGAGTCGGCGATCCGCCGCCTCGGCTACCGCCCCAACCGCGCCGCCCAGCAGCTGCGCACCGGACGGATCCAGATGCTCGGCCTCATCGTGCCGTCGGTGGCCAATCCCTTCTGGGGCACATTCGCCCGGCATCTCGAAGCAGCAGCGCTGGCAGAGGGTTTCTACATGCTCCTGTGCAACAGCGAGCGAGACCCGGAGCGGGAGCGTCGCTACGTGGAGGAGCTCTGGGGCGACGGCATCGGCGGGGTCGTCCTGTGCTCGTCCCTGCCCTCGCTCGACCACGTGAAGCCCACCGTGGAGGCCGGACTGGGACTCGTGGCCTTCGACCGCACCGCGCAGCCCGGTGATCCGCACCGCACGGTGAACATCGGGACCGACAACGTTCTCGGCATGCGCCTGGCGACGGAGCACCTGCTGGCCCTGGGCCACACGCGCCTGGCCTTCGTGTCGGGTTCGATCGGAAGCGTCAACCGGGCCGAGCGCTACAACGGTTTCCGGCAGGCCCTCGACGCCGCCGGTCTCCCCCGGTCGGCCGGCCTCGTGTGGTCGGGAGCCGACACGGTCGACTTCGACGACCGGGACGCCGCCGAACTCGGACGTGTCGCCGCGCTTGAGATCCTCTCTGTGCCCCGGCCGCCGACCGCGATCGTCGCCATCAACGACATGTGCGCGCTCGGCGTCATCGCGGGCGCCAGGGAGGCGGGCCTGGCGGTCGGCCGCGACGTCTCCGTGACCGGTTACGACGACATCATGCTCGCGGGCATGGCCATGCCCGCGCTCACGACGGTGCGGCAGCCGGTGGAGGAGATGGCGGCCACCGCGTTCGCCAGGTTGCGCCAGGTCATGGATGGTGACGGGGAGACCGGTCAGTCGATCCTGCACCGGCCGACCCTGGTGGTCCGCGACTCGACCTCGGCGCCCGCGATGTTCCCGGTCGCGTAGCCGTACCGCTTCTTCTCGCCACGACCCGGACCTGGGCTCTTCATCACCGCACCCGCTCAAGCAACAGGCCCGCCCCTCGCGTCGAGGTGCCGACAGACTGACGCGCTGACGGTCGACGGGCGGTCACGGCCGCCCCGGCGCTTGTCGAGGGCAAACCGCCGGCGCCCCCGGTGGCGCCGGGAGCCGTGCCCTGAAGCCCCGCCCGGCGCCCATCGGACGACGACCAGGAGGCGAACCCGATTGACTACGGAACCCGGAACCGGTTCCGCCCCCACACCCGACCCACGTCCTCCGTCCCGCCCCCTCTCCGCCAAGGCCCCTATGCTGTCCTCACTGAAGGTGAGGAACTACCGGCTGTTCTTCCTCGGCCAGGTCGTCTCCAACAACGGCACCTGGATGCAGCGCATCGCCCAGGACTGGCTAGTCCTCAGTCTCACCGGCTCATCGACCGCCGTCGGCATCACCACCGCCCTGCAGTTCCTGCCCCTGCTGCTCTGCGGCCTGTACGGCGGCGTTCTCGTCGACCGCCTGCCCAAACGCCCCATACTCGTCGCCACCCAGGTGGCCATGGCCCTCACCGCGCTCGCGCTCGCCGTCCTCACCCTGACCGACCGGGTCCACGTCTGGCACGTGTACGCCGCCGCCTTCGCCGTGGGCCTCGCGACCGTGCTCGACAACCCCGCGCGCCAGTCCTTCCTCTCCGAGCTGGTCGGCCCGGAACTGCTGCGGAACGCGGTCGGCCTCAACTCCGCGAACTTCCAGTCCGCCCGACTGATCGGTCCGGCCGTCGCAGGCCTGCTGATCACGGGCATCGGCACGGGCTGGGCGTTCCTCCTCAACGGCGTCTCCTTCGCCGCGCCGCTGGCCTGCATGACGCTGATGCGGCGCCGCGAACTGCACGCGGTCGAGCGCGCCCCGCACGGAAAGGGGCAGCTCCGGGAGGGCCTGCGGTACGTCGCCGGTCGCCCCGACCTGGTCTGGCCCATCGTTCTCGTCGGCTTCTTCGGGACCTTCGCCCTCAACTTCCCCGTCCACCTCTCCGCCTTCGCCGACGACGTGTTCCACGCCGGGGCGGGCGCATTCAGCCTCTTCAACACCCTGGTCGCGGCGGGCTCCCTGGCAGGCGCGCTGCTCGCCGCCCGACACGAGAGAGCGCGGCGGCGGCTGCCCTTCCTCGCCGCACTGGCCTTCGGCGCGCTGCAGACCGTGGCCGCCGTGGCACCGACCTTGTGGAGCTTCGCGCTGCTCATGATCCCCATGGGCCTGTTCGCCATGGTCGTCAACGTCACCACCAACGCCACCATGCAGACCTCGACCGCCCCGACCTTCCGCGGGCGGGTCACCGCGCTGTACATGATGGTCCTCCTCGGCGGCGCGCCTCTCGGCGCTCCGGTCGTCGGCCTGATCACCGACACATACGGCGCCCGGTCCGGCCTCGCGGCGGCGGGCACGGTGGCGGCTGTCACCGCGACGGCGACCGGCCTCCTCCTGGTCAGAGCCGGCGGCCATCGGCTCGCGGTCGGCTGGAGCCGCCACGTCCCACGGATACGAGTCGTGCCCCGAGAGGCGGACGGGAGAGCGGACACGCGTCCGTGACCGGCATCCGCCCCGGCGGGGCGGATGCCGGTCGGATCGCCTTCGGTCACGCCCCAGGCGTCGCCGTCGCGCCGCACGGCGTCCCACGTGGGCGCCATGCTGGACCGTCAGGCCGTAGCGCATTTCGTACCCGCACGGGCACGGGAACTGAACTGCTCGTCGTCGGTCGAGGTCGCTGACTGCGCGCGTTGGGATGCGGGCCCTCGGCAAGGACGTACTCCAGCCCGCGCCCACCGTACGGAACCTTCTCGATGCGGCGTCTTTTCGGCTGCATGCTGTACTGCTTCGCGTAGTCGACGACGCGCCGCCACTCCGCGACCGCGTCGTCGCTCGAGTCCGCGAACCGAACTCGCCCTCCGGCCGAGAGCCGCTTGACCAACTCCCGTGCCTTCGCTCTCCGTGCTTGAGCGACGGCACGCACCACTCAGCAGCCGACCTCCGGGTGATGGCGGCGCAGAGCCGCTCCACGGGGCGGCGCAGAAACGGACGGGACACCCCGCGCCCGCGACCTCTGCCCGGCTGCCGGCCAGCTCGCCGACGCCCCGGCGCGGACGCTGACTCCCACCCAAGGCCGCACTCCACTCGCGACCGTCCCCGCCCAACAGGAGTTCCACCATGCCCACCACCACCATGCTCGACCAGGCCACGGCCATGATCGAGAACGCCTGGGGCCAGCCCATCGAAGCTCTTGAGGTCCTGGGGGTCCGCCGCCCCAGCGAGGACCCGCTCCTGCACTGCGCCATGCACACCCGCGCAGCCCTGGCCATCACGGACAGCGCGGTTACCGTTCACCAGGACCGTCTTCACGCCCTGTCCCGGCATGGGTACGTGCCTGACCCCTACGAACTCGACCGGATCACCGAAACGGCGGTCAAGCTCCGCGTCGCCCACGCGGAGAGCCGTGCGTATCTCCAGGCGACCCGGCGCGTGGTGGAGGCCCGGGGGGCCACCGCACCCGAGGTTGAGGCACCGGCGGTTCGGCTGGCTCAGGCCACTGTCGCCCGCTCCGGGAAGACGCGGCACGCCCCGGGGGCCGCGCCCGAACCGTCCTCTCCGGCGGCGGTCGTAGGGCCGTCAGCGCCCACAACGGGGCCCCGACGTTGAAGGCTTAGCTCCGATTCTCGTCGCGGTGGCCCTCTTCGGCCCGGGGGCCCACCGCGCGGGCCAGCTCCTCCACCGTCAGCTCCACGCGCCGGCCTTCGGCGACCCGGTGCTCCACCGTCTCCTCGTCCGGCCACCGGTCGGGCTGTGCGCCGACTCCCCACTGGCCATCGGCGACCATCGCGATGTCGCCCACGGTCCAGGGCCGTCCTGCGGCGCGGATCTTGCGTTCCAGTCCGGCGCCGTCCCAGTGTCTGCTCGCCTCGGCCATCCCCTGCTCCCCTTCACCGACCTGCGGTCCCTCACCGCAACCCAGGTACGACAACCGCGGTCGCAGATCCATTCCCGGCCAGTCGACCGCTCCGCTGTGGTCTCCAGTTCGCCCACGGCAGACGGCATCCCCGGGAAACGACTACGCACTTCGGCATGCCGCATGCCAACGTACGGGTGTTGGGAAAAACCCGCAGGTCAATGAAGGGATCGTCCAACCGTGAACGCCTCTGCCACCCTCCTGCCCGCCGTCGTCCGCCCCGCCGTGGAAGACCGCCAATGGCTCTCCTCAGACCACTGCGCCGCTCCGGTGCTCGACCTCTTGGACGGTCTCGGCTGGACGATCGCCGAGACCCCGGAGGCCAACATTCACATGACCAGCCCGGAAGGCGGCGTCTACGTCGGCTGGCTTCCCGAAGACCCCTCCGCCTGGGCGCGCGAGATCGTCTGGCGCGTCCAGGTGTTGCCCGCCGACGGCGAGGTATGGGTCCAGGAGTTCGGCGTCCACACCCCTTCCGAGGCTGTCGCCGGATTTCTCGCCGCCCTCGTCACCCACTCCTCGCGCTGACCGCCGGACCACGAGGCGGGCCGACGACGGCCCGCCCCGTACACCGCGCTGGTTCCGGCCCCGTCCCCCACTGCTCTCGGAGTTTCCCTTGCCTCAGTATCTGACCGTCGGCCATTTGGTCCGTCAGCTCCAGGAACTCGACCCCCACCTGCCTGTCCGTCTCGCCGTCAACCCGGACTTCCCCTTCGCCCACTTCGTGGGGGCCGAGGTCGTCGTCCGCGACGGCAAGGCGTACATCGCCGATGACGGTCAGGAGGACTACCTCCCGGTAGGGGCGCGCGACGCCCTCACCTGGGCTTGATCGCTTCCCTACCACCACGGAGGCTTCCATCTCGTCGCTCTCGCGCCCCGCACCTCGTCTCGCGCTGCACGATGTCGCCGTGCGCCGCATGCCGTTCGGCGTGCACAGCGCGCTTCTCCAGCGCATCTCCACCCGCCCCGACGGCCCCCTCGACGTCACCTGGCTCGCCGCCAAGTCCCCCCAACTTCCCCTCGGGCGCATCCGGCTGCGCTGGGAGCCCGCCTCGCGCAGCGGCTGGGACGTCACGGCGTACCTGGGGCTGACCACGGCCGAGGTACTCCTCGGTTCCTGGCCCGCCGCCCCGGACGACTGGCCGCGCCTGATCCGTCCGACCCTGTACGAGGTGACCGGCCTGTGCGCCGCCCTCTCATGCGCGACCGACGCCCTCGAACTCTCCAACCGGCTCTCCGGAGTCTGACCGAGGACCGCCGAAGGCCGCCCCACGCCGCTCAGGCTGGGGCGGCCTCGTCGTGCGTCCACCCGTTCGTTCCGTACGCTCGACCCGACGAAGGAGGACACCATGGCCGACGACCAGAGGCTCTGGGAATACCCAGAGGTCGCCGCCCACCTGGGTATCAGCGTCGGCGCGACCCGCAGCCGCAAGAGCCGGGGCAGCCTGCCCTCGCCCGACGACGACAGCGTTCCGGACCGTCCCCGCTGGAAGCCGTCCACGTTCCAGAACTGGAGGCCGGTCGGCCGGGGATTTCGCAGCGACCTGCACAGCTCCCCCCGACAGGCGACCACGTCGACCGACTGACCGAGCGGGTGCTCGCCCGTAGGCTGCGGGCATGACGCCCGACTCGCAGATGCCCTCGCCCCCGTTCCCCTCGACCAACAACGCCGTACTCGGGTTGATCGTCGGCGGAGCCATCGAGTCAGTCCGTAGCGGCGAGGCCACCGTGGAGGAGGCCATCCTGCGTGCGGCGGTCCACGGCTGGTACGAGGGACACGTCCAGGGTGAAGACGAATGCCCGGGGTGCGACTTCCGGGGTGTGCTGGCGAAGGACAGCGCACGCGGCTGAACCTCACCTGCACGCCGAAGGGCGCCACCGACATGCCGGTGGCGCCCTTCGGCGTTCCGTCTGGTGCTCGCCTACTCCAGGTAGATGCCGGCAAATACGCCGTCGAACCCGAGCGCGGTCAAGCCCGCCTCGACACTCGGGTAGGTCGTCCCGTGCGGGCCGCCGACCAGGGCATCGAAGTCGGCGCGGCCGATCTCGGGCTCGAGCCACTGGTTGCCGCACCGGCAGCGGACCCAGACGTTGCGCCCGTGGTTGATGAGCAGCCAGTCGCGTCGGGCACGGCAGGCGGAGCACATCACGGGCATGCCGCCGAGAGCGAGTTCGCGTGAGTGGCCGACGCAGCGGATTGCCCCGGGGCCGTCGGCCGACCGCGTCTCGGCCTGGAGCTGCAGCAGGGGGTCGGTACCAGTGGGGACGACGGGCAGGACGGGTGCCGGCTCCGTGGTGCGGGTGGTGGTTCTGAGCACGAACATCATCTCCCGGTTGTCGGTCCTGTCTTCATCCGTAACAGCCGGTGGAACCGGCTGTCCATACATTTCGCGGCGTCCGCTCGGCCGGTGGTCTCCGTCCGGTTCGACGTGGTCAGCGACGTGGCAAGCGGCGGTTGGGGTCTTGAGCAGTTCCGAGCGGTACGGCTGCCGTCGCGTTTCGTTCACTGGTGCGGCTGCTCGGCGTAGTGGCCTGGCGGGTGGCGGCCTGCGGACGACGGGCACTGTCACCCGGGTGTGCCGGGAGCTGGGCGATGCGCCGCAGACGCCAGACCAGGACGTCGTTCACGTCGTCGGCGCTGTCGAGTTCGCGCATGTCGATGGCCTGGCGCAGGAGGGCTTCGGAGTCATGGCCTGCCCGCTCGGCCTGGGCGAGGGTGACGACCAAGGCGTCGGTCCTCGCTTGCGTGCCTCCTGCCCGTACGACCTTCTCGGGCAGGACGGCGCAAAGGGTGGCCTCGTGCATGAGGCGCTGGGCGTCAGGAAGGGCGCGGCCTTGGTCATGCAGCATGCGCATCGGGGTGGCGGCGGCCTGCCGGTAGGCGGTGCGTAGGTGCGCGGCGGCTTGTCGGGAGGCGTGGGCCTGCTGGGCGTGTCCGCGGGCGGAGTGCCAACGGGCGGCGGCGAGGGTGACGAGGACGAGGGTGGAGAGGAGCATGGCGGTGGTTCCGCCGTCCTCGCCTCGGCCGAGCGCCCCGCCGGCCTGGACGATGCCTCGGGCGGCTGAGCGGAGGGCTCGGGTGTCGGCGCGTTCGGCGCGGACATGACTGCGGGTTGCCCGTTCGAAGGCGCGAGCTGCGGCGGCCAGCTCGGTGCGGGTGGTGGCCGGTGAGGTCTGGGCCACTGCGTCGAGGAGTTCTCCAACGCCGACGAGTTGGGGGGCGGCCTCGCCGTCCTCGTCGCGTTCCAGGAGCGTGGCCGAGCGCTCTGCGATGAGGGCGGCGTTGCGTCGTTGACGGGCGGGCGGTGACCAGTTCGTCCGGTCAGCGCCGACCGCGGGCGCGCTCGGCTCGGCGGCCCCGTCGGTGAGGCGTAGTCGGATCTTCGGAAGGGAGAGGTCGGGGGCCAGTTTGGAGCCGGGGTACCAGACCGGGTCTCCGTCGCGGTTGCGGTCGCCGGGCAGGGCCACGTTGTAGCCGAGCGCGTCACCGGACGGTGCGTGCCGCAGCTTCACCCGAACCCCCGCTTCGCGGAGCCGCGTGAAGAACTCCTCTTCCGAATCCGCTCCCGCCACGGCTCGACGAGCGGCCTCGCGGAGCGTCTCGCGCGAGGTCTCCGGGCGGCCGGTGCGCTCAGCCTTGAACTTCTCGGCGCTGCTGGGATTCTTCGCTGCGGTTCCGTCGCCCGCGTTCAGGCGCCGCAGGCCCATCTCCTTCTCGATGCGGCGGCATGCGGCCTGGGCCTTGTTGAAGTCGTAGTTCAGGCGCGGGTTGCACAGGTCGCCGCGTACGAGGGTGGCGACGATGTGGATGTGGTCTTCCGCGTGGCGGACGGCGATCCACCGGCAGCCGTCGGGGTCTCCATCCGGTGCGATGCCGGTGGCGTGGACGATGCGCTGGGCGACGGCGTTCCACTCCTCGTCGTCCAGCCGCCGGTCCCCGGGGGCGGTGCGGACCGAGCAGTGCCAGACGTGCTTGGCGGGCGCACGGTCGCCGGCCTGCTTGACCCGCAGGTCCAGGGCGGCGGTGAGCCGGGCGAGGGTGGCCTTCGGGTCGGGGTCGAGGCCGGTGTCGCGGCCGGGGTCGGGGGCAAAGCCGTCCCAGGAGCCGACGAGGTGGGCGTCGGTGTGCTCCTCTCGCCGCCCGGGGCCGTACAGGTAGACGAGCAGGCCGTGGGTCCGGGAGCCGCGTCCGATGTCGGGAACCATCACAGCCGCCGGGTCACCAGGTCGTTCGCCGCGTCATCAACGCGGGCGAGAAGTCCGGTCAGCGCGCCCAGCGCGTGTTCGAGTTCACCGGCGCGCGGCTGGCCACCACTGTTGAGGACGAAGGCGATCTGGTTGATGTTGTTGCCGATGCGGGCCAGCGCGGTGCGCAGAGCGGCGAGTTCGTCGATGGCGGTGTCGAGCTGGTCGTTGCTGTGCACGGCGGCGCATCCGCGGGCGGCGCTCAGGCCGGAGACGGCGAGGAAGCGAGCGACGGTGACGCCGCGCTTGGTGGCGGCCTCGGCGATCTCGGTCTTCTCGGTGTCGGAGAGGCGGGTGGTCGTCTTGCGGGTGCGCTCGCTGGGGTTGCGGGTGCGGCGGCGCGGTTTGCGGTCGGGGTAGGCGGGCGTGCTCGGGCTCGGCTGCTCGCGGTGATCGTCGCGATCGGCTTCTCCCCCGGTGACCGGCGCCCCCTGGTGCCGGTTGCCCGGCTGGTCCCCGTGCGCCCTCGCTCGGGGACCAGCCGGGCTTCCCCCGCCCTCCTGGGCGGGGGCAAGTGCGTACGTCGGGCCGTAGGACCGTCGTACGCGATAGCTTGCTCCGCCAGGAGCTGTGGTGGGGTCACGCTGCTGTCCAGCGGAGGTGGCCACCGGGTCGTTGGTGTTCACCGGCTCGTCTCCGGGTCCTGCTGCTGGATTTCGCGGACGAGTTCCTCGATCCAGTCCATGGCCAGGACGGGGTGGTGCAGGGTCCAGGGCCGGTCGTGCTGCTCGCGTTGCACGATCCAGGTGGTGTCGGGGCCGGATTGGGCGCGGTGGAGGTGTCCGTGCTGGTGCAGGACGGTCAGCCAGGAGTCGACTTCGGCGGGCGTGGCCGGGTGAGTGCGCATCGGGTACTCTCCGCTTCTGCTGTGGCGGGGTGTGTCGGTGACATGCGGAGTGGGTGACCGGCCGGGGTGACCGGTTCGGTCACCCACTCCGTGGAGGTTCGGTCAGGGCCGGGAGGAAGTGACCAGCTGGCGGTGCTGCTCGCGCAGCTGGGCCATCAGCGCGGTCAGGGTGTCGCTGGACAGCGGGATCTGCTGACCTCGGATCGCCTGGGCGACCACCTTGCGGGTCAGTTTGTCCTCGGCCCTGACCGCCGACCGGGCGATCGCCAGCAGCTCCTCGGTGTCCGGGTCAGGACGCCGGTCACCAGTCGACCGAGCGGCCCGGTCAGTGACCGGCGGCGAGGTGACCGGCGGGGCACTGACCGCCGCCGGGCTGTCCTGGCCATCACCGACCGGGGCCGCACTGCTGGGGCGGTCAGTGACCGTCCGGCCCTTGTCCGCCTGTCCCGGCAGGTCAGGGGCACCGTGGCTGCGGTTGTGGTGGTCGGTGACCGACTGGCCGCTGGTCGCCGGGGTCGAGTCTCCGGTCACTGACCGGGCGGCGGTGTCCTCGTCGGTCGGGGACAGCGGCAGCCGGTCGGTCAGAGCGGTGACCGACTGACCGGACTTGACCTGACCGGCCGCTGACCGCTGCTGACCGGCTCGGTCGGTCCGGGTGACCTCGATAGCGTCGCTCCGGTCGGTCTCACCGAGGTTCTGCCGGCCAGAGTCCTCGACCGGGCCCCGGGCAATGAGGATGTAGAGGTGGACCGCTCCGGCCAGTGCGAGCGGGGCGATGGTGGAGAGCACCGCGACCACCGCGTCACCGAGTTGGAGGCCGGTGCCGGCGACCGTGTCCTGGTTGATGCGCACCGCGTGGAGTGCGTTGGCCCAGATGCTGGCGGCGGTGGCCGTGCCGAAGAGCGTCCAGACGTAGAGCCGGGCGCGCAGTGGTGCGTTGCGCAGGACCAGGAGGGCTCGGATGCCGTAGGCGATGAACCCGTCGATCACCAGGGGGAACAGGTAGGTAAGGAAGCCTCGGATGTGGATGGCCACGGCCATCTGCTGCAGGGCGTCGTACGACAGCGCGCACCCCGCGCCCCCGAGCGCCACGACAGCCGCGCGGTCCCACCCGGATATGTGCGCCGTCTTCGACGCGCTTGCGATGTTCATGCCGCCGTCCCGAAGTCGTCGCGGATCAGGCGCTCGCCGCTGGTCTCGGGGGGTGTGGTGTTCATGGTGGGCTGGTTCAGGGTTCGGTTGCGCTCGGCCCGGCGGATCTCGCGGTACCGCTTCTTGGCGTGCTCCTCGGTGACCTTCAGAAGCCAGGCCAGGCGCTGCTCGCTCACCCCGTGGCGGTAGGCCGCGTACTCGACCGCGCGGCGCTCCGTATGGGTGAGGTGCACGTCGCGTCCGGCGATGGTGGCATTGACGCGGCTGTAGTCGAGGCGGCTGGCGAGCTTGTCGTGCAGCGGCCCGCGCTCCTCTTCCGTCAGGCCGCCACGGATCCCGTCGGTGTCACCCCCTTCGAGAGCGGCGTCCAGGCAGGTGCGCCGGACCGGGCACTGGCCGCACAGGGCCTTGGCCGTGGCGATCTTGGCGGTCTCGTCGGGTTCGGGGAAGAAGACTTCGGGGTCCACCGGGTTGTACTCGGTGCTCTGGCAGACGGCGTCGGCCTGCCAGGTCTGGTCGCCGAGCTGACGGTGCTGGGCGGGGCCGTTCATCGTGCTGGTCATGCGGGGTGCTCCGATCGCTCTCCGCGCGCAGGGGCGTCGGCGGAGAGGTGCGCTGGCGGTAGGTGCCCGGGAGGGACGGCGGTGCGAGGGCGCAGTCCGGCGGGGTGGCCTGTGGAGGGTCAGGCGGCGGCGCTGTGGCGTCTGCGGTCGACGGCCTCGAACTCGACTCGGGTGGTCATCTGCGCGAGCCTGCTGGCGACTCGGTCCCCGAGGTAGGAACGCAGGTCCTTGATCGCCAGGTTGGTCGTGATCAGCGTGGGGAGTTCGTAGTTGTACCGCCGGTTGATCAGCCGGTACGTGATCTCCTCGACCCACTCGCTCGCCTTGGCCGCGCCGAGGTCGTCGATGATCAGCAGCGGGCACCGGTTGACGGCCGCCAGCTCCCGCTCACTGTCCACCCCGGGCCGGGGGCGGAGATCGGCGTAGAGGTCGGCGGCGGTGGTCGCCCGCCAGCGCGCGCCGACCCCGCTCTGCACCAGCGCTCGGACCGCGCCGTACGCCTGGTGCGTCTTGCCCGCGCCGACGACCCCGGCCATCAGCAAGCTAGGGCCGGTGGTGACCTGTCGTCGGGCTCCTCGGCTGGGGGCGACGGCCGCGTCGGTGACCTTCCGGACCCACTCCAGGACCGTGGGGTGGTCGGCGACGGCCGCTTGATAGCGCGGGGGCATCCCGGCGAGCAGAGCGTCCAGCGGTGAGAAGGGCTCGGCGTCGTCCGGCAGCGCGGCGTCCGCCGGGTCGATGTTGCGGGCGGCCAGGATCCGGGCCATGCGCTCCAGCGTGGCTTCGTTGCCGAGGAGCTGGGGTTCGCGGTGACGGGTGTGCATCACAGCTCCTCGGCGTAGGCGGCAGAAGCGTTGGCCGGGTTGGTCCACGCCTGGTGGGCGGGCACGTTAGGCCGCATTCCCGGCCGCGCCAAACCGCCGGGGCGAGCGTTCATCGCCTCGTTGACCATGCTGGTCAGCACGCTCGGGTGCTTGGGGTTGGCCGTGAAGTTCGCCAGCCCGGCTC
Source organism: Streptomyces sp. NPDC006925 (assembly GCF_042869575.1). Taxonomy (NCBI): domain Bacteria; kingdom Bacillati; phylum Actinomycetota; class Actinomycetes; order Kitasatosporales; family Streptomycetaceae; genus Streptomyces; species Streptomyces sp. NPDC006925. The sequence goes on from NZ_JBIAGB010000004.1 coordinate 107,732, forward strand.
GGATGTGCGCCGGTGCGATGCCCTCGTCCAGGAGCTTCTTGATGATCCGGCCGAGGTGCCCGATCACGTCGCTCGGGGGACGCTGGTCGCACCCGGCGACGTACTCCCCGACGAGGTCCTTGGCGGAGATGCCGGCTGGGGGCGCTGTGCGCCCCGTAGGGACAAGAGATCCAGGATCCAAGATCCTAGATCCAGGCGCCGAGCCTTCGGGGAGGCTTCGGGGAAGGTTCGGGGAGCCGCCGGAGACAACCCTCTGACCTGCACTTTTAACTCCGGTCCGCCCGGGTGCGCTGTTGGCTCCATCGGCGGCGTCCTGCCGGTCGGCGCTTGGCCCGTCTGCCTGTTCCGACACCGTCGAGGAGGGTGCGGCGGGCAGATCGAGGGCTCGGGGTGCCCTCGCCGAGGTCTCAGCGAGTCCTCGGGAAGTGGTGGGCGAGCCCTTCCCCCTCCGGGAGCAGGAGCCCTTGCAGGGGGCTCACCGGTCGGCAGCCTGGTGCTGCGGGCACGAGGGCAGGCGCGACTGGCTCGGCTTGTCGATCTTCTGGTGCTCGGACCAGGTCACGATGTGGAGGTAGAGGCGGCCGTCGCATCCGGTGTATCGGCAGATCAGTCCGGCGTTCGCGAGCTGGTGGAGGTCGTCTTCGACGTGGACCGAGGTGTGCTCGGCGCGCAGGGGCCAGAGGAGCCCCGCGATGATCGCGGCGTTGTCCCGGTGGCGACCATGGTCGTCGGCCTGGGTGAGCAGGCCGAAGAAGGTCCGCTCGGCCGCCACGGTCACTTCGGCGAGCGACTCGGACGTGAACGCCTCCGGCTTGACGGTTCGGATCCGGGCCATCTCAGCGGCCCCGCTCAGCGGCGACCAGGTCGCTGCGGGTCAGGGTGGCGTCGGTAAGGCAGAAGGTGTGGGGGCGCATCCAGTCCACCTCCGGCCAGACCCGCAGGATCCAGCGTGCCGCAACCCTGGCGGTCGGGCGGCCCAGATCCAGGGTCCTTCCGGCCTCGTCCTTGACGACGGCGTGCGAGCTGCTTGGCGGGGAGGAGGCTCAGCAGTTCCCTGGGGGACGAGACCGTCTCCGGGGCGGGAGCCGTCGGCTGCCCGTAGCCCCACCCAGCGTGCACATAAGGGACGCCGGCGCGTGCGGCCGACTCCTGGTCGACCGCCATGTCACCCACGTAGACGGCGGAGGCGGGGTCGACTCCCAGGTCGACCAGTGCCAGGAGGAGCGGGTCCGGGGCCGGCTTCGTTCGGCCCGCGCCGGCGGGCGTGCGGATGGTCGCGAAGGGACACCCGAGGCGCGCGAGGAGCGGGGCCGCCCGGTCGACGTGCTTGGACGTCACGACGCCCAGCCGCCAGTCGGCGGCCACGAAGGCGTGGAGCGTCTCGACGATGCCGGCGAACTCCTCCGCGAGGTGCGCGGTGGCCACGGACTCCGCCTCGTACGTCCTACGGACCGCCTCGGCATCGGTCACGCCCAGGCGCTCCATGATGTCCCCGAACTCGCGACCCAGGTGGCGCTCGTAGTCACGGAACGGGAGCGCGACGCCATGGACCTCCTGGACCCTCTGCCACGCCCTCCGCATCACGGGACGCGTGTCGAGGAGGACCCCGTCGAGGTCGAGGAGAAGAGCGCGCGACCCGTGGTCGCTCGGCGCGGCCGGGGCGGGTGGCGATCCGCAAGCGGGAACGGTCATGATCATCCTCTCGTCAGGGTGTCGTCGTGCCTCAGAGGGCCGAAGCCGGGGCAAGTTCCAACTCGGGGTACTGGGACGGACCGCCGGCCTCCTCGAACGCCGCGTCGAGCAGCGCCACGTGCAAGCGGTCCCATCGCCCTCGGGACTGCAGAGCACGCCCGTGGCGGGTCAAGGCCCACGCCTTGAGGGCCGTCGGGTCCTGCATGAAGTTCCGCGCGTTCTGCCGCAGGATGGCGGGGGTGAACACCCTGAGATTGAGGCCGGTGCGCCAGAACTCAAGCCACCACTGGCACATCAGGAGCGGACCCGATTCGTCGTCCTTGACGTGGTCGGGGTGGTTGCGCACCCAGATCGGGTCCAAGTCCGGGTGTGTGGTGGCGACTTCGAGCATGCGGCCGTGGGCCTGGTGCACTGCCAACTCCAGGGACTGGCGGTGCTGCTGGCGACGCTGGGCGATGTGCACCGCGGACGCGAGGGCGATGGTGGTGGCCAGAGCGAGAACGGGACGGTTCATCTGCGACCTTTACTCGGGGATGGATGGGGCGGTGCGGCAACCGGCGGCGGCATCCGGGGCAGTGGTGGTCGCCGTCGTGCTCGCTTGAGGAGAGTCAGGCCGCGTCCGGCGGGCCCTCAGCCGACGGCGAGGTCAATCCGTCCGGCACGGCCGGCAGGCGCGCGAGCCGGTGAAAGCGCGAGAGGTCGAAGCCACGCCCCTGAACCTCACCAGCGGGCACGGCGAAGAGGTCGATCCCCTCTTCGCTGGGTGCCGAAGGGGCGGCCTCCCTGATGGCGAGGAGCGCTTCGCCCTGCTCGCGGTGCGGCAGGAGGCGCGGCGCACGATCGATGTGTCCCTCGAAAGTCATGGTCAGCCCTCGGTCAGGTGTATTTGAAGGTGAAGACGAGCACGACGCTCACGGTGACGATCAGGGCGATCTGGGCGCTGATCTGCCGCCAGCCCCAGCCCTTCCTGTCCATCCAGCGCAGCGGACGCCTTCAAGTCGGCGCGACGGGCTCCTCGGAGATCACGAGGTGGAGAAACGCCCGGCAGTGCTCGCCCAGGTGTTTGATCACGGCGTGGTACTCGTCGTCATCGGAGCTGATGTTGTGCCGGTCGAGGACGAGCACGCCGTCGGCCAAGCCCTCTCGGAGCTGTCGCTCGGCTTCCCGCCAACCAGGTCGATCCCAAGGCGGCGTGTAGACGCCCTGGCTCGCACTGGATGCCGGGAGGTACGTCGTGGTCACCGGGACCGCCACATCGTGGAGCCGGGCGGTGATCGCGTAACCGAGCTGGTCGGCCTCAACCTGTAGCGTCCCCCAGTCCTCGTCAGGTCGGGCCCTCGGACTCGGTACCAGGCTGTACGCCAGCACGCGCAGCGGCTGATCGGCCTGCGCGCCGACGGTCTGACGGTAGAAGTGCTGGCGCAAGCCTCGGAGTTGGCCAGCTCGGGACCGGCGCTTCACCTGGGCAGAGGTGCGAGGCCAGCTCGGGTAGTCACGGCCAGCGGTCGGCGCCCCACCGCCCGTGTGCTTCTCTCGCCCCCGATCAAAGGCGACGAGGCTCAACACGTCGGCTCCGTGCTTGACTGTGTTGTGCGGCGACATGGGGGTGCCTCCGTGAGAGTGGGGATGACCGCGTACGTCGTCCGGCCGCCGTCCGCGACGCCCCACCGAAGCGACAAGCAGGCGACGAGGTGCAGCCCTCGACCGCCGAGGCCGGCGGCACTCGCACGTCGCCGCCTCGCCGGTGCCGTGCTGTCGTCGGTGACTCGGATTCGAAGCTCGTGCTCGTCGTGTCGCAGTCGCAGTCGGACGTCCCCGGAACCGTGAATGATCGCGTTGGACACCAACTCCGAGACGACGAGCCGGGCGTCCTCTGCCGGCGTCTCCGGCAACGACCAGTGCTTCAACACGGTGGCCGTCGTTCGTCGCGCTTGAGCGACGTGCACATCTACCGGCTCCATGGCCATCTCGAAGACGTGAGAGGCCAGCGGACACCGAGCGGTCGAGGCGCCGACGGCGTGGGGGCCACCGTCGTCGCCCCGAGGTCGGGGCGGCGTTGCTGTCCGGTGCGTGGTCATGAGCACATCGCACCGTGGCTGCGCGATCCGGGACAGGGGAAACCGGAGGGGGGAAATCTTTGTCAAGGGGGGAAAACCAGGGGGGAGTTGAGGGGAGTATTGGCTTTCTCCCACGGATAGGGGTCAGACTCATGGCGGTGGATCCATTTGCCGAGTTGCTCCGTCACCTGCGGCGTAACGCGAATCGGACGCAGGACGAGCAGGCCGGTGCGATCAACGCCGCCTCCGGCCGGGCAACGGTGACCCGCCGGGAGGTGAACCGGTACGAGAACGGTGCGAACGTTCCGACGGACCACACCCTGGGGAACATCGCTTTGGCCTGTGGCGTCCCGCTGGAGCCGCTACTGCGCGAGGCGAAAGCCGCCCGCGCCAGGCGGCGAGAGAAGAACAAGGCCGAGGCGGAGGACCTGGACGACGTGAAACGCCGAACGCTGCTGGGAGGCGCAGTCGTCGGTGCGGCTGCGGCTGCCGAGCCCTGGGGCCGGCTGGCCTACGCACTCAGCAAGGGTTCCAAGATCGACCCTGAGTCCGCGGCGGTGCTTATTGATCATGCCGCCACGTTGCACGTGGACGAGCTGAACGAGAGTGCGCTCAGCCTGCAGTCCCGCGTCGAGGCGCACTTGGACGCGATCACCGCAGCCCTTCCCCGCGCCGGAGCCCACGAGCGAGCCCTGACCATCGCGGCCGGGGAGACTGCCGCTCTTGCTGGGTGGGTCGCCTGGGACCTCGGCCAGCAGGACAAGGCCACTTCCTATTACGGAGTGACCTCGGAGTGCGCGAAAAGGGCCGGACACCCTCCGCTGCGCGCTCTCGCTCTGGGCTACGCGAGCTACGGTGCCCCCAGCCCGGCGAAGGCGCTGGAGATGCTTTCGCAGGCAGCTCAGGACGTACGCGGACGTGGCAACGCAACCGCCGCAGCGTGGGCTCTGGGCCGGTACGCGGAGGAAGCCGCCCAGTCAGGCGATGACGCTGGCGCCCTTCGTGCTCTCGATCAGGCCAAGTTCGCTTATGACTTCGCCGACCATACGAGCGAGCAGGCGTGGGTCCGCTTCGTGACGCCATACCGCATGGACTCGTTAACCCTCTCGGTCTATGGCGAACTCGCGCGTCAGGAGCTGACCGCCACGGCCGACTCCGCAGTCGAGCGCCTCGGCGGCGAACTACCCGAGTCCGGCGTGGTCGTCCTGGGTGACCTGGCGTCCGCCCTTCTGCGCGGCGGCGACATAGATCGCGGAGCCTACGTAGCGCACCAGTTCGCCGCAGCGGCGGAGTCGAAGCCCAACACCATGGGCCGGCAGCGGGCTCAGGCCATCGCTGCCGGGCTCCCCGACACTGAGCATGACCTGGCCAGCCACCTGCTGACGTTCGCGACGCTGTGAAGCGTCGAAGCGCACAGGCTCAGCGAGAGCAAGGCGCTGTAGTGGAAACCTCTACCCCGGGCGCGTCTCGTCGACGACCCAGGACAGGTACGCCTCCGACCCTCCGGTCACAGGCAGCGTGACCCACTGGGGGACGTCGTACGGGTGCCTCTCGTGCAGCCATGCCTCTAGCGCGGGGAGGCGATCCGACGACGTCATGTAGGAGATCCGCCACTCCTGAGCCGCCTCGACCTTCCCCTGCCACCAGTAGAAGGCGGTGATGGGCGCATCGATGTGGACGCCCGCCGCCAGTTTGCTCTCAACAGCGCCTCTGGCGAGGGTCTTCGCCTGCTCCTCGTCGTCACTCGTCGTCTGCGCGATCACGATCTCGGGGTCCATGCGGCTACCTCTCCAGCTCGGGTACCGCGACCCTACCCAGAGGGCTGACGCAGTCGACAAGCGCTGGTCGCCCGGATCCGGGCCGAACGTACCCGTCGGACTTCGGCCCACTGGACCGCGCAGCTCGCCTCCGAGGGGCGCGCGGAACTCCCCTACGCGGCGAGGTCGTGCCGCTCGCTGCCATCGGGCTCTCGACTGCCGCCGGGCTGCTGGCGCTCAAGGCCCAGCAACTTCAGCAGGTCGGCCGTGACCACTCGGTAGGCGTTCCCTAGGCGCAGCACCCTGACCGGGTACTCCCCCTGCTTGGCGAGCCCATACCCGGTGGACCGTCCGATCATCAGCGCCTTGTTCGAGGTGTCGAGATCGATCACCGCCGGAAGAGCGAGCAGCTCGTCGCTCGTCAGTCCCCGCCCCGATCCTGCCGTCTTAGGTGCTGCCATGACGCTCTCCTGACGTTTACACGTGCCGTAGTGACGCGAAAGATGTATCACGGAGTTGCGGCAGCGCCTTTTCGCTTCCTATGGTGTCACCATGACACCTGATCAATGGTCGACAGCGTTCACCGGTCGGATCGCTCAGCGCCTACGAGACTCGCGCCGGGCCGCCGGCCTCACGATGGCCGAGGTCGCGCAGGAGTGCGCGGCCCGCGGCATGCCGGAAATCACCGAGCACTCGATCAAGAACCTGGAGTCCGGACGCAAGACGAGCGTCAGCGTGGCGGACGTCGTCATGCTTGCCGACGTGCTGGACGTCCCGCCGGTCACCCTGCTGTTCCCGCTCGGTTCTTCGGCGGCGGTCGAGGTTCTGCCGGGCCGCGAGCTGTCCACCTGGGACGCGGTCGCGTGGTTCACCGGTGAGACACCTCTGGATGATGCGGCCCCCGAGGGCTCGCCCCGGGACGTGCTCGACAGCTTCCGACACCATGGCGACCTCGTTGCCGCGTCGATGTCCTCGTACGACTTGGCGCAGGAGCGGCGACGAGTAGCCAGCACCACTCTGGACCGCAGTCGCCGAACCACGCTTCTTGAGCGGGCCGAGGGATACGAGGCGCACGCCTTCGAGGACGCCCAAGAGCTGCGCGCGTACCGAGAGCGGATGCGTCAGCGCGGCCTCACCCCTCCGGCCCTTCCTGACCGACTCGCCTTTGTCGACGAGCCCGACATACACCCCGAGGCCGAGGAGCGTGAATGAAGAAGGGCACCATCACGCGACGGTGCCGGTGCACTGACCCCGAGACCGGCAAGGACCTCGGGGCGTCGTGCCCGAAGCTCCAGTCGCGACGGCACGGGACCTTCGGGGTGTTCCAGGAGCTGGACCCCGCCCAGGACGGCCGACGACGGCGGTTCCGTCGTGGTGGCTTCGAGACCTCCACCAAAGCCCAGGAGGAGCTGGGCAAGGTCCGCGCCCTCATGGCGATTCCCGAAGAGGACGACGCGTGGGGCAGGACGCAGATCAGCGACCTGCTGGAGGACTGCGTCAAGGAGAAGACCCCTCTGCCGGACTACGACGAGACCCGTCGCCGGTTCCAGACGGGTCAGTCGCTCAACTCGAAGACCACCGTCGGGGAGTGGCTCGACACCTGGCTAGCCGGGCGGAAACGTCTGCGCCGTGGCGGTGCGTCGCGCTACGAATGCGACATCCGCGTCCACCTCAAGCCGCACCTCGGGCACCTTCGCCTCGACAAGCTCCGAGTCCACCACATCGACAAGATGTTCGACGCCATCAACGAGCGGAACATCGAGATCCAGGAGCAGAACGCCCAGCGACGCGCGGTCGCCGACGAGCTGAAGGCCACCCCGAACAAGGGAGCCGAGAACCGGGCGCGCCGGAAGTGGTTCCGCGCACAGCTCGACGCGATGCCGCCGTTCCGTCGAGTCACCGGGCTGAACACCCAGCCCCACATCCGCGACACGCTCCGGGCCGCGCTCAACGTCGCCATCGCCCAGCAGGTCATGCCCGCCTTCAACCCGGCCGCTCACGTCGAGCTGCTGCCCGGTACCAAGCCGAAGGCCCTCGTCTGGACCGAGGAGCGCATCGCTCGCTGGCAGGAGACCGGCAAGCGGCCGTCGCCGGTCATGGTCTGGACCCCGGAGCAGACCGCCGTCTTCCTCGACTTCGTCGCGGGAGACCGGCTGTACTTGCTCTGGCGACTCATTGCGTTTCGAGGTACTCGGCGAGGAGAAGCGTGCGGTGTCCGCTGGGAGGACTACTCCGCGAAGCACTGCTCGCTGGCCATCGCCACGCAGCTCGTCCAAGACGGCTGGGAGGTCCACGAGGGTGCGCCCAAGACCGACAGCGGCCTCCGACTGATCGCCCTGGACGGCGAGACCAACGAGGGGCTCCTCACGCACAAGGCCCGCCAGCAGACCGAGCGCGAGGCATGGGGTGAGGGCTGGCAGAACACCGGGCGTATCTTCACCCAGGAGGATGGCTCCCTCCTCCACCCGGGCAAGGTCAGCGATCTGTTCGAGCGCCTCGTGGAGGCGGCCGGCCTTCCACCGATCCGCCTTCATGACCTCCGGCACGTCGCCGCGACGCTGATGCTCGCGGCGGGCGTCGACATCAAGGTCGTCTCGGAGACCCTCGGCCATTCGGACACGCGGATCACGCGGGACATCTACCAGTCGGTCCTCGACGACCTGGCGCGCGATGCCGCAGAGAAGGTCGTGCAGCTCGTACCGCATGCGCGCAAGGCGCTGGCGGCTGTTCCCGACGCCGTGCCGCAGGCGGACCTCGCGTCTCGCCTGCCGAGGATGGTGCCGCCGCGCAAGGACGACGCCTCACAGCAGAATCGTTCCGCCTAACTGGCACGTATAGCCGAGGACAGCTACTACCGGCATCGGGGCCCCTGAGCCCCGATGCCGGTGCTTATTCATCGGTTGAAGGCCGGCTGGCCTCAAACGGAGCTGCCCCGAGGTACAGACCCGGGCGAGGATCTTCTGCGAGCAGTTTGAGCACCAGGTCCGCAGGCCAGCGCAGCTCATCAGCGAGCCGCTGGACAGTGATGCCCTTGCGTTCAGCCATCTCGAAGGCTCGCTGCAAGAGAACTGGAACCTCTCCCGGAAAGCCCTGCACCGGCGTATGCGGCAGCAGGCCCTGCCCCCGCAGGGTTCTGAGGCGCTTCCATCCTCGACTGCTTACCGCTTCGGTATGGAGGCCGAGCTCTCGGCAGCGGACCAGGAGGGAATCCAACGACACACCCCAGGTCTGCTGCAGCCGCCCTAGGACCGTGAAGTCGACCCGCATCGGAAGCGAGCCCGTGAGCCGTGCCGCTGGCGTGAGGAACTCAGCCGCGAAGGCGTCCGCCTGACGCTCGTGCTGGACATCTCCGGGGTGCGCCTCACCGTGCAGCAAGAGGTGACCCAACTCGTGCGCGCAACTGAACCGATGGCGGTACACGTCGTCGCGCTCGTCGTTGAGTACTACGACAGGACGGGTAGGCAACCGAGACGTGGAGAAGCCATCCAGCTTCCTGCTGTCCGCATTGGGAAACGGAAGAACTGTCACCACGATGCCGCGCGACTCAAGCAGTCGAACCAGGTGAGAGATCGGGCCATCACCGAGTCCCCAGCGTGCACGCAGAGCGCGCGCAGCCTGTTGGGGATCGCTGGGTAGGTCAGGGATGGTTTCTCCGCCGTCCCAGCCCGGCAGGTCAACCGTCGGCAGCCGGATATAACTCTCCAGCTCGTACACCAGCTCCCACAACAGCTCCGTAAAGGACACGCTCCGCTCACGCTCGCGGGCAGGAGCCGAGCGCAGAGAGCGGAAGTGTACGGCTGCCGTATCCAGGCCGGCTCGGGGTCGGCCAGCGGTGAAGAAGGCGCTAGGCATGCCGAGGGCTTCTGCCAGTCGACGGACTTGCTCCGGCCGGGGCCGGATAGCTCCTGCTTCATATTGGCCGACCGCGGCGGGCGTTACGTTGATCTTTGTCGCCAACTCCTTCTTGGTCCAACCAGCCAGGCGCCTGGCCTGCGTGAGTCGAGCGCCATCGAACGCCGCTGCGACTGACGCAGAGAGGTCGAGTGGCAGAACGGGTGCCACTGAGAGTGAAGATCGCTTAGTGCTCATTGCTTTCGTTCGCGGTGTCGTCCGCATCTTCCAGGTTGATGGAGGGCTCCGCGCCGGTACCGAATCCGGGAGCAGAGGGGTCGATGGGCGACACGACGGAGATCCCGCCGGTACCGCCTTCAGCATCTGTGATGGCCAGAGGTTCGATCCACTCCCAGGACACCGAGCCCGACAAGTCCAATTTGGCTTCCCCGACGAAGCAGTTGAGCAGCCCACCCTCCCGGTTACTCGCGTAGGCGAGCAACAACATCTTGGGCTGCTCGGGCAGTTCCGCGAGTGTCTCCTCTAGGTCGTCGAAGGCCCACTCCTGACCGTCAATACCGTCGCTGATGCGCAGCGCGGTCTGCACCTGCGGCGCGAGCTGACCGTAAGCGGCGAACATCTCGGTGCGGATCTGCGAGGTCCGGATCTTCATCCCCCGCACATCCGTCGTCGAGTCACTGGCGTAGCAAACGGGGTAGAGGATGGCGTTTCCGACGCCGAGCATGAAGGTGCTTCGCACCCGCAGCGGCTTGGCCTCGGGAAGGGCCTCTAGCTGGTCCTGGTCCTTGAGCGCCCCGACGGTGAACCGCCAACGATTCGTCCCGAAGGTGTGGCCGTCGCTGTACTTGCTGAACTCGTACGCGTCGACCGCTTCTTGCGTCCCCGTCTTCAAGGACCAGATCACGTGCTTGCGAACTCGTGGGGCCGAGACCCCGACCAACTGATCAAACCGAGAGCCGTGCAACGTCAAGGAACCCACCCCTAGTAGGACAGTTCAACGCCCCAGCGGACTTTACCGCTCGACGGGATCATGCTGCATCACTTTAGTTTCTGCGTCAATCTCGACACGCTCGGGATTCACATGACAACCGAGACCGACAACTCGGGTCGAGGCGGCGATCCCCCACTTGCAGGGACGCCGCGCCAGGCGCTGTGGGAACCGGCCAACTTCCTCCACGTCGATCGCGACCATAGGACTGCGAATCCACCCCTCAGCGCCTACCCCTCAGAGAGGCCACCGGATCGACCGTCCGTCCACCGCTCTGCACGCCCGCTGCGCGTCTGTCCACCGGTTGTCCACCGGGGGCGATCATGAGGCCCCGCGCGGGCAGCATTGCCCGCAGAAATGGATCATGAAAACCACAAAGGCCCAGGTCAGAGGCTATCTGTCCTGGGCCTTTTCGGAGCCGCCTTCGGGATTCGAACCCGAGACCTACGCATTACGAGTGCGTCGCTCTGGCCGACTGAGCTAAGGCGGCAGTGTGCGTGCGGCCAGTTTGGGGGCCGCTGCGGCGATAAGTCTACAGGGTTTGCGGGGGTGGTCGGGACGGGGGTGGCGGGGTCAGCCGCAGGTGGTGCCGTCCTCGGGGGGCTTGCCCTGCAGCAGGTAGGCGTCGACGGCCTTGTCGATGCATGCGCTGCCGCGGAGGTAGGCGGTGTGGCCGTCGCCCTTGTAGGTGAGGAGGCGGGCCGAGGAGAGCTGGCCGGCCAGGCCCTGGGCCCAGCGGTAGGGGGTGGCCGGGTCGCGGGTGGTGCCGACGACCACGATCGGGTCGGCGCCCTTCGCGGCGATGCGGTGCGGGGCGCCCGTCGGCTCGACCGGCCATTCGGCGCAGTTCAGCGCCGCCCAGGCGAATCCGCGGCCGAAGACCGGGCTGGCCTTCTCGAAGGAGGGGACGGCCTTGCGGGCCGCGGCGGCACCGGAGAAGGCCGGGGGCAGGTCGAGGCAGTTCACGGCCGGGTTGGCGTACATGATGTTGCTGTACTCACCGCCCGGGCCGCGCTCGAAGTAGTCGTCGGAGAGCGCCAGCAGCGGTGCGCCGTCGCCCCTGCCCGCCGCCGTCAGGGCCTCGCGCAGCATCGGCCAGGAGCCCTCGTCGTACATGGCGCGGATCACGCCCGTGGTGGCCAGGGACTCGGTGAGGGTGCGCGCCGGGTCGTCGGTCTTGAGGGGTTCGCGGTCCACGCGGGCGAAGAGCGCGCTGAGCTTCTTGCCCGCCTGCGGGACGCCGTCGGTGCCCAGCGGGCAGTCGGACATCTTCACGCAGTCGCGCGCGAACGCCTTGAACGCCGTGTCGAAGCCCGCCGTCTGCTCGCGGTTGACGCGGCGTGCCGAGAGGGAGGGGTCCATCGCGCCGTCCAGCACGAGCCGCCTGGAGCGCTCCGGGAACAGGCCCGCGTAGGTGGCGCCGAGGTAGGTGCCGTAGGAGGCGCCGACGTAGTTGAGCTCCCGGTCGCCGAGCACGCCGCGCAGTACGTCCATGTCCCGGGCCGCCTCGACCGTCGAGACATGGCCGAGGAGCTTGCCGGTGCGCTTCTCGCACCCCTTGGCGAACTTCTCGTACGCGGCGGTGAGCGCGTCGGTCTCCGAGGCGTCGTCCGGCGTCTGGTCGACCCGGGTGTAGGCGTCCATCTGCTTGTCGGTGAGGCATTCGACGGGCTCGCTGCGGCCGACGCCCCGCGGGTCCATCCCGACCAGCGTGTAGTGCTCCCGCACCTGCTGCGGGTAGCCGAGGGCCACCGACTGCTGCACATACTCGATCGCCGAACCGCCCGGGCCGCCCGGGTTGACCTGCAGCGAACCGCCCTCCGGCGGCTTCTTGCCGCGCTGCGGCTCGGTGCGGGTCACCGCCAGGCCCGCGGTCGCCGCGTCGTCGCCGGGGTCGTCGCTCGGCTTGTCGTAGTCCAGCGGCACCCGCAGCGTGGCGCATTCGAACTGGGCCGGTCCGCAGTCGTGCCAGGACAGCTTCTGCTCGTAGTACGGGCGCAGCTCGTCGGGGATCTTCGCGGGCAGCGGTTCGAGCGGGGAGGCGTCGGCGCCCGCCTGGGTGCCCTTCGCCGAGGGGTCGGTGCCCGGCTCGGACGCGTCGTCGTCCGAGCAGCCGGAGAGCAGCAGCGCCGTGGCCATGAGGACCGCGGCGCTCCCGAGACGGCCGCGGGACCAGACCCCGGAACTGCCGCGGGACTCGCCCCCGTAGCGGATACGGGAGGCGGGTGGCTGACTCATGGGGCATCCCTCCGGCGGCGGCACGTGCTGGGAGCGTACCCAGCCGGGCACAGGACCGTCGCCCGCGGGGGCGCTGTGGCGCGTCAATCCGCCGGTCGGCGCCGCCCCCGGCCGCCCTCCTGTGCCGCCGTGCCGGTCGTGCCGATCGGCTCACGCCGCTCTCCCGGCAGCCCGTGGGCCGCGGTCGTCCGGTGACCGGGAAGCCCTGACAGGCCGCCAGCCGTCGCCAGGGGGCGCGCCGGCCCGGTGTCAGCCGGCCCGCAGCGCCATCGTCATCGCTTCCACCGCCAGCAGCGGGGCGACATTGCGGTCCAGCGTCCGGCGGCACTCCAGGATCGCCTCGATCCGGCGCAGTGTCTGCTCCGGGCGTGAGGTGGCGGCCAGTTGACCGATCGTCCCGGCCGCGTCGTCGTGCGACAGGGCGACGGACGAGCCCAACTGGCGGGCCAGCACGTCGCGGTAGAAGGCCGTCAGGTCGGAGAGCGCGAGGTCGAGCGAGTCGCGCTGGGTGCGGGTCGCGCGGCGCTTCTGCTTGTCCTCCAGCTCCTTCATCGCCCCCGCCGTGCCGCGCGGCAGCCGCTTGCCCTCCGCCGCGCCCAGGGCCGCCCGCAGTTCTTCGGTCTCCTTGGCGTCCAGCTCCTCGGCGACCTGCTTGGCGTCCTCCGTCGCGGCGTCGATCAGCTCCTGCGCAGCCCGCAGCGCGCTGCCCACGTCGTCGACCCGGGACGGCAGCTTGAGCACCGCCTGCCGTCTGGCGCGGGCCCGCTCGTCGGTGGCCAGCCGCAGCGCATGGCCGATGTGCCCCTGGGTGGCCCGTGCCGCGGACGCGGCCGTCTCCGGCGCGATCCCGTCCCGCCGCACCAGCAGGTCCGCCACCGCGTCGACCGGGGGCGTGCGCAGCGCCAGATGCCGGCAGCGGGACCGGATGGTGGGGAGGACGTCCTCGGTGGACGGCGCGCACAGCAGCCACACCGTGCGCGGCGCCGGTTCCTCGACGGCCTTCAGCAGCACGTTGCCGGCGCCCTCCGTCAGGCGGTCGGCGTCCTCCAGGACGATCACCTGCCAGCGGCCGCCGGACGGGGACATCTGCGCCCCGCGCACCAGCGCGCGCGTCTCCTTCACGCCGATGGTCAGCAGATCGGTGCGGACGATCTCGACATCCGCGTGGGTGCCGACCATCGTCGTATGGCAGCCCTCGCAGAAGCCGCATCCCGGGCTGCTGCCCAGCGCCCGGTCCGGGCTGACGCACTGGAGCGCCGCCGCGAACGCGCGGGCCGCCTGCTCGCGGCCCGCACCGGGCGGTCCCGTGAAGAGCCAGGCGTGGGTCATCGCGGAGCCGGACAGGTCCGCGGAGCCGTGCGCCGCGGCCTCCGCCGTCACATACGCGTCCGCGTCCCCCGCGGCAGCGGCGAGCTGCTTCGCTGCCCTGTCCTGGCCCACCAGGTCGTCCCACACCGCCATGGGGACCATTGTCGCGGATGCCGGTGACAGTCGGGTCCACCGGCTGCCGGAGCGGGGCCGGACGATCCGCCGAGGGCCGGGCCGGGGCGACGTCCGGGGTTCCGGCCGGGGTTCCGGCCGGGGTTCCGGCCGGGGTTCCGGCCGGGGTTCCGGCCGGGGTTCCGGCCGGGGTGCTGCGCGCACCCGGCCGAAGCCGTCGACGGCGCGGTCGGCCGAGCGACGGCCCCCGACACCCTCAGCGGCCGGCGGACGGGCCGGCGGGCCAGGGGCCCGCCGGCCGGTCGTCCGCCCTCAGCTGTCATGCCCTCAGCCGTCATGCCGTCCGCCGTCAGCGACGGCGGCGGTCCTCGTCGTCCTGCGGGTCGTGCGGGCCCAGCAGTTCGTCCGCCAGCGTGGGGACGTCGTCCATGGGGGTGTCCTCCGCCCAGGAGGGGCGGGGGCGCTCCCCCTCGTCGACCTGGGGCAGCTCCCGGGTACGGTCCTCGGCGTCGTCCGAACCGGAGGCGGAACCGGAACCGGAGGCGGAATCCGCGTCCGCGTACCGCTCCCGGGGGTCCACCTGCGGGAGGACGGCCGTCTCGCCCGCGTCCTGGGACTCGGGGACCCGGGGGAGCGCCGTCGTCGCGTCGCTGTCCGCCCCGCCGTTCTGCCCGCTGGACCCGTCGGAGACCTGGGGCAGCACGGTCGTCTCGTCGTCGGACGGGCCGCTGCCGGGGCGCGGCAACTGCGTGGTGTCCTCCGCGTCCGGACCGGCGGCCTCGTCCCGCGAGCCCACGTGCGGGATCTGCGCGGTGTCCGCCTCGGCGCCGTCCGGCGAGCGGTCCTCGGAATCCGGCGTACCGGAAGCGGAACCCCCGGATGCCGCACCGGCGCCGGAAGCGGAGTCGGCACCCGGCGCCTCGGCGGACTGCGCGGCGTGCGCATCGGCCTTCTCGCGCCGCGCCCGCTCCGCGGCCTCCGCCTCCGCGTCCGCCTCGGCCTTGGCCTTGGCCTCGGCGGCCGCGGCGGCCCGCGCCTGCTCGGCCTTCAGCAGCGCTTCCTCAGCCTTGCGCTGCCGCTCCAGGCGACGCTCCTCGGCCTCGGCCCGGAGCCGCTTCTCCTCCTCGGCACGCTTGCGCAGCCGCTCCTGCTCCTCCTCGTGGGCCCGCTGCTCGGCCTCGCGCCGCTCGCGTTCCTCCTCGGCGATCCGGCGGGCCTCCTCGGCCTGTTTCCTGGCCTCCTCCGCCCGGCGGGCCTCCTCGCGCTGGCGCGCCAGTTCCGCTTCGCGGCGCTTGCGCTCCTCCTCCTCGCGGCGGAGCTTCTCCAGCTGTTCCTGGCGCTCGCGCTCCTTGCGCTCCTCCTCCGCCTTGCGGCGGGCCTCCTCCTCGGCGCGCCGCCGCGCCTCCTCCTCGGCCCGCTTGCGTGCCTCCTCCTGGGCCTTCTTCTCGGCCTCGGAGAGCGGCAGCACCTGGTCGAGCCGGTGCCGGACAGCGGTGGTGACGTTCTCGGGCTCCTGCCCGGCGTCGACGACCAGGTAGCGGGCCGGGTCGGCGGCCGCGAGGGTGAGGAAACCGGACCGGACCCGCTGGTGGAACTCGACCGGCTCGGACTCCAGCCGGTCCGGCGCCTCCGTGAAGCGCTCCCGGGCGGTCTCGGGTGCGACGTCGAGCAGCACGGTCAGGTGCGGCACCAGTCCGTCGGTCGCCCAGCGGTTGATCCGGGCGATCTCCGCGGGGGACAGGTCGCGGCCCGCGCCCTGGTAGGCGACGGACGAGTCGACGTAGCGGTCCGAGATGACCACGGCGCCGCGCTCCAGCGCGGGACGGACGACCGTGTCCACGTGCTCGGCACGGTCGGCGGCGTACAGCAAGGCCTCGGCGCGGTGCGAGAGCCCGGCCGAGGAGACGTCCAGCAGGATCGAGCGCAGTCGCTTGCCGACCGGGGTGGAGCCGGGCTCCTTGGTGACGACGACCTCGTGGCCCTTGGCCCGGATCCAGTCGGCGAGCGCGTCCACCTGCGTGGTCTTGCCGGCGCCGTCGCCGCCCTCCAGGACCAGGAAGAATCCGCTTCCGGCCGGGGTCTGCCGGGGGCGGCCGCCGCCGAACGCCGCCACCAGATCGCGCCGCAGCGGCACGCCCTGCCGGTCGTCGGTGCGGCCCAGCAGGATCGCCCCGACGGGCAGCAGCAGCGCGCCGACCAGCATCAGCGTGAACGAGGCACCACCGTGGTCGAAGACGAACGACCCGTTCTCCACCCGGTGCGGACCGATGAGCGCGGCCAGGACGGGCGCCAGGATCGCGCCCACGGCCAGCGACAGCCGGACCACCGCCTGCAGGTGCTCGGTCGTCCGGGCGCGGCGGGCTTCCTCGGTCTCCTGGTCGAGCAGGGTGTGCAGGGTGTTGGCTGCGATGCCGCCGCCGAGTCCGGCCAGCAGCGCCAGCGCGATGACGGTCGCGGTGTCGGGCACCAGTCCGGCCGCCAGCAGCAGGATGCCGGTCAGCCCGGTGACGAGCGCGAGCAGCCGGCGCCGGGAGAGGGACGGCACCGTGTGCGGCGCCAGTCGGATCCCGGCGACGGTGCCGCCGGTCAGCATCAGCGCGAGCAGTCCGAAGGCGACGGGCCCGCCGCCCAGGTCGGCGGCTTGCAGCGGGGCGAGGGCGACTGCCGACGCGATGGCTCCGCCCACGGCGCCACCGGCGACGACGAGGAGCGGCACGGCTCCCGTGCGCCCCTTGTCGGAGCCGCCGTCCGCCGTCCGGGGCCGGCGCAGGCCCTCCAGCGGGGAACGGGGGCGCGGGGTCTGTCCGTCGGGCAGTTCGAGGAAGTACCCGACGGCGGCCGCCGCGGCGAACAGGCCGGCCGCCACGTACGAGGCCAACGCGGCCTGGTGCGAGCCGAACCAGTCGACCCCCGTGGCGAGCAGATTGCTGAACAGGGTGACGACGACGAGCCCCGCCGCCGCGACGGGCAGCGCCACGAAGGCGGAGCGCAGCCACAGGCGGCGCAGCGCCTCGCCGTGGTCCGGCAGCGGCCGCAGCGCTGTGCCCTCGGGCGGCGCGGCCGGCAGCAGCGCGGGGGCCGCGCTGTCCCTGGTCACGGTGGAGACCCGCTCGGCGACGCCCGTCACGAAGACGGTGATGAGCACGACGGCGAACGCGCTGCCGGGCGTCCAGTCGACCCACAGCGGGGCGATGATCAGCGCGGCGGCGCGCAGCGCGTCGGCGCCGAACAGTGTCCACCGCCGGTCCAGGATCTTCTTTCCGGCGCCGGACCCGCTGCCGCTTCCGCCGCCGGACTCGCCGTCGCGGGCCGGTCCGCCACTCTTCCCGGCGTCCGGCCCGGGGCTCGTTCCGCCGTCCGCCTCGGCGTGCGTTCCGGGGTGCGTCCCGGAGTCCGTTCCGGTCTGCGTTCCGGTTCCCGTCCCGCGGTTCTCCTTGACTCCGCTGACCAGCGCGGAGACCGGGCCCAGCAGGACGGCGCCGAACAGCAGCGTGGACAGCAGGCGCAGCCCGAAGACCGTGGCCACGACCAGTGCCATTCCGCGGTATCCGCCGCCGAAGACCGGGTCTCCCGCCACACCGCGCACGGCCGCCGCCTGCATCGCGAGCAGCAGCAGCACCAGGAGGCCCAGCATGTCGCCGATCCCACTGGTGAACTGCGCTGTCCACAGCCGCCGCAGCGGGGGGAAACGCAGCAGCGCGGTCACGGCACCCTCGCGGGATTCCGCTGCGAGGGCGTCGTCCGGGGCAGTTGGGGGCGAAGACTTCATCCCGCCAGCGTATAGGGAGGAGGCCGGCACCCGGATCCGTACCCGAACATCTGTGTGCTACAGCTCCGCAACCGCTGCGTCGTCACACCGCGTACGGCACTCTTCGGCCTCTCCGGCGTCCCGACGCTCCGACGGCCTGGCGCGCCCCGACGCCCCGGCAGCCTGACGCCCCGACGCCCCGACAGCCTGACGTCCCGACGCCCCGACGCCCGGCTTCGTGCGCCCCGCGGGCCCGGGACCCCGGGGTTCCGGAGTCCCGGGTCCGAGCGTTCCGGGGTCCGCGACGTGCCACAGCGCGGCGGCGTCGCGCGGGCCGCCTCCCAGGACGGCACCGGGAACAGTCGCCGGGAGAAGCGGAGAGCGGCGCCGGGCCGGTTCACTCCTCCGCGGACTTCTCCGAGGCCGTCTTCTTCACGGTGCTCTTGGCGGCCGTCTTCTTCGCGGACTTCGCAGGCGCCTTGGTGGCCGTCTTCGTGGCCGCCTTTGTGGCCTTCTTGGCGGTGGTCTTCTTCGCCGCCGTCTTCTTGGCCGCAGTCTTCTTGGCAGGTGCCTTCTTCGCCGCCGTCTTCTTCGCGGCTGCCTTCTTCGCGGGCGCCTTCTTCTTGGCGGGGGCCTTGGCCCGCTTCTCGGACAGCAGCTCGAAGCCCCGCTCAGCGGTGATCGTCTCGACGTCGTCGTCCCGCCGCAGGGTCGCGTTGGTCTCGCCGTCCGTCACGTACGGCCCGAACCGGCCGTCCTTGACCACCACGGGACGCTCCGTCTCCGGATCGGTCCCCAGCTCCTTGAGCGGCGGCTTCGCCGCGGCCCTGCCGCGCTGCTTGGGCTTGGAGTAGATCTCCAGCGCCTGCTCCAGCGTGATGCCGAAGATCTGCTCCTCGCTCTCCAGCGAGCGGGAGTCGGTGCCCTTCTTCAGATAGGGGCCGTAGCGCCCGTTCTGCGCGGTGATCTCGTTGCCGGACTCGGGGTCGACCCCGACGACCCGCGGCAGCGACAGCAGCTTGAGCGCGTCCTGCAGCGTGATGGTGTCCAGCGACATCGACCGGAACAGCGAAGCCGTCCGCGGCTTGACCGCGTTCTTGCCCGTCTTCGGCGTGCCCTCGGGCAGCACCTCGGTCACATACGGCCCGTACCGCCCGTCCCGTGCCACGATCGGGCGGTCGGTCTCCGGGTCGGTTCCGAGTTCGAAGTCGCCGCTGGGCTTGGCCAGCAGCTCCTTGGCGTAGTCGACGGTCAGCTCGTCCGGCGGAAGGTCGTCCGGGACGTCGGCACGCTGGCCCGGCTCGCCCTCCTGCTGGCTGGGCCCTTCCACATAAGGGCCGTACCGTCCGACGCGAAGCATGATGCCCTCACCGACGGGGAACGAGGACACGCCCTTGGCGTCGATCGCGCCGAGGTCGGAGACGAGCTCCTTGAGGCCGCCGAGATGGTCGCCGTCGCCGTTGCCCGCCGTGGCGGCCGCGCCGGTCTCCTCCTCGCCCTCGCCGAAGTAGAAGCGCCGCAGCCACGGCACGGCCTCCGCACTGCCCGCGGCGATGCGGTCGAGGTCGTCCTCCATCCTGGCGGTGAAGTCGTAGTCCACGAGCCGGCCGAAGTGCTTCTCCAGCAGCCCGACCACGGCGAAGCTCAGGAAGGACGGCACCAGCGCGGTGCCCTTCTTGAAGACGTAACGCCGGTCCAGGATGGTGCTGATGATCGAGGCATAGGTGGAGGGGCGCCCGATCTCGCGCTCCTCCAGCTCCTTGACCAGCGTCGCCTCGGTGTAGCGGGCCGGCGGCTTGGTCGCGTGGCCGTCGACGGACATCTCCTCGGCGCGCAGCGGGTCGCCCTCGGCGACCTGCGGCAGCCGCCGCTCCCGGTCGTCCAGCTCCGCGTTGGGGTCGTCGGCGCCTTCCACATACGCCTTGAGGAAGCCGTGGAAGGTGATGACCTTGCCGGTGGCGCTGAACTCTGCGTCCCGGCCGTCCGCCGACCGGCCGCCGACCTTCACCGTCACCGACTGCCCGACCGCGTCCTTCATCTGGGAGGCGACGGTCCGCTTCCAGATCAGCTCGTAGAGCTTGAACTGATCGCCGGTCAGGCCCGTTTCCGCAGGCGTGCGGAAACGGTCGCCCGAGGGGCGGATCGCCTCGTGGGCCTCCTGCGCGTTCTTGACCTTGCCCGCGTAGGTGCGCGGCTTGTCCGGCAGGTAGTCGGCCCCGTAGAGCTGGGTGACCTGGGAGCGGGCGGCCGAGACGGCCGTGTCGGAGAGCGTGGTGGAGTCCGTACGCATGTAGGTGATGAAGCCGTTCTCGTACAGCTTCTGCGCCACCTGCATGGTCGACTTGGCGCCGAACCCGAGCTTCCGGCTCGCCTCCTGCTGGAGGGTCGTCGTACGGAAGGGAGCGTAGGGCGAGCGGCGGTAGGGCTTGGACTCGACGGACCGGACGGCGAACTCGGTGTTCTCCAGGGCCGCCGCCAGCGAGCGGGCGCCCTCCTCGTCCAGATGGAGGACGGCGGACTGGTCCTTGAGCCGGCCGTCCGAACCGAAATCGCGGCCCTGAGCGACACGGCGCCCGTCGACCGTGGTCAGCCGCGCCCCGAAGGTCGCCGGGTCACCGGAGGCCCCCTTGCCGGAACCCGCACCCGAGCCCGCCGGCGCCGAGGCATCCCCCGCCTGCCCCGTCGCGAACGTGCCGGTCAGGTCCCAGTACTCGGCGGACCGGAACGCCATGCGCTCCCGCTCCCGCTCCACGACCAGCCGGGTGGCCACGGACTGCACCCGGCCCGCAGACAGCCGCGGCATGACCTTCTTCCACAACACGGGCGAGACCTCGTACCCGTACAGCCGGTCCAGGATGCGGCGGGTCTCCTGCGCGTCGACCAGCCGCTGGTTGAGGTCTCGGGGATTGCGGACGGCATTCTGGATGGCGTCCTTGGTGATCTCGTGGAAGACCATCCGCTTGACCGGGACCTTGGGCTTGAGCACCTGCTGCAGATGCCAGGCGATGGCCTCGCCCTCGCGGTCCTCGTCAGTGGCGAGCAGCAGTTCGTCGGACTCGGCCAGCAGCTCCTTGAGCTTTTTGACCTGGTCCTTCTTGTCGCTGTTGACGACGTACAGCGGCTCGAAATCATGATCGACGTTGACGCCGAGGCGGGCCCAGGGCTCGCCCTTGTACTTCGCGGGAACCTCGGCCGCGCCGCCCGGAAGGTCGCGGATGTGCCCGACGCTGGCCTCGACAACGTAGCCAGGGCCGAGATAGCCCTTGATCGTCTTGGCCTTGGCAGGCGACTCGACGATCACAAGTCGGCGCCCACCATTTGCTGTCTCGTGGGTCGGGGACAACTTCTGCTCTTCTCTCCGGTCGGTTTCGAGGAATCACTCTGCAGCGCTATCGCTGCGGAGTGTGACGGTACCTCCCGCCCCCATGTCAAACGGGAAAAGTCGGCAACGCCACTCGAACGGTAACCCGACAACCAGCCGTCCCGCCGCCCGACGGCTCTGGCAACATGTCCGGGGCACATCACCAGGTACCGCTCGACCTCGGAGGTCTTGTGTCCGACCCGAATCAGCCCGGCTACGGCTATCCCCAGCAGCCGGGACAGAACCCTTACAACCAGCCGCCCGGTCAGCCGGCGTACGGCTACCCGCAGCAGCAGCCGATGGGCGCCATGCCCGGCCAGTACACCGGGGACCCGAACGCTCCGTACGGTTACGACCCGTACGGACGTCCGCTCTCCGACAAGTCCAAGATCGTCGCCGGGGTGCTCCAGCTCTTCATCGGCGGCCTGGGCATCGGCCGGTTCTACACCGGCCACGTCGGCATGGGCATAGCCCAGCTCTTCACCTGCGGGGGCCTGGGCGTCTGGTCGCTGGTCGACGGCATCATCTTCCTGACCAGCGACAGCCGCACCGACAGCGACGGCCGCATCCTGCGTGGCTGAGGCTGCCGAGCGCCCCGGGGGAGGGCGACGCGACACGAGGGGAGGCACTGGCCACATGGCGATCACCAACGTCCCTGCTGCCGTGGGCCGACTCCGCGCCGCCCTCTCCCACCCGGCCGCCCCGCCGCTCGCCACGGCGGCGGCCGGCCTCGCAGGCGCCTGCTATCTGTGGGGCACCGACCCGCATACCTCGGGCAACCTGCTGCCCCGCTGCCCCTTCAACTGGGC
This sequence comes from Streptomyces sp. NPDC006925, assembly GCF_042869575.1. Taxonomy (NCBI): domain Bacteria; kingdom Bacillati; phylum Actinomycetota; class Actinomycetes; order Kitasatosporales; family Streptomycetaceae; genus Streptomyces; species Streptomyces sp. NPDC006925. The sequence goes on from NZ_JBIAGB010000004.1 coordinate 129,674, forward strand.
CACCGGACTGCTCTGCCCCGGCTGCGGCGGCACGCGGATGGCCTACGACCTGATGCACGGCGACATCGCCGCAGCGCTGCACGACAACGCCGCACTGCTCACCGTCGGCCTGCCCGTAGCCCTCTACCTCTCCGGCCGCTGGCTGTCCGAGGGGCTGCGCGGCCGGCGCTGGGCCCCGCGCATGAGCACCCGCGGCAAAGTGGCCGTACTGAGCACCGCCGTCGCCTGGACCGTGGCCCGGAACCTGCTCTGACCCCGGCGGGCCGCTTCGGTGGACTTCGGTGGACCGGGATCGGCTCCGGCGAGCCTGGCTCCTGATTCCTGACTCCCGGCCATCCGGCTCCCGGCGGTCCGACCGCCGTCCCTCGGGAGTGTCAGTCCGCCACCGGGGTCAGGAACCCCTGTTCGACCAGGAGTCTGATCGACTCCGGTGTGCGCGCCCGCAACTCGGCCGGATCCTCGCCCAGGAGCTGGCCGATGGCGTCCAGGATGCGGCCCGCGGTCAGCGTCCCGTCGCACACCCCGGCGAACCCGGCGCCGACCGTGTCCACCGTCGTCGCCCGTCGCATTCCCCGGTTCTGCCGCAGCACCACGTACTCCGGATCCTCCGCGCCCGGCGCCCCGACCTGCTCCTGGACCACCTCGTCCGCGAGGAGGAAGCGGTGCTCCAGCAGCGCCGCATCACCGGTCCGGCGCAGGAAGTCCTGACGCTCGAAGTGCGTCCGGATCACCTCGCCCAGCGGCTGCTCGACCGGGTGCGGCCACTCCTCGGCACACACCGAGGGAGACTCGGCGTCCGTGCGCCGCAGCGTGACCCAGCCGAACCCGACCGCCTTGGTGCCACGTGCCGCGAACTCGTCCAGCCAGGCGTCGTAGCGCGCCGCGTACGCGGCCGCGCCGTCCAGGTGGTCCCCCGCGTCACGCAGCCACAGTTCCGCGTACTGGGTGACGTCCTGCACCTCCCGCTGCACGATCCAGGCGTCGCACCCCGGCGGCACCCAGGAACGGACCCGGTCCCGCCAGTCCGCACCCTCCTGGTGCTCCCAGTTGGCCAGCAACTGGCAGTAGCCGCCCGGGGCCAGATGGCGGGCGGCCTGCTGGACGAGGTGGCGGCACATGTCGTCGCCCGCCATGCCGCCGTCGCGGTAGGTCAGCCGTGCACCCGGGGAGATCACGAACGGCGGGTTGGAGACGATCAGATCGTACGACTCCTCGTCGGCCACCGGCTCGAACAGCGAGCCCTCGCGCAGCTCCGGCTCGGCGGCACCGGACAGGGCGAGAGTCAGCCGGGTGAAGCGCAGCGCCCGCGGATTGAGATCGGTGGCGGTGACCTGCGCGGCGAACCGGTCGGCGTGCAGCGCCTGGATCCCGGACCCGGTGCCGAGATCGAGCGCGCGGTCGACCGGGGAGGGCACCATGATCCCGGCCAGCGTGGTGGAGGCGCCGCCGACGCCGAGCACCACGTCCTCCCCGGGGCGCCCCGGGGAGGACCCGCTCTCGCCACCGGGCTCACGTGCGTCCTCCGGGTCACGCGAGTCGGACGACTCGCGTGGGCCGCCCCCGCCGCCCACGCCGCCCGCGCCCCCGACGGCACACCCGCTGTCGCTGACGACCCACCAGTCCTGGCCCTCCGGACCGCTGTAGGGGCGAACGTCGACGGTGGCGCGTACGGACTCCTCGGCCCCCTCCGCCTCCGGCACCCGCTCCAGCCAGCGGTCGGCCAGTACCTCGTCGACGTCGACGGGCAGCACGGCACGCGCACTCCGGTACGGCACGGCCTGCTGCAGCAGGAAGAGACGGGTCAGTGTCGCGAGCGGGCCCCCGTCCCGGGTGGCGCGCAGCGCCGGAACGGTCTCACCGCGGGCGAGGGCCGCGTAGGCGGGGGCGCCGAGGAGGTCCAGGAGGCCGTCGGCGGTGAATCCGGCGCCGATCAGTGCCTCCCGCACCCTGTGGGTGCTCTCGGTCGTGGGCTCGGGAAGTGCGTCAGTGCTCACCCGCGCCATTCTCCTTCGCTCGCGGGCCGCTCCGCCGCCGGGGGCGCGGGTCGCCGTGTCCTCAGGAACCGCCCTTGGTCACACCCGTCTTCTTGCAGCTCTCCTGCTTGCCCGTCGCCTTGCCGACATCGCCCTTCTGGAGTTCCTGGAGCGCCTTGTCGCCGCTCTGCCCCAGGGACTTGAGTTTGGCGGCCACGGAGTCGAGCCCCTCGTCGAACTTGTCGTCGGTGGGGAGCTTGTCGGTGGCGACCTTGAGGTCGTGGTACTGGTCCGCGATGTGGTCCAGTTCCTTGACCGCGTCCTTCTGCAGGGTCTCGCCGTCGTCCACGGGGGGCGGCCCCGCCTTCTTCACCGCCGAGGCCATGGCCTTGTACGCATCGGAGACCTTCTGGAACCCGGCGGAGTCGGCCTTCTTGACCTCTTCGGGGGACTTGGCCGCCTGGGACGCGTCGGCGATCGAGGCATTGGCCTGATCGATCTTGTTGAGCTGGGGCTGGAGGTCGTCGCAGACCTGCTTGGCCCAGTCGTCGGTCTTGCCACTGTCGTCACTGCAACCAGTCAGCGCGAGCACGAGCACCGCACCGCCGGACAGCGCCGCCGCGAGCTTCTTGTTCACCGGATCGGTCCCTTCCATGGCTGTTCGGCCCGGAACATACACGCCAGAGCGGGAGTGGCGGCGAGCCGGAAGAACCTTATGCCTACTATTGCAGCCATTTGCACCAACAGTTGGGCGCGACATCCCACACGCGCCCGCCCACCTGCCCCACCGAGCCCCCACCGAGCCCCCGGCGTGCCCTCGCCGTGCCCCGGGCGTGCCCCCGGCGTGCCCCCCGACGGACAAGACACGGGCGGGCATACGGCCGGGCATACGGGTCGGGAGACGCCCGGAGGCGGCGGACGGCGCGGGGGCGGACAGCCGCAGAGAGGCGCGGACAGCTGCGGACAGCCGCGGGGGCTGCGGCTCCGCGGAGGCTCCCGCGGAGCCGGTACGCGACGGCGGCGGAGCCGGAAGTGGCCGCGGGAGACGCGGCGAGCGGGCGGGACGCCAACGCGTCCCGCCCGCTCGCCGGTTGACGGTCACCGCTCGCGCGGCCGTCGTACGGCCCTGTGGCCCTACGGCGGTACCCCTGCGAAGCGGCCGCCGACCCGCCTGCTCCGGCCCGGTGCCCAGGGGCTACGAGGCAGCCACCGGGTCCACCGGATCCGCGGGATCGACCGGCGGGTCGGAGGGCTCGGCACGCCGCTCGGCGGTGTTCTCGTCCGTCACGGCGACACCGCGCCGCTTGGAGAGGTAGACGGCGCCGACGACGACCGCCACGGCGACCAACGAGACCACCACTCGCACGCCGACGCTCTTGTCCTCGCCGTAGCTGAACTGCACCACGGCCGGTGCGATCAGCAGCGCCACCAGGTTCATCACCTTCAGCAGCGGGTTGATCGCCGGGCCGGCGGTGTCCTTGAACGGGTCGCCGACCGTGTCACCGATGATGGTGGCCTCGTGGGCCTCGCTGCCCTTTCCGCCGTGGTGGCCGTCCTCCACCAGCTTCTTCGCGTTGTCCCAGGCACCGCCCGAGTTGGCGAGGAAGACCGCCATCAGGGTGCCGGCGCCGATCGCCCCGGCGAGGAACGCCGCCAGCGCCCCGACCCCGAAGGTGAAGCCGACCAGGATCGGCGCCATCACGGCCAGCAGCCCCGGAGTCGTGAGCTCCCGCAGCGCGTCCTTGGTGCAGATGTCCACCACCCGGCCGTACTCGGGCTGCTCGGTGTAGTCCATGATCCCCGGACGCTCCCGGAACTGCCGCCGTACCTCGAAGACGACCGAACCCGCCGAGCGGGACACGGCGTTGATGGCGAGCCCCGAGAACAGGAACACCACCGCGGCCCCGAACATCAGCCCGACCAGCGTGCTGGGCTGGGCGATGTCCACGAGTTCCAGCATCTTGCCCGCGCTCTGGTCCGCGTCGGTGAGCGCCTGGGCCAGTTCGGTGCGGTACGAACCGAAGAGCGCGGCGGCGGCGAGCACCGCCGTGGCGATGGCGATGCCCTTGGTGATCGCCTTGGTGGTGTTGCCCACCGCGTCCAGATCGGTGAGGACCTGGGCGCCCGCGCCCTCGACGTCGCCGGACATCTCCGCGATGCCCTGCGCGTTGTCCGAGACGGGCCCGAAGGTGTCCATGGCGACGATCACGCCGACGGTGGTCAGCAGCCCGGTCCCGGCCAGCGCGACGGCGAACAGCGCCAGCATCACCGTGCCGCCGCCCAGCAGGAACGCGCCGTAGACGCTCAGCCCGATCAGCAGCGCCGTGTAGACGGCCGACTCCAGGCCGATGGAGACGCCCGAGAGCACGACCGTCGCCGGCCCCGTGAGGGAGGTCCTGCCGATGTCCCGCACCGGCTTGCGAGTGGTCTCCGTGAAGTAGCCGGTCAGCTGCTGGATGACGGCGGCGAGCACGATGCCGATCGCGACCGCCACGACCGCCAGCATGCGCGGATCACCGCTGTGCCCCAGGATCTCCTGCGCGTCGTCTCCCGAGACGCCCTTGAGGTCCGCGTAGCTGGAGGGCAGGTAGATGAAGGCGGCGATCGCCACCAGCGCGAGCGAGATCACGGCCGAGATGAAGAAGCCCCGGTTGATCGCGGTCATCCCGCTGCGATCGGCGCGGCGCGGGGCCACGGCGAACACCCCGATCATGGCGGTGATCACCCCGATGGCGGGCACGAGCAGCGGGAAGACCAGCCCGTCGTTGCCGAAGACGGCCGTGCCGAGAATGAGCGCGGCCACCAGCGTCACGGCGTACGACTCGAACAGGTCGGCCGCCATACCGGCGCAGTCGCCGACGTTGTCGCCGACGTTGTCCGCGATGGTGGCCGCGTTGCGCGGGTCGTCCTCCGGAATGCCCTGCTCGACCTTGCCGACCAGGTCGGCGCCCACGTCGGCGGCCTTGGTGAAGATCCCGCCGCCGACTCGCATGAACATCGCGATCAGCGCGGCGCCGAGGCCGAAGCCCTCCAGCACCTTGGGCGCGTCGGCCGCGTAGACGAGCACCACGCAGGACGCACCGAAGAGGCCGAGCCCGACGGTGAACATTCCGACGACGCCGCCGGTGCGAAAAGCGATCTTCATCGCCCGGTGGGAAACGGCGGTGAGATCGCCGGACCCTTCCTCAGCGCCCGGCGCCGGGGTCGCCTCACGGGCCGCGGCGGCCACGCGCACATTGCTGCGCACCGCGAGCCACATGCCGATATAGCCGGTCGCCGCCGAGAATCCGGCACCGACCAGGAAGAACAACGACCGGCCGATCCGCTGCTGCATATCGTCGGCCGGCAACAACATGAGCAGGAAGAAGACCACCACCGCGAATACCCCGAGGGTACGCAGCTGCCGCGCCAGGTAGGCGTTCGCGCCCTCCTGCACGGCAGCGGCGATCTTCTTCATGCTGTCGGTGCCCTCGCCCGCGGCGAGCACTTGTCGTACCAGCACCATGGCGACGCCGAGCGCTGCGAGCGCGACAACCGCGATCACGATCGCGAGTCCCCGATTGCCACTGGTCAGCTCTGCGGCGTCCGCGAGGTACTGGGGTTGGTGGAGTGGGCTGAGATGCCCCGCCATTCGTCCTCCTTGACGTTTGGCACATGGGCGCGCGCAAGCACGCTCAGGCGTCCTGCTGCAAAGATGTGGACGGATTGTAGGGAGCGCCACTAGATCAAAACAGAGCGCAGCAGCGAGAATTCGCCGGGATCGGCGAAGATCAGCCGCGCAGGAAGCAGATAGTTCGCTCGCACGAGGGAATCCGCAAATTCAACTGACCCAAGGAAAACGATCTATCGGGTGAACGAAGAGGGTCGGTGCAGCCGGTTTAATGGCTGGTCAGAAATATCGAACCAGATCTTCTGAAGATCAGAAATGAAGATCACGAAAACTGGCACGGACGAGTGACCCGAAGATCGAAAATCTCCTCGGGACGTGACGGGCTATGACGGGTGAGGATGTGGAGGTCCGGAAATATTTCGGGGAAGGACGGGTCCAGGGGGTCGGAGACAGCTCCAATGCGGCGGTCGCCGTGCCGACGGCAGCCCGCGGACTCGGCCCCCGGCACGGCTTGCCGGGACCCGGACAGGCATGCGCGGGCGACGATCTGGGACGTCACGAGAGCCCGGCTCCGGGCATAACGGTCCAGACGTACGGCTCCTCCCCGGGAACAGTCCGCCGACCGCGGGACCAGGCCGTGCCGGACCGGAGGAGCCGGTCCGGGTTTCGCCTCAGGAAGGCAGAGCCGCTCCGGGCGGAGACACCGGTTCCGGGGCCAGGGAGGAGACCGCCCTCCGACCCCCGGCAAGCACAAGGCAACCCGGGGTGGGTCGCGAACCGGCCCGGGGTGGGGCGAGCCGACCCGGGGTGGGCGCGAGCCCGGTTCCCGGTCCGGGAACAGGTCCGGGACCGAAGACAGCCCCGGCTCAGGGGAGGACGGGCTCCGTCGTGGGCCAGCTCATACGGATCACGCCGCCGTTCTCGTCGGTCGTCACCTCGACGTCGTCCACCAGCCCGCTGATCACCGCGAGCCCCATCTCTCCGTCGCCCTCGTCCTCCTCGGGGACCGGTTCGGGGATCTCGTCACGGGCGCCGGGCATCAGTGCTCCCTCGGCCTCCACGAGACCACCCGCCGCGCCGCCCGTGGGGCCGCTGCCGTTTCCGGCGGCCTTGGCATCGGCCGCGGCACCGTTCTGCGGTGCTGCCGAGGCTCCGGCGCCGAGCGTGCCGCCGGGCAGCGAGAAGCGCCGGTGCGGCGCCTCGTCCCCGACTTCGATCGAGAACTTCTTCTCGTCCTCGATGAGCGACACCCGCACCGGGCTGCTGAGGCCGTGACTCATGTGCAGTCCGACGGCGCGGGTGCACGCCTCGCCGACGGCCAGCCGCACCTCGTCGAGCACGGCTTCGTCGACGCCGGCCCGGCGCGCCACGGCGGCAGCCACCAGCCGCGCCGTACGGACGTGCTCCGGCAGCGCACTGAAGAGCAGCTCAACGGTGGCCATGCCATCCCCCTCGGTCTTCCCTGAAAGTCTGCGATGTCCGTCCGAGGACTCGGAGAGCCGGGCCCCGGCGCCCATGCGCCAGTCAGCCGATGAGCCGCCGGTCCGCCCCACTGGGGACGGACCGGCGGTCCGGCGTGTCAGTCAGTGGCCGCTACGGCCTCGTCGACCGAGGAGTGGATCGGGAACACCTTCGTCAGACCGGTGATCCGGAAGATCTTGAGAATGCGCTCCTGGTTGCAGACCAGGCGCAGCGAGCCCTCGTGGGCACGCACCCGCTTGAGCCCACCCACGAGCACGCCGAGCCCGGTGGAGTCGAGGAAGTCGACGCCCTCCATGTCCACGACGAGGTGGTAACTGCCGTCGTTTACGAGCTCGACCAACTGCTCACGCAGCTTGGGCGCGGTGTATACATCAATCTCGCCACCGACCTCGACGATCGTGCGATCGCCGACGGTTCGGGTCGACAGGGACAGGTCCACGGATCCTCCAGCACCTTGCTATCGAGCGGTCAGCCCCCTCGGTTCTCCCTCCCCCTGCCCTGACGGAGGGAGGTACCCCCAAAGGCAGGGGACGGATCGGCAGCCGCAGAGGCATTCAATCACTTACCAGCAGGAGGGGACGACGCCTTGCGGTCATTGTCCGCCTCGCCAGTGACACACTCGGTACCGATGGCCAACGAACAGCACACCCGGTCCGCGAGCGTACGCCCGCGAGTCGAGCCGCAGCGCTCGGCCTCCCGCGGCGACCCTCGCGACGTGCTCGCTCGTCTCACCAAGGGGCCGGACCGCGCCGGACGTGTCACCCATACGGAGCACTTGCCCCCGCGAAACGGTCGCCATGCAGAATGGCCCGACCGGATCCGGCCGGAAGTGATCGATGCCGTGCAGCAGACAGGCATCGACCGTCCCTGGGAGCACCAGGCCCGCGCCGCCGCCCACGCCCTCGACGGCGACTCCGTGATCATCGCCACAGGCACCGCCTCCGGAAAATCCCTCTCCTACCTCGTCCCCGTGCTCAGCACGCTGCTGGACGGTTCCGAGGCCCCGAACGGCCGCGGCGCCACCGCGCTGTACCTCTCGCCCACCAAGGCACTCGCGGCGGACCAGCGGCGCGCCGTCACCGATCTGGCCTCCCCGCTGGGCACCGGAGTGCGGGCGGCCGTCTTCGACGGGGACACTCCGGTGGAGGAGCGCGAATGGGTGCGGCTGTACGCCAATTACGTGCTGACCAACCCGGACATGCTCCACCGCGGCCTACTGCCCGGGCACAGCCGGTGGTCCTCGTTCCTGCGGGCCCTGCGCTACGTGGTCGTCGACGAGTGCCACACCTACCGCGGCGTCTTCGGCTCCCACGTCGCCCAGGTGCTGCGGCGCCTGCGCCGGGTGTGCGCACGCTACGGCTCCGAACCGGTCTTCCTGCTGGCCTCCGCCACCGCGGCGGCGCCCGGCGAGGGAGCAGCCCGCCTCACCGGTATACGCCCGGTCGAGATCACCGAGGACACCTCCCCGCGGGGAGAGACCGTCTTCGCCCTGTGGGAGCCGCCGTTGACCGAACTGGAGGGCGAACGCGGCGCCCCGGTCCGCCGCACCGCCACCGCCGAGGCCGCCGAGCTGCTCACCGATCTGGCGGCCCAGGAGGTACGTACCGTCGCCTTCGTACGCTCCCGCCGCGGCGCCGAGCTGATCTCCCTCATCGCCCAGGACCGCCTCGCCGCTCTCCCCGCGCCCCGCCGCCCCGGCCCGGACGGACGCCCGCCGCCGGAAGCGGCCCGCGACACCGCAGCGGCGCCCGGCAGCCCGCGGATCGGAGAACCCCGCAGCGCCGAGGACCCGGTACCGGGCGCGGCACGGCCTGCCGGGCTGTCCGCGCGGATCGCGGCCTACCGGGGCGGCTATCTTCCCGAGGAGCGGCGCGCCCTGGAACGGGCGCTGCACACCGGCGAGCTGCTGGGGCTCGCCGCCACGAACGCGCTGGAACTCGGTATCGACATCTCCGGGCTGGATGCCGTCCTCATCACCGGCTATCCCGGCACCCGCGCATCACTCTGGCAGCAGGCCGGGCGGGCGGGCCGGGCCGGTCAGGGTGCGCTGGCCATCATGATCGCCCGGGACGAGCCGCTGGACACCTATCTCGTCCACCACCCCGAATCCGTCTTCCACACCCCGGTCGAGTCCACCGTCCTGGATCCGCACAACCCCTACGTCCTGGCGCCCCACCTGTGCGCAGCCGCAGCCGAGCTCCCGCTCACCGAATCCGACTTCGCCCTCTTCGGACCGGAGACGCCTGAACTGCTGGGCAAGCTCGAAGAGCGCAAGCTGCTCCGGCGACGCAGCTCCGGCTGGCACTGGACCCGCAAGGAGCGGGCCGCCGACCTGACCGACATCCGCGGCAGCGGTGGTAAGCCGGTGCAGGTGGTGGAGGACGGCACGGGGCGGCTGCTGGGCACCGTCGACGCCGGTGCCGCACACACCACCGTCCACGAGGGCGCGGTCCATCTGCACCAGGGCCGCACCTACGTGGTGCGCCGGCTCGACCTGGAGGACTCCGCCGCGCTCGTCGAGGAGTCGTCGCCGCCGTGGACCACGATGGCGCGTGACACCACCTCTCTCGCCGTGCTGAAGACCGAGGCCGAGCGTCCCTGGGGCGATGCCCGGCTGTGCTTCGGTTCCGTCGAGGTCACCAACCAGGTCGTCTCCTATCTGCGCCGCCGTCTGCTGACCGGCGAGGTCCTCGGCGAGACCAAGCTCGACCTGCCGCCCCGCACCCTGCGCACCCGAGCGGTCTGGTGGACCGTCACCGAGGACCAGCTCGACGCCGCCCGGATCGACCCGGAGATCCTGGCCGGATCGCTGCACGCCGCCGAGCACGCAGCCATCGGCATGCTGCCGCTGTTCGCCACCTGCGACCGCTGGGACATCGGCGGTGTCTCCATCGCCCTGCACCCGGACACTCTCCTTCCCACCGTCTTCGTCTACGACGGCCAGCCCGGCGGGGCCGGCTTCGCCGAGCGGGCGTTCCACACCGCGCGCGGCTGGCTGACCGCCACCCGCGACGCCATCGCCGCCTGCGAGTGCGAGGCGGGCTGCCCGTCGTGCATCCAGTCGCCCAAATGCGGAAACGCCAACGACCCGCTCCACAAGCGCGGCGCCGTCCGGCTCCTCACCGAACTCCTCCGCTCCGCCACCTGAACCGCCGCCGGGCCCGCTCCCCCGGCGCCTCCTTCCTCCGGTCCCCCGGCCTCCTCCTTCCTCCGGCACCGTGCCTCCGCCCGGGCTCGGTCCCTGACTCCCGTCCGGCGGACGCGCGCCCAGCCCGCGGACCTCCCCGGCCGCCCTCAGCGGGACCGGCACGGGAGGGAGCGGAGAACCCGGTGGCCGGAAGCGCTCTCGGACGGCGCGACCCACGCATGGAGGAAGGCCGCGTGACGGCAGCGCCGGTGAGCCGGCCGAGGGCATCTGGGGGCAGGCCGACGTCCGACGGCCGCCGGAGGCCGCTGGACGGGCCGGTGGCACCGCTGGACTCGTCCGCCCCGTCGGTGGGCACGTCCGCGGTCGGCAGGTCGGCCGGGCCCGCACGGGCTCGCGCACGCGCCGTGTAGGGCCCCCACCGCAGTCGTGTCTCCAGATCCGCGACCTCGCCCCGGACCGTGCAGCGGGCCACCCGCGTGTGCTGCGCCCGGGCCACCCGGCGCGCCGTCGCACAGGCGCGGGCCGGGCCGGCCAGCGCACGGTCGGCCGCCGCGAGCGCCGCCAGATCGGCGGCGGCGCCCGCCCGGTGCCGTACCCAGACCGCCTGACCGAACCCCAGCACTCCCGCGAACACCCCGCACAGCGCCACGACGCTCAGCGCCGCCCACACCGAGGCCGACCCCCCGTCCTCACGGAATCCCGCTGCCACCCGCCCTCCTCTCATCCAGCGCAACCGCCTCCGCGTGCAGCTCCACGGTGAGCGGCACCGGGCCGACCGTTCGCGCCCGCACCGCGACCCGCACCAGTTCGCCCTCCCGTACCGTCTTCACCCGAGCGCCGGGCGGGGCGGCCGCTCGCGCAGCCTGCCGAACGCCGTCCTCGGGTTCGCCGCGGGCAGCCGCCCGTGCTCCGGCGCGCGCCGCGTCCACGCACTGGATCCGGGCCACCGCGGCCATCAGCCCCCACAGCAGCCCGGCCACCAGGAGCACCAGCGCCGGGATCACCACAGCGGCCTCCGCCGTCACATATCCGGCGCACCGATCGGTCCTCCGCGGCCGCCCTCCGCTGCCTGCGCCGAGATCCCGGACCCACTGTCCACGGCCGGGCCGTCCACGGCCGAGCCGCCGGCCCCGGCCCGGCGCCCGGTCAGAACGGCGCACGGAGCGCCCGTTCGACGAGACCTTGCAACTGGGCGCTCACCGCACCGCTGGTGACGACCTTGTAGAGCACTGCGGCCAGTGCGACCGCTGCGAGCGTGCCCATGGCGTACTCGGCCGTACTCATCCCCCTGTCCCCGCCGGGGCGCCGCAGCTTCGCGCGCTCCCACAGCCGGCGCAGCCTCACGACTCCTGTCATCCGCTCGTCCTCCCGCACCCGATGTCCTCTCTCGTTCTGCACTGAGCGAGCCGCACGCAGCCCGCGACCGGCCCGTGTGCCGCCTGCCGCCGCTCACCACAGCGACCGGGCGAGCCCCAGCAACACGGGTACGACTCCGACCACCAGGAACGCGGGCAGGAAGCACAGCCCCAGGGGCCCGGTGACCAGTACCGCCGCCCGTCTCGCCCTGCTGCCCGCGACCCGGGCCCGGCTGCCTCGCAGCTCGGCAGCCAACCGGGCGACGGACTCGACCGCGGGCACTCCGGCCGACCCGGCACGCTCCATGCACCGGGCGAACTCCACGCCCCAGGGCCGCTCGGCGAACCGTCCCCACACCAGCGCGGGTTCGGCGCCCAGGCGCAGCTCCACAGCGGCTCGCACCAGCCGTGTCCCCAACGGGCCGCCGACCGAGCCGCCGACGGCCTCGGCGGCGCGGCCGGGACCGGCCCCGGCCGCCAGGCAGGCCGCGATCAGCTCGGCGACCAGGGGGAGCTGTTCCTCTTCGATCAGCTCCGTACTGCTCCGGGCATCCTGTGCGGCGGCACGCCGCCGCAGCAGGCGCCACGTTCCCCAGGCGGCCGCGCCACCCACCAGCCATCCCGCCGCTCCGCCGACCAGCAGAGCTCCCAGCACACCGGCGCCTGCCGAAGCGACGCCCTCGCGTACCTGCCTCGTGCGCAGTCTGTCGGTGAACCGCTTCCCGCTGCCCGTCCGCCCCGTCGGCCAGTGGCCGACCCTGTCCGGTCTCCCTTGCGCCGGGACTCCGCACATGAGGTGTGCGCGGCGCCGGACGGATCCCTCCGTCCTGAGTGCCCCCAGTGCCTGCGCCAGGCACCACGCTGCCGCCAGCGTCCCCGCGGCAGCCGGGGCCCATGTCCACACCCTGGGGACGACGTCGCCCCATCCGGCGTTCACGTCGACCAGCTCCTGCCGGGCTGTTCGTCCCGCTCCACCTCGAGTGCGGGAGCCGTGGCACCGGCGGGCCCCGCTGCACGCTCGGCGGCGCGCACGATGCGGGTGACCCACAGCAGCCCGGCCCACTCCAGCAGCGCTCCGACGACCAGGCAGCCGAAACCGGTCGGCGTGTGCAGGAGGATCCAGAGCGGATCGGCGTCCATGGCGGTGCCCAGGGCCAGCCCGAAGACCGGCAGCAGCGCCAGCACCAGGGCGGTGGAGCGGGGCCCGGCCAGTTGCGCCCGCAGTTCCGCACGTTGCTCGCCGCGGGCGCGCACCGCTCCGGCCACCCGCTCCAGCCCCTCGGCCAGCCCTGCTCCGCCCTCGACGGCCACCTGCCAGCAGGCAGCCGCCCCGGCCAGCCCCTCCGCTCCGGGCAGCAGCGCGGCCTCGCGCAACTCCGCCGGTACATCGCCACCGAACCGGGCCGCGGCGAGCACTGCTGCTCCCGCGTCCCCCAGGCTCCGCAGCGCCGCACGGTCGACGGCCAGCAGCGCGCCGTCCGGCTGCTTCCCGGCCCGCAGTTCGCCCGCCACCGCCGCACACAGCCGGGCCACAGCAGTCTCGCGCTCCTGGGCCAGCAGCCCCGCCGCACGCCGCCGCAGCCACCTCCGGGCCAGGGGAACGGCGGCGAGCCCCGCCACCACCGGGATCCAGGACCGGCCCAGCAGCGCCACCAGCACTCCTGCCAGCAGGCACCACCATTCGTGCCCGGCCCGCACCGCGAAGCGCGCCCGGGCCGCGGCGGCGGCTTCCCGCCAGCGGTCCGGCAGGGCGACGGCTGAGCGCCGCGCCGACGTCTCCGCTCCGCCTGCGAGCAGCAATCCGGCCCGCCGGGCGCCTTCGTGGCGCCCGGTCAGCAACCAGGCCGCCGCGCCCGCGCACATCGCCGCGGCGTACGCCGCGTGGGTCACCGGGGATTCGCTTCCCGCCGCCACGGCTGCGGTACAGCTCATCGGGGGCTCCTCTGCTCGGGCCATGGCCCGGTCGGTGGTACCGGAGCCGCAACGGCACCGGCTGAGGCCGGGAGCGGCGCTCGGGCACGTCCCGCTACGGGAGCGGCGCTTCCGGGGAGGGCCACGCTCTCGGCGGGCAGGCCGTCGCCGTCCGTTCCGTCGGCGTGCCGCCGCAGGAACAGCTCCTGCAGCCGTTGCCAGCCGCGCGCCCGGACGAACCCGGTTGCGGGGTCGCGGGGGCCGCCCGCTCCCGGACCGCTCCACACGGCGGCAGGCACCGTCGCCACCAGACCGGCCGCGTCCCGCTTCAGCACGTGGATCTGGGCGATCCGCCGCCTGCCGTCGCGCCCCCGGGCCACGTGGACGATCAGGTCCAGCGCCGCCGCCAACTGGCTGTGCAGCGCGGCCCTGTCCAGGCCCGCGGTGCCGGCCAGGGCTTCCAGCCGTGCCGGAACGTCGGCGGCGGCGTTGGCGTGCACGGTCCCGCACCCGCCCTCGTGACCGGTGTTCAGGGCGGCCAGCAGGTCGGTGACCTCGGGACCCCGGACCTCGCCCACGACCAGGCGGTCGGGCCGCATGCGCAGCGCCTGCCGCACCAGATCGCGCAGATCCACCCGGCCCACGCCTTCCTGGTTGGCCGGGCGTGCCTCCAGTCGCACGACGTGGGGATGGTCGGGGCGCAGTTCGGCCGAGTCCTCAGCGAGGACGATGCGTTCGTCGGGGCCGACCAGCCCCAGCAGTGTGGACAGCAGTGTCGTCTTGCCGCATCCGGTGCCGCCGCTGACCACGAAGGAGAGGCGGGCGTCCAGTACGGCGCGCAGCAGCCGTTCCCCGCCCGGCGGCACCGTCCCGGCGGTGACCAGCTCCGCCAGGCCGAAGGCGCGGGGGCGCATCACCCGCAGGGACAGGCAGGTGCAGCCCACGGCGACCGGGGGCAGTACCGCGTGCAGTCTGGTGCCGTCCGGGAGCCGGGCGTCGACCCAGGGCCGGGCGTCGTCGAGCCGGCGCCCCGCGGAGGTCGCCAGCCGCTGCGCGAGCCTGCGCACGGCGGCGGCGTCGGGGAAGCGCACCCGGGTCGGCTCCAGACCCCGGCCGCGATCCACCCAGACCTGGTCGGGCGCGGTGACCAGCACGTCGGTGGCCTCGGGGTCGGCCAGCAGCGGTTCGAGCGGGCCGACTCCGACGAGTTCGGAGCGGAGGGCCTCCACGACCCCCAGTACCGCGCTGTCGCCCATCAGCCGTCCCTGGGCCCGCAGTGCGGCGGCCACCGCGGCGGGTGTCGGCTCGGCGCCCGCTTCGGCGAGGCTGCGCCGCACCGAGTCCAGCAGCCGGGTGCCTGCGCTGGTCGCGCCCGTGCGGGGTGCGGCGCCCGGCGTCGGCGCGGCCTCTCGCGCGCCGTTGTCCCGCGCGGTCACGCGGCCACTCCTGCTCCGCTGAGCGCCTGCTCCCAGAACCGGCCGCAGAAGCGGGCCAGGGCACCGTCCTTCGCGGAGCCGGGCGGCCTGCCACGGTCGACGTCCGCGAGCAGTCCGCGCTCCCAGGGGAGTTCACCGGCCAGCGGCAGTCCGAGCAGCCGGGCGACTTCCGTGTCGTCGAGTCCGGCGTCGTGCCGGTTGCGGCGCTGTGGGCCGCCCGGGGGACGCACGACCGCCCGCAGGTCACGGACCACCAGTCGGGTGCGGGCGGCCACCCGGTGGGCCGCGGCGACCGCGCGCAGTTCCGCGGGGACGACCGCAAGTCCGAGGTCGAGCTGCACCAGCGCTTCCGCGACCGTCGCGTCCACCTGCCGGGGCAGGTCGACGACGACCACTCCGCCGCGCCGCCGCGCGGCGGAGAGCACCGCCTTCATGGCATCGGCGGGCACCAGCGCCCGCTCGCCCCGGTCCCAGCTGAGCACGCTCAGGTCGTGCGCCCGGGGCAGGGAGTCGGCGAGGGCGGCGCCACCGACCCGGCCGCGGGATTCCGCGAAATCGGGCCATCGCAGCCCTTGCGTCCGCTCCGCGCCGAGCAGGATGTCCAGGCCGCCGCCGAGCGGGTCGGCATCGACGAGCGTCGTCCGCTCTCCGGCGGCGGCCGCGGTGACCGCCAGGGCGCACGCCAGGGTGGAGGCCCCGGCTCCGCCCCTGCCGCCGATGACTCCCACGGTCAGCGCCGTACTGCCGACCCCTTCCAGGGCGTCGGCGATGCGGCCGGTCAGCCAGCTCTCCGCGTCGGGCAGCAGGGCCACGCTCTCCGCGCCGACACGTACTCCGCGCTCCCAGACGCCCGGATCGTCCCAGTCCCGCCCGATCAGCAGTACTCCGGGCCGCCGCGGGACCGGTCCGTCCGCGCCGGGCGTGTCGTCGTCGGCACGGCCGAAGCCGGAGGCGCCGACGCAGTCGTCGCCGACCAGCACCAGGGGCGCCCGCTCCCAGGAGGCGGCACCGCTCCAGGAGGCCCACCCCGCGCCGCTCGTCGGGCCGCCATGAGCGACCTGGGGCTCCGTCCCGGCGGCTGCGCACAGTCGCAGTAGGTCATCGAGGAGTTCCTCGTCCTCGGTGACAATCAGAATGTTTTCGGCCACGCTCCGGGCCCTCCCCGTCAGTTGGGCACTCGCGTCCGCAAACGCCTGCGGACACCGACGGGATTCACGGTGCAGCGAACCGGAAAAACTTGTGGATCATGGTCGAAAACTGTGGACAACCCAGAGACTGTGAATAACTCACTCACCCAAACCAGTGACCATCACAGAGCAGTCTTTCGATTACACTGCGTCACCCCGAGGGGGAATCTGGAAGTCCGTTACCGGGAGATCGAAAAAGCCCCGACCCCTGTGGGCCGAGGCCGAGAAATGCCCCCGGACATGCGACGACCCCCGCCGGGGGGGGAGAGCGGGGGTCGTCCCCACGGCCGACTCGGGGGGGGAGGAGTCGGGCCGGGTTAGCACGGTCGCGAACGATCCGTGACTTCCATGGTGTACCCGAGAGCCTTCTCAGGCAAACCCACGCGCCCCAGCTTACGCCGAATGGTGGGCGCCTATGCTCGGTGCCGTGAAAAATCTCGCGATGCCCCGGACAGCCGCCTTCTTCGATCTGGACAAGACGGTCATTGCGAAGTCGAGCACGCTCACCTTCGGCAAGTCCTTCTACCAGGGTGGCCTGATCAATCGCCGCGCAGTGCTCCGGACTGCCTACGCGCAGTTCGTATATCTCCTCGGAGGCGCCGATCACGACCAGATGGAACGGATGCGGGAGTACCTCTCCGGACTCGCCCGCGGTTGGGACGTCGAGCAGGTCAGAGAGATCGTCGCGGAGACGATCCACGGCCTGATCGACCCGATCATCTACGACGAGGCCGCCTCCCTCATCGAGAAGCACCATCTGGCGGGCCGCGACGTGGTCATCGTCTCGTCCTCCGGCGCCGAGGTGGTCGAGCCGATCGGCCGGATGATCGGCGCCGACCGGGTGGTCGCCACGCGCATGGTCGTCGCGGAGGGCCGCTTCACCGGAGAGATCGAGTACTACGCCTACGGCCCGACCAAGGCGGAAGCGATCCGGGAACTGGCGGAGTCCGAGGGGTACGACCTGGCGCGGTGCTACGCCTACAGCGACTCGGTCACGGACCTGCCGATGCTGGAGGCGGTCGGCAGTCCGCACGCCGTCAATCCGGACCGGGCTCTGCGCAAGGAGGCACTCGCGCGCGACTGGCCCGTGCTGGCGTTCTCCCGGCCCGTACGGCTCAGGCAGCGCATCCCCGCACTGTCCATGCCTTCGCGGCCCGCGCTCGCGCTGACAGCTGTGGCGGTGGGCGCCGCCGCGGCGACAGCGGGCTTCGTGTGGCTCAACAACCGGAACCGGCCGACTCCGCTGTTCCGCCGCTCCTGACCCCCTGACCCACCACGACACCCACCGCCACACACAGGCACGCCCCCTCTTCCTGTCAGAACGCCACAGAACGGGCAGAGTAAAGATCTGACGGCGGGGCTTCCACTCACTCCCGGCGGGGAGTACAAAGGAATCGACGGCCCGCGAGACCGACGGCATCCGAGAGGATCCCGTTTCACGCACACGGCCCCACGGACCGGAAGCATGAATACCGGGCACCCACGCGACGCAGAGCCCGCGATCGGGCAGGTCCCCTCAGGGACGGGCAAAGACTCCGCCCTGACGTTCGGACATCATCACGCACGCACTGGTAACCCGGTGGACATGCCAGCGACGGCCCTGCCTCCGACGGCGGGGCCGCTCGCATTCCCGGCCCAATCGGCCGCGACGTCCGACCGGTCCTCGCCCGGCGTCCGACCTGTCCACCGCTTCACGCCCCGGCGCCGACTCATCCCCGCGGCGATGTTCGACCGTCCGCCACCTCACGGCTTCCGGGGCCGTCCCGAGGGCCGGACCCCTGCCCGGCAGTCGCTCAGGCCGCTCCCCGCTGCATTGCCTCGCACACCGCGGTGCTCTCCCGGACACCGAGTTCGACCGCGCGTCCGCAGTGCGCGATCCACTGGGTCACCCCTTCGGGTGTTCCTGAGGCGTAGCCGCGCAGGGCCGTCAGATACGCCTCCCCGCCCAGCTCCGCATGGCCCACCTCGGCCGGGCAGACGGCCTTGGGGTCGAGGCCGCTGCCCACCAGCACGACGCGCTCCGCGGCACGTGCGACCTGCCCGTTGTACGAACCGAACGGGCGCAGCACCTGGAGTTCGCCGTGCACGACAGAGGAGGTCACCAGCGCGGGGGCCGCGGTGCCGCCGGTGATGAGCTGCGCCAGCCCGTCCAGCCGAGCCGCGACCTCGTCGGCCCCGGGCAGCTCCAGGCCGAGCTCCGGGCCGTCGACCGGCTCTCCGGGACGGCGCGGCCGGCCCACTGTGCCCTCGGGCGCCACACCGCCGGCGGCGACCAGGTGCAGCCGGGCGAGGACGCGCAGCGGGGACTGCGGCCAGATGTCGAGCAGCTGCCCGGCCTCGGCCGTCACCCGCAGGCCCGCACCGACCGTGCGGGCGTCGGGTTCCACGCCGAAGTCGCTGCGTCGGCGCACCTCTTCGAGCGCCCAGTCGACGCCTTCCGAAGCGGCGGTGGCACGGGCTCCGCGCAGGGCGGCCTCAGCGCTGACCTCGCTGCTGCGGCGGCGCATGACACGGTGCCCGTAGACCCGGTCGACGGATCCGCGCACGGACTCGACGGCCTCCGGTACGCCCGGCAGCGCAGCGAGGGAGGCCAGCGGATCGGCCGCGGCGGACCCATGGGCCGAGGAGTTCGAGGAGTCCGAGGAGTTCGAGGTGCCGCCGTCGTCGGGGCGAGCGGTGCTACTCATGCGTACGACCCTACGCACCCGACCGGGCGGCCCAACCCCACGATCGAGTGGTCTTCTTCACTCGCGTCCGCCGGTGCGGTGCTCCGGACCGCTTACGCTGTTGAACATGAAGATCGCTTTCGTAGGGAAGGGCGGCAGCGGGAAGACCACGCTGTCCTCGCTGTTCGTGCGCCATCTCGCCGCCCGGGGCACTCCCGTCGTCGCCGTCGACGCCGACATCAACCAGCACCTGGGCGCCGCACTGGGACTGGACGACTCCGAGGCCGCGGCGCTGCCCGCGCTGGGCGCCCACCTGCCGCTCATCAAGGAGTACCTGCGGGGCAGCAACCCGCGGATCGCCTCCGCCGAGAAGATGATCAAGACGACGCCGCCCGGCGAGGGCTCCCGGCTGCTCCGGCTGCAGGAGGACAACCCGGTCTACGACGCCTGCGCACGCGCTGTCGCACTGGACGGCGGGGATGTCCGGCTGCTGGCCACCGGCCCGTTCACCGAGTCCGACCTGGGCGTGGCCTGCTACCACTCCAAGACGGGAGCGGTGGAGCTGCTGCTGAACCATCTGGCGGACGACCGCGGGGAGTACCTCGTCGTGGACATGACGGCGGGCAGCGACTCCTTCGCCTCCGGCATGTTCACCCGCTTCGACATGACGTTCCTGGTGGCCGAGCCCACCCGCAAGGGCGTCTCGGTCTACCGGCAGTACAAGGAGTACGCACGGGACTTCGGGGTCGCCCTGCGCGTGGTGGGCAACAAGGTGCAGAGCGCGGACGATGTCGACTTCCTGCGCCAGGAGGTGGGCGAGGACCTGCTGGTGACCTTCGGCCACTCGGACTGGGTGCGGGCCATGGAGAAGGGCCGCCCGCGCCCCTTCGCCGAGCTGGAGGACGACAACGCCCGCTCCCTCGCCGCGCTGTACGAGACGGCCGACGCCGCGTACGAACTGCGGGATTGGAAGCGGTACATGCGGCAGATGGTGCACTTCCATCTGCGCAACGCGGAGAGCTGGGGCAACGAGAAGACCGGCGCGGATCTCGCGGCCCAGGTGGACCCGTCGTTCACACTGGCTGAGGGCCCACGGAAGGCGGCGACGCCGCAGCCGGCCTGACCGCTCCGCACGCGTCCGGCCGCACGCGGTTGCGCCGTGAGCTCCCGTTCCGGGCGACCGGGCCCGGAACGGGAGCCGCGCTCAGCTCGCCTCGGCCGCGGTGGTGTCCTCGGCGAGGAACCTGCGCCAGCCACCCGCGGGCTTCTCGCCGACCTGCAAGGTGCGCAGCTTGGCGAGTGTGTCCGGGTCCTGCGCGTCGAGCCAGTCGGCGAGTTGACGGAACGAGACGCAGCGGACGCCGTCCTTGCGGCAGACCGTCTTCATGACGTCCTCGACGGCGTCCATGTAGATGCCGCCGTTCCAGTCCTCGAAATGGTTGCCGATGATCATCGGTGCGCGGTTGCCCGCATAGGCGCGTCGGAATCCCTGCAGCAGGCCGTCGCGCATCTGGCGCTTCCAGTGCGGCCGCTTCTCCACTGCGCCGTCGACGCTGCCGGACTGGTTGGCGAGGAAGTTGTAGTCCATCGAGAGCGTCTCGAACGCCCGGCCGGGTACGGGGACCTGTTGCAGCGGCAGGTCCCAGAGCCCGTGCCGCTTGTCCGGCCACACCTGGGTGCCGTTGCCGCTGGAGTCGTAGCGGAAGCCCATCTGCGCGGCCGCCCTCAGCAGATTGTCCTGCCCCTCCAGACAGGGCGTGCGTCCGCCGACGAGTTCCCGCTTGTAGTCGAACGGGAGTGCCCGGGCCTTCTTCCACCCGGTGGTCGTCTTCCAGTTCTGGACGAACCAGCGGGCCTGCTCGATCTCGCTCTTCCACTGCTCGACCGACCACGCGCCCACGCCCTGGGGGCCGCAGAAGTGGCCGTTGAAGTGGGTGCCGATCTCGCTGCCGTCCAGCCAGGCCTTGCGGACCTGCCGGAGCGTGGCGCGCACGTGCTTGTCGTTGAGGTAGCCGATGTCGGAGGCACCGGGTGCGTGACCCGGCGGGGAGTAACGTTTCGCCTCTTCTTCCGGCAGCGTGTAGATGCCGCTGAGGAAGTAGGTCTGCGCCGCCCCGTACTTCCTGCCGAGCTTGCGGAAGTGGGAGAAGAGCCCCTTGTCGTCCTCTCCGGCTCCGTCCCAGGAGAAGACGACGAACTGCGGCGGCTTCTTCCCGGGCTTCAGCTTGTGCGGCGTGGGCTGGAACGGCTGGCGGCCCGTCAGCGAGGTCGAACCGTCCCCCAGGAGCTGGGGCTTGATCTGGGGTCGGGCCCCGGGCGCCCCGCCGGGCGACTCCTCGACCCGCTGCGCGCTCCCGCCCCCGGAGCAGCCCGCCGCAGTCAGGGACAGTGCCAGCACTGCCGGGACCACGGTGGTGAGAGCGGGTCTTCTTCGCGTGGCTGCCATCGGCTCACCTCGTCCTGTCGCCTTGTCTCGTCGGTCACCGGGCGGGACCGGCGTTGCCACGCTCATAAAAGTGACATGAGACGTTAATCAGACAAATAGGACAAGCGGCTTTTTCAGCACTGTTCACTCGATGGGTGGAACCCCGACCACCAGGCCCCACTCCGTACTTCGCCAAGCCTTTACTTGGCATTACTGTTCTTTTACTCCCGACGGGGAGTGACGAGAGCGTCGCGCACAGTGCCGACCTCGGGAGGAGTCGCGATGTCCCACCGCCCCCCGGTGCTCAGCGGTCCCAGGGCCGCCCCGGACCACCCGGACCCGCGTCAGCGCTGGTCGGCTGACCTCTCCGCGTCCGTCACGGTCTTCCTGATCGCGCTCCCGCTCTCTCTCGGTATCGCCCTGGCCGCCGGAGCACCGCTCCAGTCCGGGCTGGTGGCCGCGGCGGTGGGCGGAGTGGTCTGCGGACGGCTCGGAGGCGCCCCGCTGCAGATCACAGGACCCGCAGCCGGACTGACGGTGATCACCGCA
Source organism: Streptomyces sp. NPDC006925 (assembly GCF_042869575.1). Taxonomy (NCBI): domain Bacteria; kingdom Bacillati; phylum Actinomycetota; class Actinomycetes; order Kitasatosporales; family Streptomycetaceae; genus Streptomyces; species Streptomyces sp. NPDC006925. The sequence goes on from NZ_JBIAGB010000004.1 coordinate 151,416, forward strand.
GAGCTGATCCAGCGGTACGGCTGGCAGACCACCTGCGCGATCACCGTCCTGGCGGGGGCCGCCCAGGTCGGCCTCGGCTTCCTGCGTGTGGCCCGCTCCGCGCTGGCGGTGAGCCCCGCGGTCGTGCACGGCATGCTGGCCGGAATCGGGTGCACCATCGCGCTGGCCCAGCTCCACGTGATGCTCGGTGGCGATCCCGACAGCTCTCCGCTCACCAACGCGCTGGAACTGCCCGGCCGGATCACCGCGGTGCAGCCCGCCGCACTCTCCGTCAGCAGCCTGACCGTGGTCGTGCTGCTCGCCTGGCCCCGGCTGAAGCAGTACGGGGGCTCGTTCGGCGCGGCCGCGGCGCGCGTACCCGCCGCGCTGGTCGCAGTCTGCCTGGCCACCCTTGCCGCAGTGCTGGCGGGTGCCGGGCTGCCCCGCGTCGACCTGCCCTCCTGGCGTTCGCACGCGCTTCCCGAACTGCCGGAGGGCCCCGTGCTCGGACTGGGCACGGCGGTCCTCACGCTCACTCTGGTGGCCAGCGTGCAGGCGCTGCTGGCGGCGGTCGCGGCCGACAAGCTCACGGCCGCGCGCGGGGCCGGGAGCCGGGTGCCGCGCAGCGACCTGGACCGGGAGCTACGCGCGCACGGGGTGGCGAACGCGGTGTCGGGCGCGCTGGGCGGACTGCCGGTCACCGGAGTCGCGGTGCGCAGCACGGCGAACATCGCCGCCGGCGCCGTCAGCCGGAACTCGGCCCTGCTGCAGGGCGTGTGGGTGCTGCTGGCGGCCGGGCTGCTGGTCGGTGTGCTGGAGCTGATTCCGCTGGCGGCGCTGGGGGCGCTGGTGATGGTCGTGGGCGTACGGATGATCAACATCGGCCACATCAGAAAGGTGGCACGGCATCGCGAGGCGGTGGTCTTCGGTGCCACCTCGGTCTCGGTGGTGTTGCTGGGCGTGCTGGAGGGGGTCGGTGTGGGCATCGCGGTAGCGGTGGTTCTGGCACTGCACCGGCTGGCCTGGGCCCGGATCGACGTGGCGCACGACGCGTTCCGCGGACCCGGACCCGGACCCGCGGGACGGTCCCGGGACGACTACCGGGTCGTGGTGCGGGGGCAGTTGACGTTTCTCGCGGTGCCACGGCTGAGCCGGGCGCTGGCCCAGGTGCCCGAGGGGGCGAAGGCATTCGTGGAACTGGAGGGATCGTTCATGGACCATGCGGCGTACGAGGCGCTGGAGGACTGGCGGGCCACGCATACGGCGGCAGGGGGCGAGGTCGAGGTCAGCGGGCGCGGCGGGCAGGGCATCGGGGAACCCGCGAGCGCGCATGTGTGCACGCCGTGGACGCCGTGGCGCAACCACCAGTGCACCCGTCCGGCCCCCGCCGGGCCGGAAGACTCCTCCGGCGACCCCGGCCGCGGCGCCCCCTCTCCCGCCCCGGCTCCCCGCGGCCGCGCGGGGTCCGACGGCCGCGGCGGCACGGCACGCGACGCACAGGGCGCTCCGGAGACGGCGGCGGGCGGGGCGGGCGGAGCCGCGGGCTCGTCCGACCCGAGCGGCGCCCGGAGCGTGCCGGGGGCGGCGGACCCCGCCCGGGTGGGGCAGCGGGAGGGCGACGCGCCCCTCTCCCACCGCGGACAGCTGCTGGGCGGGGTGCGGAACTTCCAGCGCAGCACGGCGCCACGGGTGCGGGACGAGTTGGCGAGACTGGCACGCGAGGGACAGCGGCCCTCGCAGCTCTTCCTCACCTGTGCCGACTCGCGCGTCGTCACCAGCATGATCACCTCAAGCGGTCCGGGTGATCTGTTCACCGTCCGGAATGTGGGGAACCTGGTTCCGCCGCCCGGCGAGGAGCGCGGCGACCAGTCGGTGGCGGCGGCGATCGAGTACGCCGTGGACGTGCTGCAGGTCGCCTCGGTGACGGTGTGCGGGCACTCCGGCTGCGGTGCCATGCAGGCGCTGCACACGACCCCGGCGGACGCCCCGGAGGCCGCCGGGACGCCGCTCGGCCGCTGGCTGCAGCACGGGCGCCCGTCCCTGGAGCGGTTCCACACGGCGGCCAGGGTCGCCCCGCGCCTCGCGGACCGGGCGACGGCCGACCCTCTCGAGGCGCTCTGCCTGACCAACGTCGTCCAGCAGCTGGAGCATCTGGCGGCGCACGCGTGCGTGGCCCGGCGGCTCGGCGAGGGCACCCTCGAACTGCACGGCATGTACTTCCACGTCGGCGAAGCACAGACGTATGTGCTGGACGCGCCGGTAGGGGGCACCCTCGCGCCCGAGCCGGTGTTCGCCGCCGTCCGGCCCGACCCCGTCGCCCTGTGAGCCCTCGATGACATCCGTCGCCGCACCCGGGGGCGCCCGCCGTGCCGCGGGCTTCCGGGGAAGGGGTCGCGGGCTTCCGGCCAGGGGCTGCGGCGTCCGGCGCCGGGCGGCTCCGCGGGCCGCCGGAGCCGCCTGAGGACTGCCGGTTCCCTGCGGGTGAGCAGCTGACGGGACAGCACGCAACAGGGGGCGTCGCCGGGCGATTTGGATGCGCGGAGGCGCCCCGCGGCGTGCGGGAACGCGGCACACTCCGGTGTGGTGCGGGACGACACGCAACGACTCCCGGAATGCCGCTGTACCCAGCAGGGTCCGAGGTGCCAGGATCACCCGGGGGTTGACCGGGCTCCCGCGATCACTAAGCATGCCAGTTATCAGGTATTGGTCTACACCACTTGCCGACGGGAGCCGACATGAACGAGAGTCCTTCCCTCTCCAACCTGCTCAAGGAGGAGCGCCGGTTCGCCCCGCCCGCCGAGCTGGCCGCGAACGCCAACGTGACCGCTGCGGCGTACGAGCAGGCCGAGGCCGACCGGCTGGGCTTCTGGGCCGCACAGGCACGGCGACTGACCTGGGGTACCGAGCCGACCGAGACGCTGGACTGGTCGAATCCGCCCTTCGCCAAGTGGTTCAAGGACGGCAAGCTCAACGTCGCCTACAACTGCGTGGACCGCCACGTGGAGGCCGGCCACGGCGACCGGGTCGCCATCAACTTCGAGGGCGAGCCGGGCGACACCCGCACCCTCACCTACGCCGACCTCCAGCGGGAGGTCTCGCAGGCCGCCAACGCGCTGACCGAACTCGGTGTGCAGGCGGGCGACCGGGTCGCCGTGTACATGCCGATGATCCCGGAGGCGGTCGTCGCGATGCTGGCGTGCGCCCGCATCGGAGCACCGCACTCGGTCGTCTTCGGCGGCTTCTCCGCGGACGCGCTGGCCACCCGGATCGAGGACGCGGACGCCCGTGTCGTCATCACCGCCGACGGCGGCTACCGCAAGGGCGCGGCGTCCGCGCTCAAGCCCGCGGTCGACGAGGCGCTCACCCGGCCGGGCACGGAGAAGGTCCGCAACGTCCTGGTGGTCAAGCGGACCGGCCAGGAGGACATCGCGTGGCACGAGGAGCGCGACCTGTGGTGGCACGAGGTGGTCGGCCGTCAGTCCGAGCAGCACACGCCGCAGGACTTCGACGCCGAGCACCCGCTGTTCATCCTGTACACCTCGGGCACCACGGGTAAGCCGAAGGGCATCCTGCACACCACCGGCGGCTACCTCACCCAGGTCGCCTACACCCACCACGCGGTCTTCGACCTCAAGCCGGAGACCGACGTGTTCTGGTGCACGGCCGACGTCGGCTGGGTGACAGGCCACTCGTACATCGTCTACGGCCCGCTCGCCAACGGCGCGACGGAGGTGCTGTACGAGGGCACTCCCGACTCGCCGCACAAGGGCCGCTGGTGGGAGATTGTGCAGAAGTACGGGGTCACCGTGCTCTACACCGCTCCGACGGCGATCCGCGCGAGCATGAAGTGGGGCGACGACATCCCCGCGAAGTTCGACCTCTCGTCGCTGCGCATCCTGGGTTCGGTGGGCGAGCCCATCAATCCCGAGGCGTGGGTGTGGTATCGGCACCACATCGGCGGAGACCGCACACCGGTGGTGGACACCTGGTGGCAGACGGAGACCGGCGGCATGATGATCAGCCCGCTGCCGGGCGTCACCGAGGCCAAGCCGGGTTCGGCGCAGGTACCGCTGCCCGGCATCTCGGCGACCGTCGTGGACGACGAGGCCAACGAGGTGGCCGACGGCGCCGGCGGCTACCTCGTGCTGACCGAGCCCTGGCCGTCGATGCTGCGCACCATCTGGGGCGACGACCAGCGCTTCCTCGACACCTACTGGTCGCGCTTCGAGAACAAGTACTTCGCGGGCGACGGCGCCAAGAAGGACGACGACGGCGATGTGTGGCTGCTGGGCCGGGTGGACGATGTGATGCTCGTCTCCGGGCACAACATCTCCACCACGGAGGTCGAGTCCGCCCTGGTCTCCCACCCCAAGGTGGCCGAAGCCGCGGTCGTGGGCGCGACCGACCCGCAGACGACGCAGGCCATCTGCGCGTTCGTCATCCTGCGCGGCGGCGCGGCCGAGGACGGGGAACTGGTCGAGGAGCTGCGCGCGCACGTCGCCAAGCAGCTCGGCCCGATCGCCAAGCCGAAGCGCATCCTGCCGGTCGCGGAGCTGCCCAAGACCCGCTCCGGAAAGATCATGCGCCGACTGCTGCGCGACGTGGCGGAGAACCGGACGCTGGGTGACACCCAGACCCTCACCGACTCGTCTGTGATGGAGCTCATCCAGTCCAAGCTGCCGAGCGCCGCCAGCGAGGACTGACGCCGCGGCACGGGCCGCGCAGCACCCGCACGGGGGCCGTGCGGGCCCCGGCACGGGGCCGTGCGGGCCCCGGCACGGTGAGGGGCATCCGGACAACCGACCGGGTGCCCCTCACCCGTTTGGTTAGGCTGGCTGTGTCGCCTCCGCGAGGCGACAGGTCCGTGGGCGAGCCGGGAAGTCTGGTCGGCACACACCACAGGTGTGTCCCCGCCACCTTCCGGAGGCCCGCGCCATGACTCCGCCGCACCGCCCCGACCAGGGCACCGACCCCCAGCAGCCGGGACAGTCCCCCCGACAGGACGCGCAGGTCACCGCGCGGTCCGAGCGCTCGGCCGGGCCCGCCGACCCGTCCCGAGCGTCCACCGACCCGTCCCGAGCGTCCACCGACCGACCCGAAGCGTCCGGAGGGCGGGACGCCGGCCACCGTTCGGTCTTCCTCGGCAGGCTCCCGCTTCGCGAACGTACGTTCCTGGCGGACGCGCTCCGCACCGAGACGGTCGGCGGCACCCTGCTGCTGGCCGCCGCGGTCGTCGCCCTGCTGCTGGCCAACACCGGAGCCGTCGGCTTCTACCAGGACGTCAAGGACTTCCATTTCGGCCCCGAAGCGCTCCATCTGAACCTCTCGGTCGCCGACTGGGCGAAGGACGGCCTGCTCACCCTGTTCTTCTTCGTCGCCGGGATCGAGCTCAAGCGGGAGCTGGTCGCGGGCGAACTGCGCGATCCCCGGGCCGCCGCCCTGCCGATCGTCTCGGCCGTGTGCGGGATGGCCGTCCCCGCGCTGGTCTATCTGGCCTTCGCCGCCGGGGGTGGGGACCTGCGCGGCTGGGCGATCCCGATGGCGACCGACATCGCCTTCGCGCTGGGGGTGCTGGCCGTGCTCGGCACCGGGCTGCCCTCCGCGCTGCGTGCCTTCCTGCTGACCCTGGCCGTCGTCGACGACCTGGGCGCCATCGTCATCATCGCGATCTTCTACTCGGCGGGCATCAGCTTCGGGGCACTGGCGGGCGCAGTCGCCGGACTGGCCGTCTTCTGGTTCCTGCACCACCGGGGGGTGCGCGGCTGGTACGTGTACGTCCCGCTCGCCCTCGTCGTCTGGGGGCTGATGCACGCCAGCGGGGTGCACGCCACGGTCGCCGGCGTCGCGATGGGCCTGATGCTGCGCTGCACCCTGCGCCCCGGCGAGGAGACCTCACCGGCCGCCCACATCGAACACCAGGTCAGGCCGCTGTCGTCCGGACTGGCCGTGCCCGTCTTCGCCCTCTTCGCGGCCGGTGTGACGGTCTCGGGCGGCGCGCTGGGCGACGTGTTCAGCAAGCCGGAGACGCTGGGCGTGGTGTTCGGTCTGCTGGCGGGCAAGACGCTGGGCGTGTTCGGCGGCGCGTGGGCCGCGGTGCGCTTCACCAAGGCCGAACTCAACCGCGAGCTGGGCTGGGCCGACGTACTGGCCATCGCCGCGCTGTCCGGTATCGGCTTCACCGTCTCGCTGCTGATCAGCGAACTGGCCTTCACCGACGATCCCGTGCTCGCCGACGAGGCCAAGGCCGCCGTGCTGATCGGTTCCCTGCTGGCCGCGGTGTTCGCCGGAGTCATGCTCAAAATCCGGGCCCGCAGGCACCGTTCGCTGGTGGAGGCCGAGAACCGCGACGAGGACGGCGACGGTGTCCCCGACGTGTACGAGGAGCACAACCCCGCGTTCCATCTGCGGATGGCGGCGCTCTACGAGGCGAAGGCGGCGGAGCACCGCAGGCTCGCCGAGGTGGCCACACGCCACGACGTGACGGACGATGGTCCGGCATGATCGGAGCCTGACCGGCTACCGCGAGGGAACCCCGCACGCAAGCCAGGGAACTCCGGGCCCGCACCGCGGCGGGCCCTCACTACCGCAAGGGAGACAGCGATGAGCGCAGCCGACGACGGCCGCAGCCTCGGCCAGTTGGTCGCAGCGGCGACCGCGGAGATGTCCGCACTGGTGCACGACGAGATCGCGCTGGCCAAGGCCGAGCTGCGACAGGACGTCAAGCGCGGCGTGCTGGGCAGCGGCGCCGCTCTGATCGCAGGGGTCTTCCTGCTCTTCGCGCTCCCCGTGCTGAGCTTCGCCGCCGCCTACGGCATCCACAACCTGGGGCTCGGCCTCGCCTGGTCGTTCCTGATCGTGGGCGGCGCCTTCATCGCCCTCGCGCTGCTCCTGCTGCTGCTGGCGCTGGCCAAGTTCAAGAAGGTCTCCAAGAGCAAGAGCCCGCAGAAGTCGGTGGCCTCGGCGAAGCAGACCGCCGCGGTCCTCTCGCACGCCAAGCCGCACCCGCGCGCGGCCGGGGACGGCGGCGAGGAGCACCCGCAGCTCCAGGGTGTGACACGCTCGTCCGTATGACGCTCGCAGACAGCCCGGCGGCGGTGATCCGTCCCGAGGGCCCCTGGACTCACCGGGACGTGGCAGCCAACGGAGCGCTGTTCCACATCGCCGAGATGGGTGAGGGCCCGCTGGTACTGCTGGTGCACGGTTTCCCGCAGTACTGGTGGGCGTGGCGGCACCAGCTCCCCGCGCTGGCCGACGCGGGCTATCGGGCCGTGGCGATGGACCTGCGCGGAGTGGGTGGCAGCGACCGTACGCCGCGCGGCTACGACCCGGCCAACCTCGCGCTCGATGTGACCGGTGTGATCCGCTCACTGGGCGAGCCCGACGCGGCGCTGGTCGGACACGACCTGGGCGGCTACCTGGCGTGGACGGCGGCGGTGATGCGGCCCAAGCTGATCCGTCGCCTCGTCGTCGCCTCGATGCCGCACCCGCGCCGCTGGCGGGCCGCCATGCTGCGGGACGTCCGGCAGACGGCGGCCAGCTCCTACATCTGGGGGTTCCAGCGCCCGTGGCTGCCCGAACGCCAGCTCGTGGCGGACGACGGCGCCCTGGTGGAGCGGCTGGTCCGGGACTGGGCCGGCCCGCAACCGCCCGGCCCGACCGGGGACGCGGGCGTCCTGGCGGTGGAGAACTACCGGCGGGCGATGTGCGTACCCTCCACGGCGCACTGCTCGGTGGAGCCGTACCGGTGGCTGGTGCGGTCGCTGGGGCGCCCGGACGGGATGCAGTTCTACCGCCGGATGAAGCGTCCGGTGCGGGTGCCGACACTGCATCTGCACGGTTCACTCGATCCGGTGATGCGGACCCGGAGCGCGGCGGGGTCGGGCGAGTACGTCGAGGCCCCGTACCGCTGGCGCCTGTTCGACGGGCTGGGGCACTATCCGCACGAGGAGGACCCGGCGAGCTTCACCGGTGAACTGGTGCACTGGCTGAGCGATCCGGAACCGGATCGCTGAGCCGGCGGTCCGGAACCGGGCGGTGCCGCCGTCCCCGGTGCCGAGCGGCCGCACACATGTGCCCGGCGCATAGGCCGATTGCCGGATCCCGGGGCGATTACTGACCTTGGGGCGGGGGCAGGGACCCGGTATGGGGTTGACGCACGACTTCCGTGACGTGGCACGTAACCGCAGCCATCTGAGGTACCCGCGCGGCCGGGCTTTCCCACGCGCCGCGACCCGGCTGCATCCCACCGACGCAGAGCTGGGCATTCCCCGCATTCTGCGTCGCCGCGCACGCTGGGTCAGCGCGAGACTGCGGCATCACCGCTCCTGATCGACCCGTCGCCGTTGCCGCCGCCGCGCGAGCGGCAGAGCCGTCCGCCGCCCTCCCGGCGCCCCGGCGTGGTGCGGCAGGACGGTCCGGACGTCCGGACGGTCTGTGGACGAGGGACGCCACCGGTGGACGGTGCCGGGGCGGCGGAGGGCCGGCCCGCCGGCAGGCGGGCCGATGCCTCCCGCGCACCGGGTTTCCGAGCCGACCGCGCCGGGGGTACGCGCCGTTCCGAGCCGACCGCACCGGAGCCCGCCGAGAGCCCGGACCTGGCAGGGCCGGACGGGCGGGCCAGGACGGGCCTGGCCAGGACGGGCGGCCAGGACGGGACGGGACGGGACGGGCCGTCAGATCGCGCAGCCCTGGGTGTCGGCCTGCCGCTGGTCCGTGCGCCCGCGGGTGATGTCCTCGCGGATCTCGTCGACACTGAGGGCATAGCCGGTGCGGTCGTCCTTCAGGGACTTGGCGAAGATCACGCCGTAGACACGGCCGTCCGGGGTGAGCAGCGGGCCGCCGGAGTTGCCCGGACGGATGGCGGTGTAGAGCGAGTAGATGTCCCGGCTGACGGTGCCCCGGTGGTAGATGTCGGGGCCTTCCGCCTGCAGCCGACCGCGCACCCGGGCGGAGCGGACGTCGTAGCCGCCGTTCTCCGGGAAGCCGGCCACGATCGCGTCGTCGCCGCTGCGCGGATCCCGCTTCGCGAAGCGCAGTGCGGGCGCGGTCAGCTCGGGGACGTCCAGCACCGCGATGTCGCGCTTCCAGTCGTAGCGCACGACACGGGCGCTGTAGCGCCGCCCCTCGCCGCCGATCTGCACGGTCGGCTGCTGTACGCCGCCCACGACGTGCGCGTTCGTCATCACCCTGCCCTTCGAGAAGACGAACCCGGTGCCCTCCACCTCCTTCCGGCAGCTCTGCGCCGTGCCGACGACCTTGACGATGCTGCGCTTGGCCCGTTCCGCGACGGGGCTGCCCGCCAGTTCGGGACTCGGCGGTGGGACGTCCTGGATCGGCTCCCTGGCGAAGGGCGAGAAGACCTGCGGGTAGCCGTTCTTGGCCAGAACGGAGGAGAAATCGTCGAACCAGGCGTTGGCCTGCTGCGGCATCACATGCGAGACGCCGAGCAGCACCCTGGAGTTGCGCACCTCCTTGCCGAGCGTCGGCAGGGACGTACCGGCCAGCGCGGAGCCGATCAGCCAGGCGACGATCAGCATCGCGACGACGTTCACGAACGCGCCGCCCGTCGCGTCCAGGGCCCGGGCCGGGGTCCAGGTGATGTACTGCCGCAGCCTGTTGCCCAGGTGGGTGGTGAGGGCCTGGCCGACGGAGGCACAGATGATCACGATGATCACCGCGGCTATCGCCCACCCCGTCCCCGGCCGGTCGCCCGAGGTGAACCGGTCCCAGAGCGGGGGCAGGACGAGCAGCGCGATCAGGCCGCCCCCGAGGAACCCCAGGACGGACAGGATGCCGACGACGAAGCCCTGGCGGTAGCCGACGAGCGCGAACCACACCGCAGCCACGATCAGCAGTACGTCCAGCACGTTCACCGAATCAGCCTCGCCTCGGGTCCATCCCGGCAGTCCATTCCCCCCGCTCCGGCAGCACTCGACACGCGGGCCGGACCGGTCCGAGCGCCGCCCCTGCGCCAGGGCCGGGGCCGGGCGGTCGCCGTGCGGAGGCGGTACCCGGAGAGCGGAAGAGACACCGTCTCATGCGGACGCGGGCGCGAGGGGCACGCGGGTCGCCGATCGCGGGCGTCACGCCTTCCAGTCGAGCGGGACCCGGCGGTCGCGGTCCCAGGGACGCTCCCACCCGGCGTAGTGCAGGATGCGGTCGATGAGACCGGCCGTGAACCCCCACACCAGCGCGGAGCCCACCAGGAAGGCGGGTCCTACGTGTCCGGCCGGGTGTACGGCCATGGCGCGGTTGCCGGGGTCGGTGAGGTCCGAGACCGGGACGGTGAAGACCCGGGCCGTCTCCCCCGGGTCCACCGGCGCCACCGGCGTGCGGCGGCGCCACCAGCCGAGCACCGGTGTGACGACGAACCCGCTCACGGGGATGTAGAGGCTGGGCAGCATCCCGAACACCTGCACGCCCGAGGGATCGAGCCCCGTCTCCTCCTCGGCCTCGCGGAGCGCCGCGCGCAGCCTGCCGTCCCCTTCCGGGTCGCCGTCCTCCGGGTCCAGCGCCCCGCCCGGGAAGGAGGGCTGCCCGGCGTGCGAACGCAGGCTGGAGGCGCGCTCGATCAGCAGCAGTTCGGGGCCGCGCGGACCGTCACCGAACAGCACGAGCACGGCGGACGGCCGGCCACCGCCGTCGCGCGGCGGCAGGAAGCGGCTGAGCTGGCTCGCCTCGACCCCCGCCGCCGCGTCGCTCACCGGAACGAGCCACTCCGGCAGACCCTCGCCGCTGACCTCGACCGGCGCCGCGGGTGCGGAACCGCCCGCCACCGGGCACTCCGCCGCATGGTCCGAGTGCTGACAGGAACCCGTCACCGGGCCGCCCCGGTGGCGGAATCCGCGTCGGGTGCGGAAGCCGGGGCAGTGGCCGAACCGGTGGCCGGCGCACGGGAGGGCAGCGGTGGCGCGGGACGCCCCGGGTAGTCCGCCGGCGGCTTGAGCCGCTGCCCCGGCTGACCGCCCATCTCGTACTTGAGCAGCTTCTTCGCCTTCTCCGGATCCGTCTCGCCCTCCCCGTAGGAAGGGCACAGCTCGGCAATGGGACAGGCGCCGCAGGCGGGCTTGCGGGAGTGGCACACGCGGCGGCCGTGGAAGATCGTGCGGTGCGAGAACATCGTCCACTCGCTCTCCGGCAGCAGGTCGTCGATCTCCTGCTCGACCTTGACCGCGTCCGTCTGCTCGGTGAGCTTCCAGCGGCGCACCAGCCGGCCGAAGTGGGTGTCGACTGTCAGCCCTGGGACGCCGAAGGCGTTGCCGAGCACGACGAACGCCGTCTTGCGGCCGACGCCGGGCAGCTTCACCAGCTCCTCCACCGAGCCGGGGACCTCGCCGCCGTGATCGTCCCGCAGCGCCGCGGAGAGACCGAGCAGGGACTTGGCCTTGGAGCGGAAGAAGCCGGTGGGTCGGATCAGCTCCTCCAGCGCCTCCGGATCGGCCGCCGCCATGTCCTCCGGAGTGGGGTACGCGGCGAAGAGGGCGGGAGTCGTCTGGTTGACGCGCAGATCCGTGGTCTGCGCCGAGAGGACCGTGGCCACCAGAAGCTCGAACGGGTTCTCGAAATCCAGCTCGGGGTGCGCGTAGTAGTAGACCTCGGCCAGTGCGCTGTTGATCCGCGCGGCCCGCTTCGCCCGGGCCGCCTGCGACTCCGGCTTGCTCCCGGCCGCCTTCGCGGCGGCGGCCTTCGCGGGAGGCGCCTTCTTGGCTGCGGTCGCCTTCTTGGCAGCGGTCGCCTTCTTGGCAGCGGCCGTCTTCTTGGCGGAAGTGGTCTTCTTGGCGGAAGTGGCCTGCCCGCTGCCTGCGGCGGTCTTCTTCGCGGGGGAGGTCTTCTTCGCCGGGGCCTCGCCGGCCGGGGCCTTCTTCGCGGCGGTCGTCCTCTTCGCGGCGGTCGTCCTCTTCGCCGGGGCCTTCCGGGCGGCCTCGGCAGCCTCTGCGGTCCCGGCTCCCCCGGCGGCCTTCCCGGCAGCAGCCTTCCGTGCCGGTGCCGCGGCCGCCTCCTGTTCGCTCACAGCGGAATCCTCCGTCGCCGTCACCCGCCCAGCCCCCTCTCTGTCCGTGCGCTTCCCGGGGTATTGGACACTCGGCCAGCGTAAAGGGGCTCACCGACATTCGTGGCACAGGCGGCGGATCCGGGACCCTAGCGCGCCCCGCCTTGGGGGCGACAGCATGCGTGCGTCAAACTTATGGCTGATTGCTGTGACTGATCGCATGGTTTCACCGTCCGGCATCATGGGTTCCACGGATCCCATGGGCAGGTCGACAAGGAGAGAACTCGTGGACGACGTTCTGCGGCGCGCCCCGCTCTTCGCGGCGCTCGATGAGGAGCAGGCCGCCGAGCTGCGCGCCTCCATGACGGAGACGACGCTCGCTCGCGGCGAGGCCCTCTTCCACGAGGGTGACCCGGGTGACCGCCTCTACGTGGTGACCGAAGGCAAGGTGAAGCTGCACCGCACCTCCCCTGACGGCCGGGAGAACATGCTGGCGGTGCTGGGCCCCGGGGAGCTGATCGGGGAGCTCTCCCTGTTCGACCCGGGCCCGCGGACGGCGACCGCCTCGGCGCTGACCGAGGTCAGGTTGCTGGGCCTGGGCCACGGCGACCTCCAGCCCTGGCTGAACGCCCGGCCCGAGGTGGCCTCGGCGCTGCTGCGCGCCATCGCCCGGCGGCTGCGGCGCACCAACGACTCCATGTCCGACCTGGTCTTCTCCGACGTGCCGGGCCGCGTGGCCAAGCAGCTCCTGGACCTGTCCCGCCGCTTCGGCGTGCAGTCCGAGGAGGGCATCCATGTCGTCCACGACCTGACCCAGGAGGAGCTGGCCCAGTTGGTGGGCGCCTCCCGGGAGACCGTCAACAAGGCGCTGGCCGACTTCGCCGGGCGCGGCTGGCTGCGCCTGGAGGCCCGTGCGGTGATTCTGCTGGACATCGAGCGGCTGGCGAAGCGCTCGCGCTGACCACCGGAACGCTGGACCACCGGAACGCTGGACCACCGGAACGCTGGACCACCGGAACGCTGGACCAGTGGACGGGCGGACCGGCGGCTCCGCCCGTCCGGGGCCGGCTGCCGAACCGCTCGCGGATCCGTACGGCGTACGCCGCCGGCACACCACGTCGCACCGGCACCCCTGCGCCAGCAGGTCGCACCGGCACCCCTGCGCCGGGCCGCGACGCCGCCCAGGTGGCACGTAAGGGGCGCTCTCCTATGGAGGGTGCCCCTTACGTCGTGCGGACGTCTCCCACAACGTGCGGACGCGGCTCACGCCGCACGAAGCGCCTCGCATGCCGCACGAGGCACCTCGCATGCGGCACGCAGCGCCTCACGGTCCCGTATCCGAATCCGGTCAGCGGCGTCCCGGGACTTCACGCCAGCCCGTGCTCGAACAGGTAGTCGAGCTGGGCTCGCACCGACAGCTCCGCAGCAGGCCACAGCGATCTGTCCACGTCCGCGTAGACGTGGGCCACCACCTCGGCAGCCGTCCGGTGTCCCTGCTCGACGGCTGTCTCCACCTGTGCGAGCCGTTTGGCCCGGTGCGCCAGATAGAAGTCGATCGCGCCCTGCGCGTCGTCGAGCACCGGCCCGTGCCCCGGCAGGACGCGGCTGACGCCGTCGTCCACCGTCAGGGAGCGCAGCGCGCGCAGCGAGTCGAGGTAGTCGCCGAGCCTGCCGTCCGGATGTGCGACGACCGTGGTGCCCCGCCCGAGCACCGTGTCGCCGGTGAGCACCGCCGCGTCGGCCGGGAGGTGGAAGGAGAGCGAGTCCGCGGTATGCCCCGGTGTGGGCACCACACGCAGTTCCAGTCCGCCCGTGGCCACGACGTCCCCCGCGCCGAGCCCCTCGTCGCCCAGACGCAGCGCGGGGTCGAGCGCACGGACCGGTGAGCCGGTCAGCTCGGCGAACCGTGCCGCTCCCTCGGCGTGGTCCGGGTGACCGTGGGTGAGCAGGGTCAGCGCGACCCGTTTGCCCAGCCGCTCGGCCGCCTCCACGACCCGGCGCAGATGCGCGTCCTCCAGCGGGCCTGGGTCGATGACGACGGCGAGCGGGGAGTCGGGCTCGGCGACGATCCAGGTGTTGGTGCCGTCCAGCGTCATGGGCGACGGGTTGGGGGCCAGGACGCAGTGGGCACGGCTGCTGACCTGACCGCCCGGGGCACCGCCGCGCGGCTGGCCGGGGAGTGCTGCTGCGTCGGTCATGAGGGATCGATCCTCTTGGTGAACTCGTCGTATCCGGGCCAGCTCAGCACGATCTGGCCGCCCTCCAGGCCGGCGCGGGCGAGCACGGGCGCCAGGTCGCGCCCTCCGGCCGCGGCCAGGGCCTCGGCCGCCGTCGGGTGCGGGGCCAGTTGGCGCAGGGTGGCGATGGTGGGCGGCATCATCAGCAGTTCCCCCCGGTCGTAGCCCGCGGCGGCGTCCTGGGGACGGACCCAGACCGTCCGGTCGGCCTCGGTCGAGGCGTTGCGGGTGCGCTGGCCCTCGGGGAGCGCGGCGACGAAGAAGTAGGTGTCGTAGCGCCGGGCCTCGAACTCCGGTGTGATCCAGCGGGCCCAGGCACCCAGCAGGTCGTCCCGCAGAACGAGCCCTCTGCGGTCCAGGAAGTCGGCGAAGGACAGCTCGTGGGCGACGAGCGCCGCACGGTCCGCCTCCCAGTCCTCCCCGGTGGTGTCGGCGACGACGCTGTGCGGGTCGGGCCCGGCCAGCAGGACACCCGCCTCCTCGAAGGTCTCCCGGACAGCCGCACACACGATCGCCCGCGCCGTGGCCTCGTCCGTCCCCAGCCGCTCGGCCCACGGGGCCGACGGCCCCGCCGCATCCGCGCCGCGCGCGTCCCGCGGGTCGACGGAACCCCCCGGATACGCGTACGCGCCGCCCGCGAACGCCATCGAGGCGCGGCGTCGCAGCATGTGGACGGCGGGCCCGTCCGGAGTGTCCCGCAGCAGCATCACGGTCGCGGCTCTGCGCGGGGTCACCGGGGTCAGCTCGCCCGCGGCCAGGGCGCGGATGCGCTCCGGCCACTCGGGCGGATACCACTGGCCGTTCCGGGCGGGCGGAGTGGACGACGACGAGGAGGACATGGCCGGATGCTACGGCCCGCCGCCCCGATGTTCGAGAGGCAGCGGGTTCACCTGCGACTGCGCACCCGGGCACGACTGCGCACCCAGGCACGGACGATGTCGACGAGTGCCGACCGGTGCCGGCGAGTGCCGGCCTGCCGACCGGTGCCCACTGCTCGCGGCCGCCGACGGGCCGCTCGCGGCTGCGGTCCGGCCTGCCGACCGCAATTCGGACGGCCTCGACGGCCGGACGGCCGATGCCCTCGTCCGCCGGACACGAGCACCGGCCACAGCACGTCGGCCGCCCGCACACCGGCACACCGGCCCACCGGCCCACCGGCCCACCGGCCCACCGGCCCACCGGCCCACCGGCCGAGCATCAGCGGCCCGCTCCCAGGGCGAGCCCGAACAGCCCGCCTCGGAGGCCCGAGTCGGCCGACCGGCTCCGAAGCCCGATTCGTTCAACGGCCCGGCTCGTCGGCCCCGCCCGTCGGCTCCCTTGCGGCAGCCCGGCACACCGGCTCGGCCCGGCGCGCTGACGCGGTCCGGCGCGCCGACGCGGTCCGGGCCGTGAGGTCGGTTCAGTCCGCCAGCTCGACCTGCATCTCGACCTCGACCGGCGCGTCCAGCGGCAGGACGGCCACTCCGACGGCGCTGCGCGCGTGGACGCCCTTGTCGCCCAGCACCTCGCCCAGCAGCTCGCTGGCGCCGTTGATGACGCCGGGCTGCCCGGTGAAGTCCGGTGCCGAGGCGACGAACCCGGTGACCTTGACGACGCGGGCGATCCGGTCGAGGTCCCCGGCCACGGACTTGACGGCGGCCAGCGCGTTCAGCGCCGCCGTGCGCGCCAGGTCCTTCGCCTCCTCGGCGGTGACCTCGGCGCCGACCTTCCCGGTCATCGGCAGGGTGCCCGACACCAGCGGGACCTGTCCGGCGGTGTGGATGTACCGGCCGCTCTGCACCGCCGGGACGTAGGCACCGGCGGGGGTGGCGGTCTCGGGCAGCGTCAGCCCGAGCTGCGCGAGCCTGTCCTCGGCCGCGCTCACGCCTGCTTCTCCCGCTTCAGGTAGGCCACGAGCTGCTCGGGGTTGTTCGGCCCGGGCACGACCTGGACCAGTTCCCAGCCGTCTTCGCCCCAGGTGTCGAGGATCTGCTTGGTCGCGTGCACGAGGAGCGGCACGGTCGAGTATTCCCACTTCGTCATGGGGAGACCCTAACGAACGCCGCCGCCGGGGAAACCGCCGCGAGGACTCAGCTCCGGGACGCGCTGCCGCGCGGTCCCCGGGCCGGGCCCTGACCGTGCACCGGCGCCCGGTTCCCGGGGTCGCCGGCGACCGGTCTCGCCGGAGCCGCAGGCAACGAATTAGGCTCCCAGCCGTGAGCAGGCTCCACGTAGTGACCGGCAAGGGCGGGACCGGCAAGACGACGGTCGCCGCCGCGCTCGCGCTGGCGCTGGCGCAGGACGGGCGGCGCACGCTGCTCGTCGAGGTGGAAGGACGCCAGGGCATCGCGCAGCTCTTCGAGACGGAACCGTTGCCGTACGAGGAGCGCAAGATCGCCGTCTCGCACGGCAGCGGCGAGGTGTACGCGCTGGCGATCGACGCCGAGCGGGCGCTGCTCGACTACCTCCAGATGTTCTACAAGCTCGGCAGCGCCGGCCGCGCACTCAAGCGGCTGGGCGCCATCGACTTCGCGACCACCATCGCCCCCGGGCTGCGCGATGTGCTGCTGACCGGGAAGGCGTGCGAGGCGGTACGCCGCACGGACAAGCAGCAGCGGCCCGTCTACGACGCCGTGGTGATGGACGCGCCGCCCACCGGCCGCATCGCGCGCTTCCTCGGCGTCAACGAGGAGGTGGCCGGACTCGCCAAGGTCGGTCCCGTGCACAACCAGGCGCAGGGCGTCATGCGGCTGCTGAAGTCGCCGGACACGGCTGTACACCTGGTCACGCTGCTGGAGGAGATGCCCGTCCAGGAAACGGTCGACGGCATCGCCGAACTCCGGGCCGCGGGGCTGCCTGCCGCCTCCGTGCTGGTCAACATGGTGCGTCCCCGGCTGCCGGGCGAGGAGCAGGTGGGGACGGCGCAGGGGCGCACGGACGAGCTGGCGCGCGCCTTCGCCCGCGCGGGGCTCGGGGAGGAGCACCGCACAGCGGCCGCCGAGCAGCTCGTGGCGCCCCTGCTGGAGCAGGGCAGGGAGCACGCCGAACGCGTCGAGCTGGAACGCGGGCTGCGCGCCGAGCTGTCCGCACAGGGGCTGCCGGTGCGGGAGCTCGGCCTGCTCAGCCAGGGCGTCGAACTGGCGGGCCTGTACGGCCTCGCCCGCTCCCTGCACAGCCAGTGGCGGACCACCGGGACGGACGGCACGCACCCGTGAGCCCCGGGCACCCCGAGCCGCCACAGCCCCCCGTGCCACCACCCGCGACCTCCGGGGAAGGAGAGGCATCCATGGCCATGCCGCTGGACGCCGACGCGCTGGACCTCGATCCGCTGCTGGACGACCCGACGACCAGGATCGTCGTCTGTTGCGGCTCCGGAGGAGTCGGCAAGACCACCACGGCCGCCGCCCTGGGCGTGCGCGCCGCCGAACGGGGCCGCCGGACCGTCGTCCTGACCATCGACCCCGCCCGGCGGCTCGCCCAGTCCATGGGCCTGTCCGAGCTGGACAACACCCCGCGCGAGGTGCCCGGCATCGACCGGACGGCGGGCGGCGAACTGCACGCCATGATGCTCGACATGAAGCGCACGTTCGACGAGATCGTCGAGACGCACGCCGACCCCGACCGCGCCAAGGCCATCCTGGAGAATCCCTTCTACCAGTCGCTCTCCACCGGCTTCGCCGGGACGCAGGAGTACATGGCGATGGAGAAGCTCGGCCAGCTCCGCTCGGGCGACGAGTGGGACCTGATCATCGTGGACACCCCGCCGTCCCGGTCGGCTCTGGACTTCCTGGACGCGCCCAAGCGCCTCGGATCCTTCCTGGACGGGAAGTTCATCAAGCTGATGATGGCGCCCGCTCGGGTAGGCGGCCGGGCCGGGATGAAGGTCGTGAACCTCGGCATGGCCGGGCTCTCGCTCTTCACCGGAGCCCTGAACAAGCTCCTGGGTGCCGGCCTGCTGCGGGACGTGCAGACCTTCGTGGCCGCCATGGACACCATGTTCGGCGGCTTCCGTACCCGCGCCGACGCCACCTACCGGCTGCTCCAGGCCCCCGGAACCGCCTTTCTCGTCGTGGCGGCACCGGAGCGGGATGCACTGCGCGAGGCGTCGTACTTCGTGGAGCGGCTGTCCGCGGACCGGATGCCGCTGGCCGGGCTGGTGCTCAACCGGGTGCACGACAGCCGCGCGTCCTGGCTGAGCGCCGAGCGGGCCCTCGCGGCTGCCGAAAATCTCGAGGACGGCGGCATTGTGGATCGCGAGCGGGGGAAGGGTCTGCATCGCGGCGCTCGATCGGCCGATCCGGCGGATCCCGAGGACGGCTCCCCCGCCTCCCCGAACCCAGGAACAGCCGGATCCGTCACCGCGCTCGAGACGAAGGACCAGAACAGGGCGGCGCGGACCGGAGCACAGCAGACCAGGACGCGGCCCGGATGCGCGGAGCGAGCGGTCCCCGACGCGCGGTCGGCCGCCGATCAGCCGTCGGGCGACGACGCACACCTGCACGAGGACGCAGGCCACGAGGAAACGAGGTACGAGGAAACGGGCTACGAGGACAGGGGTCACGAGGTCATGCGTCGTGACGGCGACCCGGGCGAGGACAGCGCCATGGACGACGAACTCGCCGTGCTGGCTGCGGGGCTGCTGCGGCTGCACGCCGACCGTATGCGGCTGCTGGAGCGCGAGCAGCGCACCCGCGACCGCTTCACCGCGGTGCATCCGGACGTGCCAGTGGCCGAGGTGACCGCCCTGCCCGGAGACGTGCACGACCTGGACGGCCTGCGCACCATCGGCCTCCGTCTCGCCCACCAGCGCGAACGCACGGACGCGGCCGGGGCCGAAGCGGACAGGGCCGGAGCGGACTGACGCGACCGGACCGGCGGAAGGTACCGGCCGACGGACACGAGCCGACCGAGACGGGCGGACCCGCGGCAGCAGGACCCGGACCCGCGGCAGCCGGACCCGCGGCAGCCGGACTCGGGTCAGACGAGCCGACCGAGGCCGACGGACCGGAGCCGGACCGTCCGGAGCCGAGCCGGGCGGAGCCGAGCCGGGCGCTCGGCGCAGGACCGTTCCTCCTGGTGGTCAGCCCACCGCTGCGTACCGTTCGTGCTCCTCCGCCCCGAGCTCCACGTCGACCGGCAGCATCACGCCGGTGCTGCGCTCGTACTCGGAGCGCGCCGTCTCCAGCAGGCGCCGCCAGGAGGTGACCGTGGGGCGTCGGCGCAGCAGAGCCCTGCGCTCGCGCTCGGTCATCCCTCCCCAGACGCCGAACTCCACGCGGTTGTCCAAAGCGTCGGCAAGACATTCCGTTCGAACCGGACATCCCGTGCACACGGCCTTCGCGCGGTTCTGCGCGGCGCCCTGCACGAACAGTTCATCCGGATCCGTAGAGCGACAGGCAGCCTGCGCGCTCCAGTCTGTTACCCAGCTCATTGCCGGTGCCGTCCTCTCCCGAATCGAGGCTCCCCCACGGCGGCGAACGGCATATTCACCGTTGCCAGTTGAGGACGTTACGGAAGAGCACACAGCACGCAACACCCCCTTCGGGCCCAATCTTGGATGGCCCGAACGGACTATGCGTGCGCAGGACATCACCCAACGGAGTGACCTGGGAGCACTCCGGCGGACACACGAGCGAAGAGCAGGTCCGGGCGCCGCCGACGCGCCGCGTTGCGCGACACGGAAGGCAAGGGCTGCGGGGGCACAGAAGGCAGGAAAAGGGAGGCGGGGCGAGGGAGGAGCGGAACGAGAGACGGGATGGGATGGGACGGGACGGGAGAGGAGCGAGGGAAAGCAGAGGGACGTGAGGTGACGCGAGGTGTCAGAGTGACAACCACCTCAGCGTAGGTGCCCCGCACGGCCCTGTCCGGCGTTTGCCACGCTTCCCCACCGGTGCCGCGCCGCCGACGCGTCGTACGCTTCTACCCATGGCTAAGAAGCGCGCGGGCAGCGGAGTCAGCAAGCCCCAGCAGATCGCCAGGTTCGTCGGGGTGAGTGTGCTGGCGGGGATGGTGATGGCCGGGCTCGCGCTGCCCGCCGTCGGAACACTCGGACTGGCCACGAAGGGCACCGTGGAGGGCTTCGACGAGCTTCCGGTGAACCTCAAGCGCCCGCCGCTCAGCCAGCGCACCACGATCCTCGACAACGAGGGCGGCGAGATCGCCAAGGTCTACTCCCGCGACCGCACGGTCGTCGACCTGAAGGACATCTCGCCGTACATGCGCAAAGCGATCGTCGACATCGAGGACGCGCGCTTCTATCAGCACGGCGCGGTCGACCTCAAGGGCGTCCTGCGGGCGCTGAACCGCAACGCGCAGTCCGGACAGGTCTCCCAGGGCGCCTCCACGCTCACCCAGCAGTACGTCAAGAACGTCTTCGTCGAGGAGGCCGGGAACGACGCGCAGAAGGTCGCCCAGGCCACCAAGCAGACGATCGGCCGCAAGATCAAGGAGCTGAAGTACGCGATCCAGGTCGAGGAGGAGCTGGGCAAGAAGAAGATCCTGGAGAACTACCTCAACATCACCTTCTTCGGCCAGCAGGCGTACGGCGTCGAGGCGGCGGCGCAACGATACTTCTCGCTGTCCGCCAAGGAGCTGAACCTCGAGCAGTCGGCGCTGCTGGCGGGCATCGTCCAGTCCCCGTCCCGGTACGACCCGATCGTCAACGAGGACGAGGCGCTCAAGCGGCGCAACTCCGTGCTCAACCGGATGGCCGTGCACCACGACATCACCCGTGAGCAGGCCGAGGCCGCCAAGGAGAAGCCCCTCGGGCTGGACGTCAGCAGCCCCAAGAACGGGTGCATCACCGCCACCATGGGCGCGGGCTTCTTCTGTGACTACGTACGCCAGGTCTTCCTGACCGACGAATCGTTCGGCAAGACCCGCAAGGAGCGCGCCAAGCGCTGGAACCGCGGCGGCCTCACGATCAGGACCACGCTCGACCCGAAGGCCCAGAAGTCGGTCCAGAAGTCGATCAAGTCCCATGTGAACCAGTCGGACAAGGTCGCGACCGCGGCGACGATAGTGCAGCCCGGCACCGGCAAGATCCTCGGCATGGGCCAGTCCCGCCCCTACGGCTTCAAGCCCAAGGAGAACGAGACCCAGATAAACCTCTCGGTCGACAGCTCCATGGGCGGCGGCGCCGGATACCAACCGGGATCCACCTTCAAGCCCGTGATCGCCGCCGCCGCGCTGGACGGGGGCATCAGCCCCTACAAGTCCTACCCGTCGCCCTACCGCATGCAGTACCCCTCGCCGGTCGACACCTGCAGCGGCAAGTGGCGCGGCAAGGCACCGGTCGAGAACGAGAACAGCACCGAGGTCGGCCCTTACCGGATGAAGGAGGCGACCGCGAAGTCGGTCAACACCTACTTCGTCTCCCTGATAGAGGAGACCGGGATCTGCCCGGTGACGAAGATGGCGAAGAAGATGGGCATCGAACGGGCCGACGGCAAGAAGATCGACCAGGTGCCGTCGATCTCGCTCGGCACCCAGGAGATGTCGCCGCTGACCATGGCCGAGGGCTACGCCACCTTCGCCAACCGCGGCGTGCACTGCACCCCGGTCGCCATCGAGTCGATCACCGACGCGCAGGGCGAGAAGCTGGACGTGCCCAAGACCTCGTGCAAGCGTGCGATGAAGACGAAGACCGCCGACACCGTCAACTCGCTGCTGCGCGGCGTGGTCGAGGACGGCACCGGCAAGAAGGCCGGACTGAGCGGCCGCGACAGCGCCGGCAAGACCGGTACCACCGACCAGCGGTACGCCGCCTGGTTCGTCGGCTACACCCCGAACATGTCCGGCGCCGTCTGGGTCGGCGACCCGGCCCACCGCACGCGGATGGTCGACATCACCATCGGCGGTGTCCCGCACGCCAAGGTCTTCGGCGGCGAGGTCCCCGGACCCATCTGGCGGGACGCGATGGCCGGCGCACTGGCCGGCGAGTCCGCACCCGACTTCCACCACGTACCGATCCGGGACGGCGGCAAGAAGCACCGCTCCCCCAAGCCGCCCTCCCCGCCGCAGCGGGACGACAACGGCCATGACAACAAGCCCCGGAACCCGTGGCCGGACATCACCGTCCCGCCCAACCTGATCGGTGGCGGTGACGGCGGCGGCAACGGAGGCAACGGCGGCGGCATCGGCGGGCCCGGCGGCGACACGGGCGACGCCGGAGGCGGCGGACTCCCGGGCGGCAACGGCAACGGAGGCGGCGGCGCCGACGGCGGTGGGGCCGCCGACGGAGGCGGCGGCTGGGACGCGGGAGCAGGCGGCTTCCCGTAGCCGCGGGGTTCGGGTACGGGACGCGAGTCCGCGGTGCGCCGGTAATGGGTGGCCGGTCCGCGGGGCACGGGTGGCGAGTCCGCGGGGCACGGGTGGCGAGTCCGCGGGGCACGGGCCGCTAGTCCGCGAGGTGCGGGTGGCGGGTCCGATGCGGTCGGCACCCACTCCGGGCCCGGTCGGCGGCTTCCGCGGACACTCCGCACCCGGGGCCGCGCCACAGCAAGGACGCACCGGACCCGCCGACAGGCCACGAGTAAGGGGCACCCCTCCATGGAGGGTGCCCCTTACGTCGTCGGCATGGTGATGGCCGTGCCGGCTACCCCGAGCTGCCCGTCGTCCGGCCAGTCACACATCCCCGTCGCCCGGAGAGCGCCCGTACCCCGCAGACCGCGGGACCGGAAAGCCCGTACCCCGGGCCTCGCAAGAGGCTGCCGCGGGCCCGCGGCGCAGGGGCCCGCTGCCCGGCGCTCAGGCGCCGCCGACGGGCAGACGCCGCGACGGGCCGGCACCGCGAAGGGCGCGGCCCGGGCACGCCGACAGGCGACCCGGCCCGCGGCCACACCCCGGACCGAGCTAGCCCGCGAGCCGCTTCTTGACCGCGGCCGCGACCCGGCCACCCTCGGCACGGCCCGCGACCTTCGGGTTCACGACCTTCATGACGGCGCCCATCGCCCTGGGCCCCTCGGCACCGGCGGCCCGGGCCTCCTCGACGGCCTCGGCGACCAGCCCGTCCAGCTCCTCGTCCGAGAGCTGCTCGGGAAGGTAGTCCGCGAGCACCTCGCCCTCGGCCCGCTCCCGCTCCGCCTGCTCGGTACGGCCCCCGTCCGCGAACGCCTCGGCCGCCTCCCGCCGCTTCTTCGCCTCGCGGGTGATCACCTTCTGCACCTCGTCGTCGGAGAGCTCGCGCGCACTCGTACCGGCGACCTCCTCCTTCGTGATCGCGGCAAGGGTCATCCGGAGAGTGGCGGAACGGAGCTCGTCGCGCTCCTTGATCGCTGCGGTCAGGTCGTCCTGCAGCCGGGACTTGAGCGTGGTCATGGGGCCAGTGTGCCAGCACACGGCCACCGAGCGCCGGGGATATCCGGGCGGCCGCACCCCTCACGGGCCCCAGCCGGACCCGCGGCGGGGCCGACGGCGAGGAACCCGGCGAAGACCCCGCAAGACCCGAGGGCAAAGCCGCGGCCGTTCCGCCAGGGAGGGGCACCCCGCCGGGAGCGGCACCTCGCAGCACCGCGACCCCGCCTTCCGGTCTGCGACCATGGGGCCATGCGCGCGCGATACCGGATCCCCCTCAAGACAGCCCTCGGCATCACGGCACTCGGCGCGGCGTGCGTCGGGTACGCGGCCGGTGTGGAAGTCCGCTCGTTCCGCCTGCGACGGGTCTCGGTGCCCGTCCTGCCCCCCGGTATGCATCCGCTGCGCGTCCTGCAGGTCTCCGACATCCACATGGTCGGCGGCCAGCGGAAGAAGCAGCGGTGGCTGCAGGAGCTGGCCGGTCTGCGGCCCGACTTCGTGATCAACACCGGGGACAACCTCTCCGACCCCGAAGCCGTACCCGAAGTCCTCGACGCCCTCGGCCCGTTGATGGAGTACCCGGGCGCCTACGTCTTCGGCTCGAACGACTACTACGGCCCCAGGCTGCGCAACCCCGCCAAGTACCTCATGGAGAAGGCCTCCGGCAAGCACGGGCTGAACGGGAATCCGCCCGCCGTCGGCGTCGTCCACAACCCGTGGGAGGAGCTGCGCGACGCCTTCGACTCGGTCGGCTGGGTCGGCCTCTCCAACACCAGGGGCCGCATCAAGCTGGACGGCGGCCAGGAGATCGCCCTGACCGGACTGGACGACCCGCACATCAAGCGGGACCGCTACGGCGAGGTCGCCGGAGGCCCCGACCCGGACGCGGACCTCTCCCTCGCCGTCGTCCACGCTCCGTACCTGCGCGTCCTCGACGCCTTCACCGCCGAGCGCTACCCGCTGATCCTGGCCGGCCACACCCACGGCGGCCAGCTCTGCGTGCCCTTCTACGGGGCGCTCGTCACCAACTGCGACATCGACACCGACCGGGTCAAGGGCCTCTCCACCCACCGCGCGGCCGGACACGAGTCGTACCTGCACGTCAGCGCAGGCTGCGGAGCGAGCCGCTACACCCCGGTCCGCTTCGCCTGCCCCCCGGAAGCGACCCTCCTCACCCTCACCCCCCGCGAGAACTGACCCCCCGCGCCCCTCCGCGGGCCGCCTCCCGGCACGACACCGACCTCCCCGCGAAACCCGATTTCGCCTCAGCGCTCCCCTGGGCTAAAGTAGTCGTCGTTGCTTCGGGGTGTAGCGCAGCTTGGCAGCGCGCTTCGTTCGGGACGAAGAGGTCGTGGGTTCAAATCCCGCCACCCCGACACAGGTCAGAGGCCCATTCGCTTGATCGCGAATGGGCCTTCTGCGTGCCCGGGTGCCAAGTGGGGGCCAGCCACCTTCAGCCGGCCGGGCCCGGCTGCGCCCGGCGCCTCCGGCAACACCGGCCTTCGGGTCGGAGAACGCCTCCTCAACTCCCTCTCCGCGGTCACCCCGCAGCGTCCGCACACGCGGAGAGAGCCGTGGGGGCACGCGGCCGCCACTCTCGGCCAACGGTCTCCCGGGCCCGGGCCGGGAGAATCCTGATTCCGAGGGCCCGGGAGCTGTCGTTAGGATGGTTGCGGCCCGTAGTGGGGTGCCGTCACCGAGAGTGGACGGCTCATGGACGTGGCGTACATGGTGTACGTGCCGGTGCCGTGGGTGGTGGTGGCCCGCGCGGCCCGTCTGTCTGCACCCGTAGTGGCACCCGTGGGGGCCGCAAGATCAATTGGAGCATCCCGGGATGGCTCGACACCTCATCACCAGCGCGCTGCCGTACATCAACGGGATCAAGCACCTGGGGAACATGGTCGGGTCGATGCTCCCGGCCGATGTGTACGCGCGCTATCTGCGGCAGCGCGGTCACGAGGTGCTGTACATCTGCGCGACGGACGAGCACGGCACGCCGGCCGAGCTCGCGGCGGCGGAGGCGGGGCTGCCGGTGGCCGACTTCTGCGCCCAGCAGCACGAGGTCCAGCGGGGCATCTACGAGGGCTTCGACCTGGCCTTCGACTACTTCGGCCGCAGCTCCTCGCCGCAGAACGTCGAGATCACCCAGCGCTTCGCGCGGCAGCTGCACCAAAACGGGTTCATCGAGGAGCGCGCCATCCGGCAGATGTACTCGGCGGCGGACAGCCGCTTCCTGCCGGACCGGTACATCATCGGCACCTGTCCGCACTGCGGCTACGACAAGGCCCGCGGCGACCAGTGCGAGAACTGCACCCGCGTGCTCGACCCGACCGACCTGATCGAACCGCGTTCGGCGATCAGCGGCAGCACCGAGCTGGAGGTGCGGGAGACCAAGCACCTCTTCCTGCTCCAGTCGAAGCTGGAGGGCAAGGTCAAGAAGTTCGTCGATGCTCACACCGACGAGTGGCCGGTGCTCTCCTCCTCGATCGCCCACAAGT
This sequence comes from Streptomyces sp. NPDC006925, assembly GCF_042869575.1. Taxonomy (NCBI): domain Bacteria; kingdom Bacillati; phylum Actinomycetota; class Actinomycetes; order Kitasatosporales; family Streptomycetaceae; genus Streptomyces; species Streptomyces sp. NPDC006925. The sequence goes on from NZ_JBIAGB010000004.1 coordinate 177,392, forward strand.
GGCTCACCGAGGGGCTCCAGGACCGTTCCATCACCCGCGATCTGGACTGGGGCGTGCCGGTGCCCGCGGACACCTGGCCGGAGCTGGCGGCCGAGGGCAAGGTCTTCTACGTCTGGTTCGACGCGCCCATCGAGTACATCGGTGCCACCAAGGAGTGGGCGGACGCGCAGCCGGACAGCCGGGACTGGAAGTCCTGGTGGTACGAGGCGGACGAGTCCGTGCGCTACACCGAGTTCATGGCCAAGGACAACGTCCCCTTCCACACGGTGATGTTCCCGGCGACGCAGTTGGGCACCCGCGAGCCGTGGAAGAAGGTCGACTTCGTCAAGTCCTTCAACTGGCTCAACTACTACGGGGGCAAGTTCTCCACCTCGCAGAACCGCGGCATCTTCACCGACGCGGCGCTGGAGCTGCTGCCCGCCGACTACTGGCGGTATTTCCTGCTGGCGGCCGCCCCGGAGTCGGACGACGCCTCCTTCTCGTGGGAGTTCTTCTCCTCCGTGGTCAACAAGGATCTCGCGGACACGCTCGGGAACTTCGTCAACCGCGTGCTGTCCTTCTCCCGCAAGCGCTTCGGCGACGCCGTCCCGGCGGGCGCGGAAGCGGGCGAGGCGGAGGAGAAGCTCGGCCGGGAGATCGCGGGGCTCCTGGCGGAGTACGAGGAGCACATGGACGCGCTCCGGTTCCGCAAGGCGGCGGCCGCGCTGCGGGCGCTGTGGAGCGCCGGGAACGCCTACCTGGAGGAGAAGGCCCCCTGGCTGGAGATCAAGACCGACCAGGACGCGGCTGCGCTGACCCTGCGGACGGCCATGAACCTGATCCACCTCTACTCCGTCGTCTCCGAGCCGTTCATCCCCAGCTCCGCCAAGGCCATGCGGAGCGCCTTCGCGCTGCCGGACGACACTGCGGCGTGGGTGGGCGCGGACGAGGCCAGGTCCCTGTCCTCGGTGCCCGCCGGTACGGGCTTCACGGTGCCGCCGGTGCTCTTCCAGAAGATCACCGAGGACGACCTGGAGGGCTACCGCGAGCGCTTCGGCGGTGAGCCGGAAGCGGACGCCCAGTAGCGGCGCTGCCGGGACGTCCGGTGTCGGCTGGGACGGCGTGAGTCCCGTGCGGCAGGTGGAACGGATGGCCGCGGATCGTACGGGGACGCCGCGGGAACTCTGGTACGCCGCCTACGGTTCCAATGTCCATCCGGAGCGGTTGCGCGCCTACCTCGCCGGAGGACGGCCGCCGGGTGCGAGCCGGTGGTATCCGGGGTGCCGGGACCGGACGATGCCCGCGGAGTCGGTGCCGGTGGAGTTGCCCGGGGTGCTGTACTTCGCGACCGCGTCGCCGGTGTGGGGCGGCGGGCGGGCCTTCTACGATCCGGACGCCGAAGGGCGCACGCTCGCGGTGGCGCACCTGGTGACGGCGGGGCAGTTCTCGGACATCGCGGCGCAGGAGATGTACCGGGAGCCGGGGACGGATCTCGATCTGTCCCCGGTCCTGGCGCGGGGACGCGACCGGATCGGCGCCGGGCGGTACGAGACTCTGGTGTACGTCGGGGAGTTGGCGGGCCGCCCGGTGCTGACCTGCACCGCGCCGTGGCACGTGGGAGAGGTGCGGCACCTGCCTCCGGCGGCCGCGTATCTGCGCTTCCTGGCCACCGGACTGCTCTCGGCGGGCGGCGGGTGGAGCGCGGCGGTGGTCGCGGAGTACCTCGCCGGGGCACCGGGGGCCGAGCGGCAGTGGTCGGCCGCGGATGTCCTGCGGCTCATGGAGTAGTTCGCCGCTGATGCCGCGACGGCCTCTGCCGGCAGGGCCCGATGGGTCCGGCAGACCTGCTGGGATCTGCCGGACCGGCCGCAGGGCCGCTATTCGTCCTGTTCCAGTTCGCCTTCCGTCTCCAGGTAGATCTGGCGGAGGGCGTCGAGCGCTGTGGGGTCGGGCTTGGACCACATGCCGCGGGACTCGGCCTCCAGGAGGCGTTCGGCGATGCCGTGCAGGGCCCAGGGGTTGGACTCCTGGAGGAAGGCGCGGTTGGTCTCGTCCAGGACGTAGGTCTCGGTGAGTTTGTCGTACATCCAGTCGGCCACCACACCGGTGGTGGCGTCGTAGCCGAAGAGGTAGTCGACGGTGGCGGCCAGTTCGAAGGCGCCCTTGTAGCCGTGGCGGCGCATCGCCTCGATCCACTTGGGGTTGACCACCCGGGCGCGGAAGACGCGGGAGGTCTCCTCGACGAGGGTGCGGGTGCGCACCGTCTCGGGGCGGGTGGAGTCGCCGATGTATGCCTCGGGGGCCGAGCCGCGCAGCGCACGCACGGTGGCGACCATGCCGCCGTGGTACTGGAAGTAGTCGTCGGAGTCCGCGATGTCGTGTTCGCGGGTGTCAGTGTTCTTGGCGGCGACGGCGATCCGCTTGTAGGCGGTCTCCATCTCGTCGCGGGCCGGGCGGCCGGCCAGGTCCCGGCCGTAGGCGTAGCCGCCCCAGACGGTGTAGACCTCGGCGAGGTCGGCGTCGGTGCGCCAGTCGCGGGAGTCGATCAGCTGGAGGAGGCCCGCGCCGTAGGTGCCGGGGCGGGAGCCGAAGATGCGGGTGGTGGCGCGCCGTTCGTCGCCGTGTTCGCGCAGGTCCTGCTGGGTGTGGGCGCGTACGTGGTTGACGTCGTCCGGCTCCTCCAGGGAGGCGGCCAGCCGGACCGCGTCGTCCAGCAGGGCGACGGCGTGCGGGAACGCGTCGCGGAAGAAGCCGGATATCCGCAGGGTGACGTCGATCCGGGGGCGGCCCAGCTCGTCGGCGGGGATCGGCTCCAGGCCGGTGACGCGGCGGGAGGCGTCGTCCCACACCGGGCGGACGCCCAGCAGGGCGAGGGCCTCGGCGATGTCGTCGCCCGCCGTGCGCATGGCGCTGGTGCCCCACAGGGAGAGGCCGACGGAGGTGGGCCAACTGCCGTTGTCGGCGCGGTAGCGCTCCAGGAGGGAGTCGGCGAGGGACTGGCCCGTCTCCCACGCGAGGCGGGAGGGGACGGCCTTGGGGTCGACGGAGTAGAAGTTGCGGCCCGTCGGGAGGACGTTGACCAGCCCGCGGAGCGGCGAGCCGGACGGTCCGGCCGGGACGAAGCCGCCGGTGAGCGCGTGGACGGCGTGGTCGAGTTCGGCGGTGGTGGCCGCCAGCCGGGGGACGACCTCGCGGGCCGCGAAGTCGAGGATGTCGGCGACCTGCTGCGGATGCCCGGCGGCCGCGCGGGGCACGGCCGCGGGGTCCCAGTCCGCCGCCTCCATCGCCTCGACCAGGGCGCGGGCCTGCTCCTCGGCCTCGTCGGAGGTGGTGCGGGTGGCCGCGGACTCGTCCAGGCCGAGGGCTTCGCGGAGGCCGGGCAGGCTGGTGGTGCCGCCCCAGATCTGCCGGGCGCGGAGGATGGCGAGGACCAGGTTGACGCGGTCGGGGCCGCTCGGCGCGGCACCCAGAACGTGCAGGCCGTCGCGGATCTGCGCGTCCTTGACCTCGCACAGCCAGCCGTCGACGTGCAGGAGGAAGTCGTCGAAGCCGTCGTCGTCGGGCCGCTCCTCCAGGCCGAGGTCGTGGTCGAGCCGGGCCGCCTGGATGAGGGTCCAGATCTGGGCCCGGATCGCCGGAAGCTTGGCCGGGTCCATGGAGCTGATCTGCGCGTACTCGTCCAGGAGCTGTTCGAGCCGGGCGATGTCGCCGTAGGAGTCGGCGCGGGCCATCGGCGGCACCAGGTGGTCGACGAGCGTGGCGTGCACCCGCCGTTTGGCCTGGGTGCCCTCGCCCGGGTCGTTGACCAGGAACGGGTAGACGAGGGGCAGGTCGCCGAGCGCGGCGTCGGGTGCGCACGCAGCGGACAGGCCCGCGTTCTTGCCGGGCAGCCACTCCAGGTTGCCGTGCTTGCCCAGGTGGATCATCGCGTCGGCGCCGAATCCGCCGTCGGCCTGCGGCGCGGCGATCCAGCGGTAGGCCGCCAGGTAGTGGTGCGAGGGCGGCAGGTCCGGGTCGTGGTAGATGGCGATGGGGTTCTCGCCGAAGCCGCGGGGCGGCTGGATGAGGATCAGCAGGTTGCCGTGGCGCAGGGCGGCCAGGACGATGTCGCCGTCCGGGTTGTGGGTGCGGTCGACGAACATCTCGCCCGGCGGCGGGCCCCAGTGTTCCTCTACGGCCTCGCGCAGCTCCTGCGGGAGCGTGGCGTACCAGCGGCGGTAGTCGGCTGCCGGGATGCGGACCGGGTTGCGGGCCAGCTGCTCCTCGGTGAGCCAGTCCTGGTCGTGGCCGCCGGCTTCGATGAGCGCGCGGATGAGCGCGTCGCCGACGTGTTCCTCCGGTTCGGTGGCACCGTCCGCGTCGACTGCGTCGGCTTCGGCTGCCGGGGCGGCGTGGGCCGGGTCGGCCGCGGGTGCGTGCGCCGGTGCGGTGCCGGTCGCCGGGGTTCCGGTTCGGGGCAGGCCGGGGATGTCCTCGTCGCCGAAGTCGTAGCCCTCCGCGCGGAGCCGCTGGAGCAGTGCGACGGCGCTGGCCGGGGTGTCGAGGCCGACCGCGTTGCCGATCCGGGAGTGCTTGGTCGGATAGGCGGACAGGACGAGCGCCAGCCGCTTCTCTGCTGCCGGGATGTGCCGCAGCCGGGCGTGGCGTACGGCGATGCCCGCGACCCGCGCGGCGCGCTCCGGGTCGGCCACGTAGGACGGCAGACCGTCGGCGTCGATCTCCTTGAAGGAGAACGGCACCGTGATGAGCCGGCCGTCGAACTCGGGCACGGCTATCTGGCTCGCGGCGTCGAGCGGGGAGACGCCCTCGTCGTTCTGCTCCCAGTCGGTGCGGGGCGCGGTCAGGCACAGCGCCTGGATGATCGGTACGTCCAGGCTGGTGAGGGCGCCCGCGTCCCATGCCTCGTCGTCGCCGCCCGCACCGGCCTCGGCGGGTTTGGTGCCGCCCGCCGCGAGCACCGTCGTCACGATGGCGTCGGCGGCGCGGAGTTCCTCGACGAGCTCGGGTTCGGGGGCGCGGAGCGAGGCCACGTAGAGGGGGAGCGCCCTGCCGCCCGCCGCTTCGACGGCGTCGCAGAGCGCCGCGGCGAAGGCCGTGTTGCCGCTCATGTGGTGGGCGCGGTAGTAGAGGACGGCGATGGTGGGGGCCGTCCTCGACGATGCCGGGGCGCCGGGCGAGGCGTCGCGGCCTGGGCCCGGCTCACCGGCGGGGCGTTCGCGGGTGGACGGTTCGCGGTCCAGGTGGCCCCATGCGGGGGCGGGTGCCGGGGGCTCGAAGCCGTGGCCGGTGAGCAGCACGGTGTCGGAGAGGAAGCGGGCCAGCTGCACGAGGTTGGCGGGACCGCCGTGCGCGAGGTAGGCGTGTGCTTCGGCCGCCACTCCGATGGGGACCGTGGAGGCCGCCATGAGCTGGGCGTCCGGGGCCTGTTCGCCGGTCAGGACGACGAGCGGGACGCCGGAGTCGCGCAGCAGGTCGATGCCCTGCTGCCAGGCCCTCACGCCGCCGAGCAGCCGGACGACGACGAGGTCGACACCGTCCAGCAGCGCTTCGAGTTCGGTACCGAGGGTGTCCTCGGGTATGCGGCTCGGGTTGGCGTAGCGGTAGGTGAGCGGGGCGGCGGCAGGGCCGTCGACTCCGTCGCCCGGGGCCGGCGCGGAGGCCTCGGCGGAGGCGGTGACCTCGGCGGGGGCGGAGGCCTCGGCGGAGGCGGCACGGGCGCTGAGGAGGTCCGTGTCGGAGGTCGACAGGAGCAGGATCATCCGGGGGGCGTCGTCGGGCGTGGCGACGGTCGCGTCGGCATCGGCGTTGTCGCGTGACGAAAGCGGCATGCTGCTGTCGGCCCTTCCTCGGGGTGTCCGCGCCCCGGGCGGTCTCGGACGGCGGGAGTTCCTGGCTCACCCGGTCGTGGCCGGGTTCACAGTGGCGGGACCGCGCCGGATTCGCACCGGGCTTCCTCCCCTGTCGCCGTCGCTGGCGATGTGGGCGGACCGGATGGTCCGCCCACAGCATCGTACGGGGACCCGGCGCGCGGCGGGAGGGCACCCGTCGGGGGCGGCTCGCGCGGTGGCCACCGGGCGGTGGCCACCCGCCCGTCCGCCGGCCGTCCGCCTCCCGCCCGCCTCCCGCCCACGGCTCGTCGGCCGCGCGTCGGCCGATGCCTGTGACGGCGGGAGCCGGCGGGGCGGTCCGGTGCTCCGGGGAGGGGTCGACGGGGGTCGGTATGCTCGCCGACATGGTCATGCCCTCCAGTCGTCCGTCCGCGCACGGCACCACGCCAGTTGCTGATGCAACTAGTTGCGCGGCCCCGCGCGAGCGAGCCGACGCCTGCCCGGGAGCGCTGCGGCTGCACCGGGCGGACGACGGCGGGCTGGCACGCGTACGGGTACCCGGCGGCGTGCTCGACGTCGCACAAGCGGCGGCCCTGCACACGGCGGCGACCCGGCTCGGCTCCGGCGAACTGCATCTGACCTCCCGCGGAAACGTCCAACTCCGGGGCCTCCGGGCGGATGCGGGCCCCGAGCTGGCCGAGTTGCTGAGCGGAGCGGGGCTGCTGCCCTCGCTCGCGCACGAGCGCGTCCGCAACATCGTGGCCTCGCCGCTGTCCGGCCTGGACGGTTCCGGGCACCGGGACGTCACCGGACAGCTCGCCGAGCTGGACCGACTACTGTGCGAAAGCGAAGCGCTGCGCGAACTGTCGGGGCGCTTCCTGTTCGCCGTGGACGACGGTCGCGGCGACGTCGCCGCGCTCGGAGCGGATGTGACCCTGCTCGCCGAGCCGGACGGCACGACACTTCTGTACCTCGGCGCCGACCGGGACGCCGGGGTGCTCCGCGTCGCGGACGAACACGCCGCAGCCGCGGCCGTGGTGGCCGCGGAGACCTTCCTGGAAGCCGTACGCGAGTCGGGGCTCCGCGCCTGGCGGGTCGCCGACCTCGCGGTGACCGGCGCCGAGTTGGCCCGCAGGACCGCACTCCGGCTGAGAGCTGGAGCGCGGGAGGCGCCGCTCGCGCCTCTCCCGGCGGCCCCGGCGCTCGGCCCCCGCTCTGAACAGACCCGCGCGGAGAAGACCGCGGAGGCTCCCGTACCCGGCCCGGTCCCCGGCCCTTCCGGGGCGGTGGCGCTCTCCGTGCTCGCCCCGCTCGGCCGGTTGACCGGCCGGCAGTGGGAGCTGCTGACCCGTACCGCCGAACGCGAGGGCGACGGCGCGCTGCGGATGACCCCGTGGCGGGGCGTCGTCGTCCCCGGCCTCACGCCCTCGCATGCGCCCGGCGCCCTCGCGGCGCTCGACGGCGCAGGGCTGGTGACCGATCCCGCCTCGCCCTGGCGGGGAGCGGGCGCCTGCGCGGGGCGCCCGGGCTGCGCCAAGTCCCTGACGGACGTACACGCCGACGCCGCCGCTGCCCTGGCCCGCCCTGGTCCTGTTTCCGGTCCCGGCGCCGGCAGCGACTCGTTCGCACTGCCCGTGTACTGGTCCGGGTGCGAGCGCCGGTGCGGGCATCCGCGCGGCGACCGGGTGGAGGTCGTCGCCGGGGCCGACGGCTACCGGGTGGCGGTGGTGCGCGGCACCGGCGAAGCACTCGCCGTCCCGGTCCCCACCGGCTCCGACCCGGGCGCGGCCGCCGCGTCGGCCCGCGTACCGGAGGACAGCGGACCGCACCGGGACGACGGAACCGGGCACGGTGGCGGCGCGCTTGCGGGCGCCGCGGTACGGGAGAGCAACCGACCGTCCGAGCGCAGCGGGGCCCGTGCGCCCGCGCGCGAGGACTCAGCGACGGCAGGCCCATGACGACGAGCGGGAACACAGTGTTCGAGTACGAGAAGGACGGCGCTGCCATCTACCGGCAGTCCTTTGCCACCATCCGCGCCGAGGCGGACCTGGCGGGGCTGCCCGCCGATGTCAGCCAGGTCGCGGTACGGATGATCCACGCGTGCGGCATGGTCGACCTCGTCCGGGACCTCGCCCACACCCCGCGGGTCGTCGCGGAGGCCCGCGCGGCCCTCCGCGCGGGCGCGCCCGTGCTCTGCGACGTCGCCATGATCGCCAGCGGTGTCACCCGCAGGCGGCTCCCGGCCGACAACGAGGTGGTGTGCACTCTCGCCGACCCGGAGGTGCCCCGGCTCGCGGCCGAACTGGGGACGACGCGCACCGCTGCCGCCCTCGAACTGTGGCGCGACCGGCTGGAGGGCTCGGTGGTGGCTATCGGCAACGCGCCCACGGCGCTGTTCCGGCTGCTGGAGATGATCGAGGAGGGGGCGCCGCGGCCGGCTGCCGTGATCGGGGTGCCGGTCGGGTTCGTCGGGGCCGTGGAGTCCAAGCAGGCGCTGGCCGAGCACTCCGCCGGGCTGGAGCACTTGATCGTCCACGGCCGCAGGGGTGGCAGCGCCATGGCCGTCTCCGCGCTCAACGCCATTGCGAGCGAGGAGGAATGAGGCACGTGACCGGCAGCGCGGAGGAGGAGCAGGTGAACACCGTGTCCGACGATGCGGCAGCGCACGACGCGGCGGCGAACGGCGGGAGCGGCACACCCGCGAGCGGCGCGGCGGCGCACGGCAACCCGGCAACCGGCAACCCGGCGACCGGCGGCCCCGCGGCGGCCGAAGCCCGGGCCCCCGGAGCGACCGGAGCCGAGGACACCGGCGGCGCCGGGCGGCTGATCGGCGTGGGGCTGGGGCCCGGTGACCCGTCGCTGATGACGGTGCGGGCGGTGGAGGCCATCGCGGAGGCGGACGTCGTCGCGTACCACAGTGCCCGGCACGGCCGGTCGATCGCACGCTCCATCGCGGAGCGCCATCTGCGGGCCGACCACATGGAGGAGGCGCTGGTCTACCCCGTCACCACGGAGTCCACCGACCACCCCGGTGGCTACCGGGGCGCGCTGGAGGACTTCTACGCCGAGGCGTCGGCGCGGCTGGCCGCGCATCTGGACGCGGGGCGGACGGTGGCCGTGCTCGCCGAGGGCGACCCGTTCTTCTACGGCTCGTACATGCACATGCACAAGCGGCTGGCGCACCGGTATCCGACCGAGGTCGTCCCCGGTGTCACCTCCGTGAGCGCGGCGGCCGCCCGGCTCGGCACTCCGCTGTCGGAGGCCGAGGAGGCGCTGACGGTGCTGCCCGGCACACTCCCCGAGGAGGAGTTGACCGCCCGGCTCGCCTCCAGCGACGCGGTGGCCGTGATGAAGCTGGGGCGTACGTTCCCCAAGGTGCGCCGGGCGCTGGAGCGGTCGGGGCGGCTGGCCGAGGCCCGCTACGTGGAACGCGCCACGATGCAGGGTGAGCGCACCGGGCGGGTCGCGGACGTGGACCCGGAGTCCGTGCCGTACTTCTCCGTCGCCGTGCTGCCGAGCAAGGTCGGCGCGGCGGCCCGCGAGTGCCGCGAGGACTCCCCCGGCGAGGTCGTCGTCGTGGGCACCGGCCCCGCCGGGCCGCTGTGGCTCACCCCCGAGACGCGCGGCGCGCTGGCCGCCGCCGACGACGTGGTCGGCTACACGACCTATCTGGACCGGGTGCCGCGACGGGACGGCCAGCGGCGGCACGGCTCGGACAACCGGGTGGAGGCCGAGCGCGCGGAGTTCGCCCTGGAACTGGCCCGGCGCGGGCGGCGGGTGGCCGTCGTCTCCGGCGGGGACCCCGGCGTGTTCGCCATGGCGACGGCCGTACTGGAGGCGGCCGAGCAGGACGCGTACGCGGACGTCCCGGTTCGGGTGCTGCCCGGGGTGACGGCCGCCAATGCGGCAGCCGCCCGCGTGGGGGCGCCGCTGGGCCACGACTACGCCGTGCTCTCCCTCTCCGACCGCCTCAAGCCCTGGGAGGTCATCGCCGGCCGGCTGCGCGCCGCGGCGGCGGCCGACCTGGTGCTCGCCCTCTACAACCCCGGTTCCCGCAGCCGCACCTGGCAGGTCGGCAAGGCCCGCGAGGTCCTGCTGGAGCACCGCGCCCCCGACACCCCGGTCGTGCTGGCCCGCGACATCGGCGGGGACGGCGAGCGCATCCGCACCGTCCCACTGGCCGAACTGGACCCGGACCAAGTGGACATGCGCACCCTGCTGATCGTCGGCTCCTCGCAGACCCGGACCTTCGGCGGAGCGGACAGCCCGACGCGAGTGTGGACCCCGCGCCGGTATCCGGAGGACTGAACAGGCCGCAGCCCGCTGCGGAGACAGCGGGCTGCGGCTCCCGGCCGGTGGGCCGCTGCTCACCGGTCCGGCCGGGCGGGCAGCTCGTCGGCCGGGGGGCGCTGGGGCCGGTCGGAGAGCTTGAGCCAGACCACCCCGGCGATGATGACGGTCAGCCACAGGGCCTTGACCGGGGTGAGGGTCTCGTCGAAGAAGACGGGGCCGAGCAGCGCGGCTCCGACGGCGCCGATACCGGCCCAGACCGCGTAGCCGAGGCCGACGTCGAGGGTGCGCAGGGCGAGGCTCAGAGAGAAGAGCGTCAGCAGGAAGAAGACGACCGCGACGAGCGACCACGACAGCACGGTGAAGCCGTGGCTCCCTCCCACGGAGAGCGCGTAGCCGACCTCGAACGCTCCGGCCAGGAGGAGCACGAGCCAGGCTCGCGCCCGGCCGCTGCGGGCGGCGGTGTCGCCGCCGCTGGTGTCGCCATGGCGGAGGGTGCCGTTGTTGTCGAGGGTCTCGTCGTTGCCGAAGGTGTCGTTGTTGCCGACGGCGGCGGTGCGGTGGGACATGTGCGGGCCCTTCTCATGAATGCGGGAACGGGTGAACGAAGCAGCGGGGGAAGCGGCGGAACAGGGACGGCGGACCGCCGGCGGGCTGGCCGGCCGGCTAGGCGGCCGGGGCGGACGGTCAGGCCGCTCCGCTGAGCTGGAGGCCGACGACGCCGACGATGACCGCGGCGATGCCCAGGAGCTTGCGCCAGTCGAGGCGTTGGCCGAAGAGGAGGGCGCCGAGGACGACGATCCCGACCCCCGCGGCGGAGGTCCAGATCGCGTAGCCGACGCCGACGTCGAAGGTCAGCAGGGCCAGGCTGAGGAGATAGGTGGCGATGCCGCCGCTGGCGAGGGTGACCGCGGTCCAGGCGGGCCGGGTGAAGCCCTGGGCCTTGCCGGCGGAGAGGGCGACGGCGATCTCGAAGACGACTGCGGCGCCGAGGTAGAGCCAGTGCATGAGATGTCCTTGGGTCGAAAGGGCGCGGAAGAGCGCGAACGTGAAAGGGCCTGAACGGATTCGAGAGGCGCGGGAGGCCGCGCGGGGTCAGAAGCGGGCGGTGGAGCCGGAGTGCGGTTCGCGGTGGCGGGCCGGCAGACCCCGGAGCCGGGCCGGGGCCGCGGTCATACGGCGACCGCTTCCCGCAGCGCGCGGCGGACCACTCCCTCGGCGGCGACGCCTTCGATGCGCCGGTCGCCGATGACGAGCGTGGGGACGACGGTGATCTCCATCCGGGCCGACTCCGACAGTGCCCGCCGGTGCCGCTCGGCGTACTCCGGGTCGTCGAGGGCCGCGTCGTAGCCGGCCGGGTCGAGTCCCGCCTCCGCGGCGAGCCGGACCAGGACCGCGCGGTCCCCGATGTCCAGGTCCTCGCGGAAGAAGGCCGCCAGCACGCGCCGGTGGTAGACCCCGGCCCGGCCGTGCTCCGCGGCGTACTGGGCGCCGCGGAAGGCCGACTCGGTGTAGGGCTGCGGCGAGACGGTCGGCAGCCGCATCGGCACCTGGTGGCGGCGTGCCATCGGATACACGGCACGCTGCCAGATGTCGGGCAGATACGGGTCCTCCGGGCGGAGGGTGGCGGCCGGACGGGGGCGCAGTTCGTGGGGATGGTGGACGACCTCGACGTCGGGCCGGTCGCGGACCGCCCGCTCGATCACCTCGTCGGCGATCAGGCAGAACGGGCAGACGTAGTCCGACCACAGATGGATCCGCGCGGTCATGACGACCTCCGATTCCCCTGGGCACCCCCGGTGGGTGCGGCTCCCAGAGCGTGGAACCTCACACTGGTGTCAACTGCAACACTGGAGTCCCACGGACGGCCTCGGGAGGTCTCATGCGTATCGGTGAGCTGGCGGACGCCAGCGGCGTCAGCGCCCGGTCGCTGCGGTACTACGAGGAGCACGGACTCATCCGCTCCCAGCGCACGCCCGGCGGCTGGCGGGACTTCGACGCGTCCATGGTCGAGCGGGTGGTGATGATCCAGCATCTGTTCGCCGCCGGACTGAGCAGCGCCACCGTCAACGAACTGCTGCCCTGTCTGGAGGCCCCGCTCGAGGAGCGCAACGGCGTCATGGAGCAGTTGCTCGCGCAGGAGGTCGAGCGGCTCCAGGCCAAACGGCGCGACCTCGACCGCGAACTCGACACGCTCCAGGCGCTTCGCAGCGAGACGACCGTGCCCGACGACGCCCAGTGACCCTGGGGACCCCAGTGCCCCGGGGGACCCTGGGGACCCCAGTGACCCCTGTGACCCTGGGGAACGGTGCGGAACGGGACGAGGAAGGGCAGAGGCAGCGGTGCGAACCATCGGGCTGATCGGCGGAATGAGCTGGGAGTCCTCGGCGGAGTACTACCGGATGCTCAACGAACTGGCCAGGGACCGGAACGGCGGGCTGCACTCGGCGCGGCTGGTGCTGTACTCCGTCGACTTCGCCGAGATCGAGGTGTTGCAGGCGCAGGGGCGCTGGGACGAGGCGGGCGGCATCCTCGCGGCCGCCGCCCGGGCCCTGGAGGCGGCGGGCGCCGATCTGCTGGTGCTGTGCACGAACACCATGCACCGGGTCGCCGAGCACATCGAGGAGGCCGTGGAGGTGCCGCTGCTGCACCTGGCCGATGCGACGGCGGGTGCGGTGCGAGCGGCGGGGCTGCGGCGCGTCGGCCTGCTGGGGACCGCGTTCACCATGGAGCAGGACTTCTACCGGGGACGGCTGGCGGCCGGTGGCCTGTCGGTGCTGGTCCCCGGCCCCGCCGACCGGGAGCTGGTGCACCGCGTGATCTACGAGGAACTGTGCCGGGGAACCGTGCTGGACGCGTCCCGTGCCGCGTACCGGCGCGTCATCGGCGAGCTGGTGGCGGACGGGGCGGAGGGCATCGTACTGGGGTGCACGGAGATCGAGTTGCTCATCGGGCCGCAGGACAGCCCGGTGCCCGTCTTCCCCACCGCCCGGCTGCACGCGGAGGCCGCCTTCGAAGCGGCGAACCAGTGATCCAGGCGGCTCGGCGCCGGCCGGCTCGGCGACCGCCCTTCGAGCAGTCGGCCCGAAGGACGGCGCAGGCGGCCGGGGAAGGGGAAGGGGAAGGGGAAGGGGAAGGGGTGCCGGTCACAGTCCGCGGAGTGCCCCGGCCGCCTCCTCGGGACTCGTCACCACCCGGACCCCCGCCGGGACCGGGGGGCGGCGGACGACCACGACGGGCAGCCCCGCCTCCCGCGCCGCCACGAGCTTGGGCGCGGTGGCCGCACCGCCGCTGTCCTTGGTCACCAGCACCTCGATGCGGTGGCTGCGCAGCAGCTCGCGCTCGTCGTCCAGCGCGAACGGGCCCCGGCTGAGCAGCAGCTCCATCCGGGCGGGAAGGGGCGTGCCCGGTTCCGGAGGGTCGACCGAGCGCGAGAGGAACCACAGCCCGGTGCTCGCGGGCCCGGCGAACGCGCCCAGCCCCAGGCGTCCGGTGGTCAGGAAGATCCGCTGTCCCAGCCGCGGCAGCAGCCGGGCTGCCTCCGGCAGGGAGTCCGCCAGGTGCCAGCTGTCCCCCGCACCGGGCACCCAGCCGGGGCGGCGGAGGGCGAGCAGGGGAACATGGGCTCCGGCGGCGGCTTCGGCGGCATGGAAACTGATCTTCTCGGCGAAGGGATGGGTGGCATCGATGAGAACGTCCACATGGTGTGTACGCAGCCATCCTGTGAGCCCCGGCACGCCTCCGAAGCCGCCGACCCGCACCTCCCCCGGCGGCAGCCGGGGGCCCGCGACGCGTCCGGCCAGCGAACTGGTGACCCGGAGGCCGGGGGTGCCCGCCAGCAGTTCCGCCAGGCGGCGGCCTTCCGTCGTCCCGCCGAGAATCAGTGCGTGCACGGGATCCGGTTCCTCTCATGTCTGAGGCGAGCGAGGCCACGGGGAGCGAGGCCGCGGCGAGCGGGGCCGCGGTGGACGAGGCCAAGGGCGGGCGCGATGCCCAACTCAAGCACACCGGGCTGCGGCCGGGCTGGACGACGGGTGCCTGTGCGACGGCGGCCACGACCGCCGCGTACACCGCGCTGCTGACCGGCGACTTCCCCGACCCGGTGACGATCACCCTGCCCAAGGGCCAGACCCCCGCCTTCGCCCTCGCGTACGAGGACCTGCAGCCGGGCACCGCGGCAACGGCCGCGGTGGTGAAGGACGCGGGAGACGACCCCGACGTCACCCATGGCGCCCTGGTGCGGGCCACCGTGCGCCCGCTGGCGCCGGGTGCGGGCGTCGTGTTCCGGGCCGGGCCCGGTGTGGGCACCGTCACCCGCCCCGGCCTGCCGCTCGACGTGGGCGAACCGGCCATCAATCCGGTGCCGCGGCAGATGATGCGCGAGCACGTCGCCCGTGTGGCGGACGAGCACGCCGACGCAGGTGTCGGCGCCGGCGTCGGCGCAGGCGCAGGCGCAGGCGCCGGTGCCGACGTGGAGATCACCCTGTCCGTCGACGACGGCGCGGAGATCGCCCGCTCCACCTGGAACCCGCGGCTGGGGATCGTCGGCGGGCTGTCGATCCTGGGGACGACCGGCGTCGTCGTCCCCTACTCGTGCTCCGCGTGGATCGACTCGATCCGGCGCGGGGTGGACGTGGCCCGTGCCGCGGGGCGGACGCATGTGGCCGGTTGCACGGGGTCGACCTCGGAGCGGACCGTCGTCGCCGAGTACGGGCTCCCGGAGGACGCGCTGCTGGACATGGGGGATTTCGCGGGCGCCGTACTCAAGTACGTACGCCGCCACCCCGTGGACCGGCTCACCGTCTGCGGCGGCTTCGCCAAGCTGTCCAAGCTGGCGGCCGGGCACCTGGACCTGCACTCCAAGCGCTCCCAGGTCGACAAGGGCTTCCTGGCCGGCCTGGCCGGGACCGGCGGCGCCGACGAGGAGCTGGCGGACCGGATCCGGGCGGCCAACACCGGTCTCGCCGCGCTCCAGATGTGCGCCGCGGCGCATGTCCCGCTCGGCGATCTCGTCGCCGAGGCAGCGCGCGACGAGGCGCTCGCCGTCCTGCGCGGGGCACCCGTGCGGGTGGACGTCATCTGCATCGACCGCGCGGGGACGGTCGTCGGGCGCAGCGCCGTGCGCTAGCCGCCCCGGCACGCACTCCCGCAGCAGGTGTGGCGGTCGCCTCAGCAGATGTGGCGGTCGCCTCAGCAGATGTGGCGGTCGCGTTCCGCGGAGTAGAGGTGGCTGTCGCGGAAGTGCTCGGCGGCGAGGGTGCGGCCGACCAGGATGACGGCCGTCCGGCTGAGCCCGGCCGCCTTCACCTGCTCCGCGATCTCCTCCAGGGTGCCCCGCAGCACGACCTCGTCCGGGCGGCTGGCGAACGCGACGACCGCTGCGGGGCAGTCGCCTCCGTAGTGCGGGAGGAGTTCGGCGACCACCTCGTCCACGTACCGCACCGCGAGGTGCAGTACGAGCAGTGCGCCGCTGCGGCCCAGCGTGGCCAGGTCCTCGCCGTCCGGCATGGGGGTGGCCTGCCGGGCGACCCGGGTCAGCACGACGGTCTGGCCGACGGTCGGCACCGTCAGCTCCCGCTTCAGCGCGGCGGCCGCCGCCGCGAACGCGGGGACGCCGGGCACGACCTCGTAGGGCACCTCCGCGGCCGTCAGCCGCCGCATCTGTTCGGCGACGGCGCTGAAGACGGACGGGTCGCCCGAGTGCAGCCGCGCCACATCGTGCCCCTCCCGGTGTGCGCGGACCAGCTCTTCGGTGATGGCGTCCAGGTCGAGTTGCGCGGTGTCGACCAGCCGCGCGTCGGGCGGGCACTCGGCGAGCAGTTCCCGGGGCACCAGGCTGCCCGCGTACAGGCAGACCCGGCAGGCGGCCAGCGTCCGGGCGCCGCGCACCGTGATCAGGTCGGCGGCGCCTGGTCCGGCGCCGATGAAGTACACCGTCATCTCTCGTCTCCCCATGCGTCTTCGGGCCCCCGTGCGTCCTCGGGTCCCCGTGCGTCCTCAGGTCCCCGTGCGTCCTCGGGCCCCCACGCGTCTTCGGGCGGCTCGCCCGTCCCGTCCGCAGCGCCCTTGCACACCGCCCACTGGGTCACCGGCATCGCCTGCCGCCAGCCGGTGAAACCACCCACCGGCACCCCGTGCGCGACCGAGAGCCGCACCAGTTCACCCCCGTACCTGCGGTACCAGCGCACCAGCAGCGCCTCCGACTCCAGCGTGACGGTGTTGGCGACCAGCCGCCCGCCCACCGGCAGCGCCGCCCAGCAGGCGGCCAGCAGGCCGGGCGCCGTCAGCCCGCCGCCGACGAACACCGCGTCCGGTGTGGGCAGTCCCGACAGCGCCTCCGGCGCCGTGCCGGTGACCACCCGCAGCCCCGGCACCCCGAGCCGGTCGGCGTTGCGCGTGATCCGCGCGGCACGCTCGCCGCTGCGCTCCACGGTCACCGCCCGGCAGGCCGGATGGGCCCGCAGCCACTCCACCGCGATCGACCCGGCACCGCCGCCCACGTCCCACAGCAGTTCACCGGGTGCGGGCGCCAGCGCGGCCAGCGTCGCGGCCCGCACATGGCGCTTGGTGAGCTGCCCGTCGTGCTCGTACGCGGCGTCCGGCAGCCCGGGTACGGCACCCGGCCGCACCAGGCCGGAGTCCGGGTCGGCCGCACAGACCACGGCGACGATGTTCAGCGGGTCGCCCGGCGGATGCCCCCAGTCCTGTGCCGTCCCCTCGCAGGAGCGCTCGCGCGGGCCGCCGAGCTGCTCCAGCACCCGCATCCGGCTCGGCCCGAAGCCGTGCTCGCGCAGCAGTTCCGCGACCCGGGCCGGGGTGTCGGCCCCGGCGCTGAGCACCAGCAGCCGCCGCCCGTCGTGCAGCGCGGCGGCGATCCGGGCGAGCGGCCGGCCGACCACGCTGACGACCTCGCACTCCTCCTGCGCCCAGCCGAGCCGCGCACACGCGTGGCTCACGGACGAGGGATGCGGCAGCACCCGGAGGGACAGCTCCGGCAGCAGCTCGGCCAGGGTGCGGCCGATGCCGTAGAAGTACGGGTCGCCACTGGCCAGCACCGCGATCCGGCGCCCCGCGTGCGCTGCGAACAGCCCCGGCACGGCGGGCCGCAGCGGGGACGGCCACGCCACCCGCTCCGCGGCGCACGCCCCGGCGGGCAGCAGATCGAGTTGCCGCGCGCCCCCGAAGATCACCTCGGCGGCGCGCAGGGCCTCCCGGGCGGGCTCGGCCAGCCCCGGCCAGCCGTCGGCTCCGACACCGACGACCGTCACCTCGGGCGGTACAGCGGCGGACGGGGACTTCGCGGACACGTCGGAGATCGCAGCCACCTTCACCTCGGAGATCGCATCTCACCTTTGGAGATCGCACAGCTCTCGAACAGGGACGGCTCGAACTGTACTGTTCGGGACCCCGCACTCCCACTGCCGGTCCCCGCACCGCCGGTCCGCCCGTCCGCGGGTCCGCCCGTCCGCCCGCCCGTGGGTCCGCCGGTCCGCCCGTCCGCGGGTCCGCCCGTCCGTCCGTCCGCCCGACCGCGGGCCCCGGTACACCGGCCCGCCCCGGTTCCACCGCCCCGGGCCACAATGGGGCGCATGGATCAGAACGCACTGCCCGACCACGCCATGCCCGACTGGGAGAAGCGGTTCAGGGCGCCGCGCGTCTCACTGCCCGAGTGGGCCGAGGACGCACCCGCCCGGTCGCTGTTCGTATCGAACGCGACGGGCACGTTCGAGCTGTACGCCTGGGACCGGACGACCGGCGAACAGCGGCAGGTGACCGACCGGCCCAACGGGACCACGGACGGCACCCTTTCGCCCGACGGCGAGTGGATCTGGTGGTTCTCGGACACCGACGGCGACGAGTTCGGTGTCTGGATGCGGCAGCCCTTCGGCGGCGGCCCCGACGCCCGCGCCGTCGAGGGGCTGGACCCCTCCTACCCGGCAGGCCTGGCGCTCGGCCGGGACGGCACCGTGGTGCTCGGCCGCTCCACGGACGAGGACGGCTCCACCGTCCATGTGCTGCGCCCCGGCTCGCCCGCGCCGGTCGAGATCTACCGGCACAGCGAGTCGGCGGGCGTGGGGGATCTCTCGCACGACAGCAGCCTGCTGGTGATCGAGCACACCGAGCACGGTGACGCCATGCACGCGGCACTCCGTGTCGTACGCCCCGACGGCTCGACCGTCGCGGAACTGGACGACAGCGAGGGCGGTACCGAGGAACTGGGCCTGACCGTGCTCGGCTTCGCGCCGGTCGACGGCGACCCCCGGCTCCTGGTCGGCCACCAGCGGCACGGCCGGTGGGAGCCGATGCTCTGGGACCCGGTGGCGGGCACGACCACGGAGCTGGAGCTGGACCTGCCCGGCGATGTCGCCGCCGAGTGGTATCCGGACGCCTCGGCGCTGCTGATCGCCCACAGCCATCGGGCCCGCGACGAGCTCTTCCGCTACGACCTGGCGAGCGGTACGCGCACCCGGATCGAGACGCCCGCCGGATCCGTCATGGGTGTGACGGCGCGGCCGGACGGCGCCGTGGAGTACCTGTGGTCGTCCGCCGCCGAGCCGCCCCAGGTGCGCTCCGCGAGCGGCGCCACCGTGCTCGACCCGCCCGGGATGACGGCTCCGGGCTCGGTGCCCGTCGAGGACGCCTGGGTCGAGGGGCCCGGCGGAACCGTGCACGCACTGGTGCAGAAGCCGGCCGGGAAGGGCCCCTTCCCCACCGTCTTCGAGGTGCACGGCGGCCCCACCCACCACGACAGCGACGCCTTCGCCGGGCAGCCCGCCGCCTGGGTCGACCACGGCTTCGCCGTCGTGCGGGTCAACTACCGCGGCTCCACCGGATACGGCCGCGCCTGGACGGACGCCCTCAAGCACCGGGTCGGCCTGATCGAGCTGGAGGACATCGACGCCGTCCGCGCCTGGGCCGTCGGCTCCGGGCTCGCCGATCCGGACCGGCTGGTGCTGGCGGGCGGCTCCTGGGGCGGCTACCTCACCCTTCTCGGGCTCGGCGTCCAGCCGGAGGTGTGGGCGCTGGGACTGGCCGCGGTGCCGGTCGCGGACTATGTCACCGCCTACCACGACGAGATGGAGGCGCTGAAGTCCCTGGACCGCACCCTGCTCGGCGGCACGCCGGAGGAGGTGCCCGAGCGGTTCGAGGCGTCCTCGCCGCTGACGTACGTCGACAAGGTGCGCGCGCCCGTCTACGTCTCGGCCGGGGTCAACGACCCCCGCTGCCCGATCCGGCAGGTCGAGAACTACGTCACCAGGCTGGAGGAGCGCGGCCACCCGCACGAGGTGTACCGCTACGACGCGGGACACGGTTCCCTCGTGGTGGAGGAGCGGATCAAGCAGATCCGGCTGGAGATCGACTTCGCGTTGCGGCATCTTCCGCGGACGGACGCGGAAGGTCGGCATCCGCTTCCGGACCGTCCGGCGTGAGCCCCAGCGCGGCGTCCGCTGCCGTCTCCGCCTCCCGGCGGAAGAAGCGGAACCACATGAACACCACGAACCCGGCGAAGACGAACCACTGCGCCGTGTAGCCCAGGTTCTGGAACGCCTTCATGTCGAGGCCGGTGTTGTCGGGCGCGACCGGCGGCACCGGCCTCAGCGGCCGCTGGGTGTGCTGCTCGGTGATCCAGGCATCCCGCACCCCGTACGGGACGACGTTGACGAGCGGCGCGGCGCTCACGAACCCCAGCTGCCCCTCCGGCAGCGCGCCCGGAGCACCGGCGTCGTGCTGCGACTCCGGCGCCTGCAGCACTCCCGTGACGGTGACCTCCCCCTCGGGCGCCGCGGGCACCCGGGCCGGATCGGCCTTGCCCGGCAGCCAGCCACGCACCACCGGCAAAGCCTTGCCGCCGCCGTCGGGGCGCAGCAGGGACAACACGTAGAAACCCCGCTTCTCCTCGACCGTCCGGTCGGGGACCAGCAGCGGGTGCGCCGCGTCGAACCGGCCCGTCACCGTAGCCGTGCGGCCCACCGTCTCCTGGGTCACCGGAAGCAGCTCCCGCAACGGCCGCGCCTCGGCACGCGCCTCCGCGCTCGACTGTTCCCGCTGCTCCTGATGCCGGTCGACGCGGTCGTCGAAGCGGCTGAGCTGCCAACTGCCCATCAGGACGCAGACCGGAATCGCCACCAGGGCGAAGAGGTTGATCGCCCACCATCGCGGCGTCAGCAGGAACCGGTACACACTCCCACAGTACGGCCACACGCCGGCGCCGCTGCCAGGAGGGCCCGCTCGCACCACCCCCGGCGCATGCCCGCTCGCACCACTGCCTCGCGGGCCCGGCCCGCGAGGGCTTCGCAGCCGGGTCAGGTCTGCGGGATCACGCCCGTGCGGTAAACCGTTCCGCTGCCGCACGCTCCGGACACCTTCGTCCCCGCGGCGGGGGCGCCGCCCTCCGGGGTGTGGGAGACCACCACCGCGGCGTCGCCGCCGCCCGAGTCACCGCCACCGGCGTCGCCCTCGCCGGGCGTTCCGGTGCTGCCGCCGGAGCTGTCCCCGCCGCCGTCCGCGGAGCCGTCGCCGCTCCCGGTACCGGGGCCGGCCGTCTCGCCGTCGTTGCGGCCGCCCTGCGGGGTGGGCGAACTGCACCCGCCGCTGGGCACCCAGGCGAACTTCACCACGTACGCCTGGCCGGGGCGCAGCACGACCTCGTCCCGCGCGGCGGCCGGATCGCCGAGGCCGGGCGCCGGGTCACCCGCGGTGTGGTCGACGACCAGGACCTGCCCGCCGCCGGCCCTGCCCTGCACGGAGGCGCCGACCAGCCCTTCGCCCTGGACCGTGCAGGGGTCGCCGGAGACGTTGGCGACCCGGAAGCTGCCGTAGACAGTGCCCTTGCTGTCGGGCGCCCCGGACTCCGCGGAGCCCCCGCCGAGCTGGTTGCTGCCGCAGGTGGGTGCGCTGGCGCTGAGGCTCTCGTTGGGGTCGGCGCTGTCGCCGGGGCCGCCGGTGGGTGCCGGGTGGGCACCTCCGTCGCCCTTGTGCTTCTTGTCCTTGTCGTTGTCCTTGCCGCCGTCCCGGCCCTCCTCGCCCTTGCCGCCGTTCCCGCCGGCGCCGGCGTCGGGGCCGCGGGTCTGGCCGTGGACGCTGCCCGCGGTCACCGGGTGGTCGTCCCCGCCGACGCCGGGTACGCCGCCGTAGACGAGCGCGGGCACGCCGACGAGGGCCACGAGGGCCGCCGCCACGCCGCCGACCATCGCCTGGCGGCGGTGCGCACGCCGTGCGGGCACCGCCCGCTGGAGGTGGTCGAGGGTGCGGTCGAAGCTCTCGGCGGGCGGTTCGATGCCGCGGACGCTGTGCTGCAGGAGGTCCCGGAGGGTCTCCTCCTCGGAGCTGAGTGCGGACTCGTCGAACAGGTCGAGCGACATCTCCTCGGGAGCACCGGACCCCTGCGCACCGGCTTCACCCGACGGGCCCGCGTCCCCGGCGCCCTGAGCCGCCGCGGGACGCTGATCCGCGGGCCCTTCCGGGCCGTCCGGACGGGTGCCCGGTTCGGCGGCGCCGGACGGCATCGCACGCTCGCGCGGCCCGCCGGATTCGCGGGCGCCCCGCGCCTCGGGGGAGCCCGGCGTTTCAGGGGAGCCCTGTGCCTCGGGGGAGCCCGGTGCCTCGGGGGAGCCCCCCGGCACCTCGTGCGACCCGCGCGGCTCCTCGCCGTCGGGGAGACCCAGTCCGTCACTCATGACGCCGCCTCCATGGCGGTACGCAGCGCGGCGATCCCGCGCGACCCGTAAGCCTTCACGGAGCCCAGGGAGAGACCGAGCGCCTCGGCCACCTGAGCCTCGGTCATATCGGCGAAATACCGCAGCACCAGCACTTCCCGCTGGCGCCGCTGCAGACCGCGCATCGCCTTGATCAACTGATCCCGTTCGAGCTGCTCGTACGCCCCCTCCTCGGCGCTCGCCATGTCGGGCATCGGCTTGGAGAGCAGCTTGAGCCCGAGGATGCGGCGGCGCAGCGCGGAGCGGGAGAGGTTCACGACCGTCTGCCTGAGGTAGGCGAGGGTCTTCTCGGGGTCGCGCACGCGCTTGCGCGCCGAGTGGACGCGGATGAACGCCTCCTGGACGACGTCCTCGCACGAGGCGGTGTCGTCGAGCAGGAGCGCCGCGAGCCCGAGCAGGGACTTGTAGTGGGCGCGGTAGGTCTCGGTCAGGTGATCGACTGTGGTGCCATGTGCCATCGCCTCGTCAGCGTCCCCATGCTGTGTGAGCGGACGCGAGGGGCGCGCGGCGGGCCACGGCGCGATCACAGACATGCCTCCCGCCACTGGTAGCCCTCCAGCACCAGCGCTGGGGCGACCAGGGGCCGTTGCGATTCCGAGTACCTCTGCCACGCCTGTTTGACACGTTTCCCCCCGTCAGGGTTGTACGCGACAGGCACTGTGCGCGAAAACACACCACATGCCGTCATACACACATCTCTCAGTCTCCGTGAACGCCCCGTGTCTCCCAGGCCCTCGACCGCGCTCCCCGTGCGCGTCAGGCTCCAGGGACACAAAGACGCTCCCCGCCTGCCTGCCGGTTGCAGGGGCGGGGAGCGCCATTGTCCGTCAGCGCGCACCACCGTGGCCAGTGGGCCCGACCGACCGACGGAAAGCGCCGGTCAGCGGCCGGTGCCGCCGTAGACCACGGCCTCGTCGGTGTCGCTGTCCAGCCCGAAGGCGGAGTGGACGGCGCGGACCGCGTCCTGCACGGCCTCCTCGCGGGTGACGACCGAGATACGGATCTCCGAGGTGGAGATCAGCTCGATGTTGACCTCGGCGTCGGACAGCGCCTCGAAGAAGGTCGCCGTCACGCCCGGGTTGGTCTTCATGCCCGCACCGACGAGGGAGATCTTCGCGATCTGGTCGTCGTAGCGCAGCGAGTCGAAGCCGACCGTGCCCTGCACCTTCTCCAGCGCGGCGATGGCCTTCTTGCCCTCGGACTTGGGCAGCGTGAAGGAGATGTCGGTGAGCCCGGTGGAGGCGGCGGAGACGTTCTGGACCACCATGTCCAGGTTGATCTCGGCGGCCGCGACCGCGCGGAAGAGCGCGGCGGCCTCGCCCGGCTTGTCCGGCACCCCGACGACCGTGACCTTGGCCTCGGACGTGTCGTGCGCCACTCCCGAGATGATCGCCTGCTCCATCGACTCTTCCCCTTGCCCGTCCGGCTGCTCGTTCGTGACCCACGTACCCCTCAGGCCGGAGAAGGACGACCGCACGTGGATCGGGATGTTGTAGCGGCGCGCGTACTCGACGCAGCGGTGCAGCAGCACCTTGGAGCCGGACGAGGCCAGCTCCAGCATGTCCTCGAAGGAGATCCGGTCGATCTTCCGCGCCTTCTTCACCACGCGCGGGTCGGCGGTGAAGACACCGTCGACGTCGGTGTAGATCTCGCAGACCTCGGCGTTGAGCGCCGCGGCCAGCGCGACCGCGGTGGTGTCCGAACCACCCCGGCCCAGGGTGGTGATGTCCTTGCTGTCCTGCGAGACGCCCTGGAATCCGGCGACGATCGCGATGTTGCCCTCGTCGACCGAATCCTTGATCCGGCCGGGGGTGACGTCGATGATCCGCGCCTTGTTGTGCGCGGAGTCGGTGATCAGACCCGCCTGGCTGCCGGTGAACGACTGCGCCTCATGACCGAGGGATTTGATCGCCATCGCCAGCAGGGCCATGGAGATCCGCTCTCCTGCGGTCAGCAGCATGTCGAACTCGCGGCCGGAGGCGACCGGAGACACCTCTGAGGCAAGATCGATCAGCTCGTCCGTCGTGTCACCCATCGCCGAGACCACGACGACAACCTGGTTGCCGTTCTTCTTGGCTTCGACGATCCGCTTGGCAACGCGCTTGATGCCTTCGGCATCGGCAACGGAGGAGCCGCCGTACTTCTGCACGACAAGGCCCACGTGTGCTCGCTCCTCGAATCATTTCCCGGGACCCCGGCGCTCCGTGCGACGCTGCCCGGAAGGATGGGATCCACTGGTCGGCTCAGTGTATCGACCGGACGGAACCCGGTCCCGTCCGCGGAGGCCCCTGCCCACCAGGGCCGAAATGACACGGAAACGTGAGTCTGTTCACGATCCCCCGCGGCACACCCCGGACGAAGGACCCCACTCCGGCATATCGTGCCGTATCAGCTTCTTTCCGGCTTTCCCTTTATTCGGTTCTCCCGCTTTTCCGCTTTGCCGCGCTCGGCCGCCGCGTACTCCGTACTGTGCCGGACAGCGGCCTGGCGGAG
Source organism: Streptomyces sp. NPDC006925 (assembly GCF_042869575.1). Classification (NCBI taxonomy): domain Bacteria; kingdom Bacillati; phylum Actinomycetota; class Actinomycetes; order Kitasatosporales; family Streptomycetaceae; genus Streptomyces; species Streptomyces sp. NPDC006925. The sequence goes on from NZ_JBIAGB010000004.1 coordinate 201,699, forward strand.
TGCCGACGGAGGGCCGAGGGACGGTGGGGCACGACCGTGAGCTGGCGGAACGGGACCGGTCCGGCTCCCGACCACCCGGGGCTCGGGGCACGGCCCCCGCCGCCCGGCCGGACCCGCTGCGGTACGAGGAGCGGGGACGAGGGACGAGAAGCGAGGAGGCCCACATGGCCATCGACTACGTGAAGCGGACACCGGGGCAGTCGGGACAGTCGAGCCGGCCGGGACAGCACGCGGCGGGCGCGAGCCCCGCCGGGAGAGGGCCGGCGGTCGACCTGCGGAAGGTCACTGCGCGGGCTCCCGGACTGGTGAACCTGTACAAAACCGCCCGCCGCTCCCTGGAGAGCGCCGGACTGGAGGGCCAGCGGGCCGCGGTCTACCTGGTGCTCGACCGTTCGGGCAGCATGCGGCCCTACTACAAGGACGGCACGGTCCAGCACCTCGCCGAGCAGACGCTGGGGCTGTCCGCGAACCTCGACGACGACGGCGTCGTGCCGGTCGTCTTCTTCTCCACCGAGGTGGACGGCACGGCCGAGGTCGGTCTGGACGCCTACGAGGACCGCATCGGCGCCCTGCACGACGGCCTCGGCCACATGGGCCGGACCAACTACCACGTGGCCATGCAGGCGGTCATCGACCACTACACCGCCTCGGGCGCCACCGACCCCGGCCTGGTGATCTTCCAGACGGACGGCGGTCCGACCTCCCGCGCCGCCGCCGAGCACGTGTTGTGCACGGCGGCACGGCTGCCGCTGTTCTGGCAGTTCGTCGGCTTCGGCGATCCGGACAGCACGCAGTTCGACTTCCTGCGCAAGCTCGACGAGCTCCCGGTCCCGGCCAAGCGCATGGTGGACAACGCCGGGTTCTTCCCGGCAGGCCGCACGCCCCTCACCCTCTCGGACGACGCCCTCTACCAGAGCCTGCTGAGCGAGTTCCCGTCCTGGCTCACCGCGGCGCGGCAGGCCGGAATCCTGGGGTGAGGGAAGGGGACGGCGCCGGGAACCGGTTCAGGGCGGGTGAGGGCGGCGGCTGCGGGACCGTCCGAACCATCGCCTCCCGAACCGTTGTCTCCCGCGGCTCAGTGGACGTAGTCCTGCAGCTTCTCCATGGCGAGGCCGGGCCGGGCCGGCCGTGGCCGGATGGGTGGTCGGCCCGCGGCCAGGCCGCCGCGTACCAGGGCCGCCCAGCGGCGGACGTCCTCGCCGGGCAGGCCGTCGCGCGGTGGGGCGGGTTCGGCTCGGCAGGTGCGGCAGAGACCGCCGCGCAGGGATTCGGGGCTTCCGGGCCGGCCGCAGTCGGTGCACTCCGGGCGGAGCCGTACGGGCGCCCGGCGTTCAGGCGCCGCCGGTACGGGCGGGAGTTTGGCCGTGAGACGGCTCCGCACCAGCCCCGCAGGGCTGTGGACGACGGGCGGCAGCCCCGCTGTCATCGCGGACGCGAACCGTTCCGCGTCGGTGTCGCGGGCCAGCCACTCGGCTGCCGATGCCGCCAGTTCCGCGCACTCCGCCGACGACAGGACGAGCCGGGGATCGCGCCGGCCGAGCGCCGCGAGCGCCCGGTACGCCTCCGTGCGGCGGGGCGGTTCCGGGGCCGGGCTCACGTCCGGAACGGGAACGGGGACGGGGTCCGGGACGGGACCGGGGATGCGGACGGGGTCCGTGGCGGGGCCGGGAACGGGGCGCTGGTCCGCAGCCGGGGAGACCCGGCCGTCGAGGAACGCCGTCCACCAGTCCTCGTCCCGCGCCGCACGCGAGAAGTACGTCCGCGTCACATGCTGCGGGCACCCCCCTCCCCCACCAGTCCGCCGACCCGGCGCAGATGCCCCGCGCGGGACAGCTCGCGGAGCGCGGAACGGCACGCCTGCTGGCCGTAGCGGGGCTGGGACTTGGCGAGGGTCTTCACGTCGATGGCGGCACCCTCGGGCAGCCGGTCGATGAAGGACGCGAGGCAGGCGGCACGCTCCGGCAGATGTGCGAAGTCCGCCCGGGACGACGGGCCTTCCGGCCGTGCGGAATCGGGGGTCCGCTTCCCGAATCCCGGCTTGGCCATGGGATGTGCGGACGCGGAGAGGGGGGCGTTAAGGTCGGCGTAAGCCATCAGATCAATGTCCTGGTCTGGTGGTGAGACCCCGGCCGGTGTTGGTCGCACCGCGCCGGGGTTGTTGTTGTCGGTGTGAACGCTAACCACACTCTGTCACCCTCTGCAACGGCGCACGGCACGCTCCGTCGCGCCCCCTGCCGTGCCCGGCTTCAGGGGCGGGTGGGCGGGGAGAGACCCACCGCCCATTCCTCAGAAAGAGGGCTCGGAGCCCGGCGTCCGCCACCCGGCGCTCGGGACCCGGGGCCCGACGCCCGGGCGGGGTCGCGGCGCGCGGCAGCCGACAGCCGACAGCCGCCATGACGTACCCCGCCCCGGGACTGCCGGACGGCGTACCGCCCGAGGACCGGCGACCGGCCGCGGCCCGCGGGCGGCTACGCCTCGCTCTGCCGCATCCCCAGCGGGCCGCCGATCTCGGCGGCCATCACGGCACCGGCCTCGGCCTCCAGCGAGCCGTCCTCGTCCACGGCGTTGCTGTCGGTGTCCAGCCCGTCGAGCTCGTCGAGCGGCTTGTCCAGCCGGACGTGCACCACCAGCGACTGCAGGGCACGCAGCGACGCCGAAGCGGTCGGCCCCCAGTTCGAAAGATAGGAGAACTGCCACCACCACAACGCTTCGCTCACCCGGCCCGCACGGTAGTGGGCCATGCCGTGCCGCAGATCGGTGAGGACGTCCGAGAGATCGTCGGAGATCCGGCACGCGACCGGCGCGGAACGCGGCACATACGGGTCGAAGACCTCGGAGTAGACGTCGACCGGATCCAGCAGCGCGGCGAGGCGCTCGCGCAACTCGTCCACGTCCGGCTCCGGGCCCACGTCCGGCTCGTACCGCTCGTCCGGGAGGAAGTCCTCGTGCGCGCCCAGCCGCCCGCCCGCGAGGAGCAGCTGCGAGACCTCCAGCAGGAGATAGGGGACCGCGCTGTCCGGGTCGTCACCCTTGGCGACCTCGGTGACGGCGACCACGAAGCTCTCGATCTGGTCGCTGATCTGCACGGCGAAGTCGTCGGGACTGTTCTTGATGGAGTTCAGCGTCGCATCAGACATCGGGCAACCTCTCCCCTGTGGGCTCGTCGTGGCCCTGGCTCGCACAACCTCGCACGGGCTCACACATCCAGGAGCCGCCTTCCTTCGAAGGCCCGCCCCAGCGTGACCTCGTCCGCGTACTCCAGGTCTCCCCCGACGGGGAGCCCGCTCGCCAGCCGCGTCACCTTCAACCCCATGGCGGAGACCATCCGCGCGAGATACGTGGCCGTCGCCTCGCCCTCCAGATTGGGATCCGTGGCGAGGATCAGCTCGGTGACCGTCCCGTCGGCGAGGCGGGAGAGCAGTTCCCTGATCCGCAGATCGTCGGGGCCGACCCCCTCGATGGGGCTGATCGCGCCGCCCAGCACGTGGTAGCGCCCCCGGAACTCGCGGGTGCGCTCGATCGCCACGACGTCCTTGGGCTCCTCGACCACGCAGATGACCGACGCGTCACGGCGCGGATCGGCACAGACCCGGCACTGCTCCTCCTGCGCGACATTGCCGCACACCGCGCAGAACCTGACCTTCTCCTTGACCTCGGTCAGCGCACCGGCGAGCCGGCGTACGTCGGCGGGCTCGGCCTGCAGGATGTGGAAAGCGATCCGCTGCGCGCTCTTGGGACCGACGCCGGGCAGTCTGCCCAGCTCGTCGATCAGGTCCTGGACCACGCCTTCGTACACGGATGGCTCCCGCCTGCTCTCTGTTCGTCCTCTGAGTACGTTAGTGGTCCGTACGGGCCACCACTAGCCGCTGTCCGGGAGCAGACCCCCGGCTGAACGGCCGTTCGACCTCCGGCTCCGCCCTGGTGTCCGGGCCCGGTACCGCGTGCCCGCCTGCCGGGCTCGACACCGCGAGCCACAGGGCCGAGGACTCACCCGGATCCGGCAGCGTGCGGCCGGGCCGACCGAACCGGCCGGCCGACTCCCGCCGGCCCGCCGTCCGTCCGGCCGGTGGGAATCCGCCGTACCGGGGGAACCGGCCGAACCGGCGTACCGGCCGGACCGGTCGCTTCAGAACGGCAGGCCGGGCATTCCGCCCATGCCCTGCGCGAGCGGGCCGAGCTTCTGCTGCTGGAGTTCGGCAGCGGCACCGTTAGCGTCACGGACCGCGGCGAGCACCATGTCCGCGAGGGTCTCGGTGTCCTCCGGGTCCACCGCCTTCGGATCGATGACCAGCCCCTGGAGCTCGCCGGAACCGTTGACGGTCGCCTTCACCAGGCCGCCGCCCGCCGAGCCCTCGACGGAGGTTTCGGCCAGCTCCTGCTGCGCCGCGGCCAGATCCTGCTGCATCTTCTGCGCCTGCTGCAGCAACTGCTGCATGTCAGGCTGCCCACCACCGGGAATCACGATTGCTCCTGGCTCACTAGACGCCTCTTCAACGCCCCGAGCCTACGTGCTCAGCCTTGGACCGGCGACGGCGACGGCAGGGACGAAGGCACCCGTCCCCGGACGACGACGGCCGCACGGCCCGGACACCGCACCGCCCGGGCGCCACCCGGTCGTCAGTCGTGCCGGAGCTCCTCCAGCACCGTCGCTCCGAGCTCCCGGACGATGAGGTCGTGCCCGGAGAGCGCGGATTCGTCCAGGTCGGGATCGTCCTCGGCGGGCATGTCCTCCTCCGGCACATAGCCGGACAGCGCGGAGGCCGCACGCGGTGCCTCCGGAGCCGGTGCGGACGCCTGGGAGGGCACCGCTCCGGATTCGGCCGCCGAGACCGCCGAGGAGTGCCCCGGCCCGCCGGGCGCGCTCGGCGCGGACGCGGCAGGCCCCGAAGCGGCGGCGCCGGCCGCGGAGGGCACAGAGGGCGCCGCCGACCACTGCTGGGGCGGCGCCGGGGCGGGAGCGGGTGCCGCCATCGCGCTCCGCGTACCGGCGGTGCCGCCTCCCGTCGTCCCGGACCCCGCGCCGTGCCCGGAGCCCGGCCCGCTAGGGCCCCCGGCACCACCGCCGCCGCCCGACGGATCGACGATGGCCTCGACCTGCCACTGCACGCCCAGCGCGTCGCCGAGCGCCTGCCGCAGCACCTCGTCACTGCCGCCGTTGGCGAAGCTGTCGCGGGCGCCCGCGTTCGGGAAGCCGACCTGGAGGGTCTTGCCGTCGAAGCCGACGACCTGCGCGTTCTGACTGAGCAGGATCCAGGTGAAGCGCCGCCGGTTCTTGACGGCCTCCAGGATCTGCGGCCACATCTGCCGGATCTGTGCGGGGTCGCCGCCGCCCTGCACGGGTCCGCCCCCGGGCGCGGACCCCGCGGGTCCGGTCGGCGCGGACGCGGGCGGACCGGTCCGGTCGGTGGCTGCGGGCGCGGGCACCGGAGCTGCCGGAGCGGAGTCGGTCGGCGCGGACGCCGCCGAGCCGCCGCTCGGGGGGCCCGCCGTACCGGGCCAGGCCCCGGGGCGCCGCGCGGGCTCCCCCGTACCGCCACCGCCGGGCGCTCCGCCACCGCCGCCGGGGCCGGTTCCGCCGGGCCAGGCACCGGGCCGCCGCGCGGGCTCCGCGGGCGGCTGCTCCGCGGGGGCGGCTCCGTCCGCAGCGCCGGAGGGACCGGCGGCAGCCGCGGCGGGCGGCCCCGCGGGAACGGCGCCGGGAGGACCCTCGACCGCTCCGGCGCCGGCCGCGGGAGCGGGATCGCCAGGGCCACCGGCCCCGGAAGCTCCGTACCCCGGCGCTCCACCGGAAGCAGCCCCGGGGCCCCCGGCACCAGCGCCCGGACCACCGCCGGTGCCGGCACCGGGAGCACCCACACCGGGGGCACCGGGAGCACCGGGACCACCGGCCCCGGCACCGGCACCGGGGGCACCGGCACCAGGACCACCACCAGCACCAGGCGCACCCGCACCGGCACCGGGGGAACCGGCACCCGCACCGGCACCAGGAGCGCTCAGCGCAGCCGCCGCGGCGCCGCGCTCCAGCCGGTCCAGCCGGGCCTGCACCGAACGCTCGTCCCCGTACGTGGCGGGCAGCAGCACACGCGCGCAGATCAGTTCGAGCTGCAGCCGGGGGGAGGTCGCCCCCCGCATCTCCGTCAGTCCCGTGTTGACGATGTCCGCTGCGCGACTCAGTTCGGCCGCGCCGAAGACGGACGCCTGGGCCTGCATCCGCTCGACCACGTCCCCGGGCGCGTCGATCAGCGTCTTCTCGACGGCGTCCGGCACCGCGGCCAGGATCACCAGATCCCGCAGCCGCTCCAGCAGGTCGGTGACGAACCGGCGCGGGTCGTGCCCGCCCTCGATGACGCGGTCGACGATCTCGAACGCCCGCGCCCCGTCACCGGCGGCGAACGCGTCCACGACATCGTCCAGCAGCGCGCTGTCGGTGTAGCCGAGCAGCGAGGTCGCCATGGCATATGTCACACCGTCCTCACCCGCACCGGCGAGGAGTTGGTCCATCACCGACATCGAGTCCCGCACCGAGCCGGCGCCCGCCCGTACGGCCAGCGGCAGCACCGCGTCCTCGACGGAGATCTGCTCGCGACCGCACACCTCGTCCAGGTAGTCACGGAGCGTGCCCGGCGGGACGAGGCGGAACGGATAGTGGTGCGTACGCGAGCGGATCGTCCCGATGACCTTCTCGGGCTCCGTCGTCGCGAAGATGAACTTCAGATGCTCGGGCGGCTCCTCGACGACCTTCAGCAGCGCGTTGAACCCCGCGGGGGTCACCATGTGCGCCTCGTCGACGATGTAGATCTTGTACCGGCTGGAGGCGGGCCCGAAGAACGCCTTCTCCCGCAGCTCGCGAGCATCGTCCACGCCGCCGTGCGAAGCGGCGTCGATCTCGATGACGTCGATCGACCCGGGCCCGTTCCGCGCCAGGTCACGGCACGACTGGCACTCCCCGCAGGGGGAGGGCGTGGGGCCCTGCTCGCAGTTCAGGCACCGGGCCAGAATGCGCGCACTGGTCGTCTTGCCGCAGCCGCGCGGGCCGCTGAAGAGGTACGCGTGGTTGACCCGGTTGTTGCGCAGCGCCTGCTGCAGCGGGTCGGTCACATGCTGTTGCCCGATGACCTCGGCGAAGGTCTCGGGGCGATAGCGGCGGTACAGGGCGAGGGACGACACACCCCCGACGATATAGGCCGACACCGACAAGTGGCCCACGCCGCGGCAACCCCGCAGCCCGCACACGCAAACGCCCCCCACGCACCCGCCAGAGCCAACCTACCCTTGCTGCCTTCCGGCCCTGGGGGAGTTCAGTCAGATAGCGCCACGTGAGGGGCTGCCGCCACACTACCCGATCCCCCACCTCCCGTTCGACCTCGCGCCCCGCCACCCCACCCCCGGATCCGTGATCGGAATCCGGGTTCGCGAGCACCCCCCATGGTCTTGTACAGTCTGCGGCGGAGGATTCGCCTAGTGGCCTAGGGCGCACGCTTGGAAAGCGTGTTGGGGGCAACCCCTCACGAGTTCGAATCTCGTATCCTCCGCCCAGCCTCACCGGGCTGAACGTAGGGCCCCACCGCCTCGGCGGTGGGGCCCTACGTAGTTCTCTCAGCCCTCGTTGTCCAGGTTCTTGTCCACACAGGGTGTCTCCGGGGGACCCCGGATGGCATCGGCGCTCTTCCGGGCCACATCCTTGAGCATGGCGTCCGGCACGTGCAGGTACCGCGCTCGCATACGCGCGGAGGTTCCCGACTCCCAGCCCATGATCTGATCGATGACGCGATCCGGGACCCCAAGCAGCATGAGCACGGTCGCGGCGGTGTTCCCCCGACGTGGCCCCCAGCCCGCTCGTACGGGGGCGGTGGGGGGCTGGACGGCCGGGTCCGTCACTCCCGGTCCTGGTCCGCCTCCTCGTCCCCGGGAGCGTGCCGGCCGCCGCGTTCCTCCACTGGTCCGACACGAAGTCGGCCGGCGGCGGTGAGGGCGAGCGAGAGGCCCCAAGCTCCACGTCGATGTCGGTCCGCCCGCGCGGCTCCGGTGGAGTTGTCATGGTGACCTGCCCCGTCTTGCTGCGACCTCCCGGTTGAGAGTCTCACCAGCACCACGGGGCAGGTCACCGACCGCTTCACAACGGGAACGGTTGTCTCCGCCGGACGGACGCGTCCGACTCGGGCCGACGGACCGGACACGGAACGCCGTCCGGGCCGCCGGCCGCCTCCTTCGAAGGAGGCGGCCGGCGGCCCGGGGCAGCTGATCTCAGCGGCACTCATCCGGCGAGCGCCGCGTACCGGCAGGCGGCGCGGAGGCAACGGGCCACCTCCGCGGGGCGCTCGCTACCTGCCGCCACCGCCCTGGCCGCCGCCACGCCTGCGCGTGGTGTTCTCCTGGTTGAGCTGCGTCATACCGCTCGTGTTGGAGCGGCGCAGGGCCGGGGCCCGGTTGTCGCTGGTCCGCGGCGGCCCCTCGCCGACGGGTTGCCGCGAGCGGACGGGCATGCTCACGGTCGGGTTCGCGACCGGCTCGGGGCGGGCCAGCCGCGCCTCGGGAGCCCGGCTGGAACGCCGCTCACGCCGCTCGCCCTCCGGCGCACGACTGGACTCGCGCCGGGAACGCCGCTCCTCCGGCGCACGACTGGACTCGCGCCGGGAACGCCGCTCCTCCGGCGCACGACTGGACTCGCGCCGGGAGCGACGTTCCTCGGACGAACTGCTGGAACCACTCATCGACCGGGGAGCCGCAGACTGCGGAAGAGTACCGTTCCAACTCGGCGGCGGACGGCGGTCGCGCTCCGCACGGGGAGGCCGCACCGCGCGGGGCCGCTCCTGCGGAGCCGCACTCGAATCCCGCCTGCGCCGCTCACTCTCGGGAGCCCGGCTTGACTCCCGCCGGGAACGCCGCTCGCTCTCGGGAGCCCGGCTTCCCTCCCGCCGGGAACGCCGCTCGCCCTCCTCCGGCGCACGGCTGGAAGTCCGCCTGCGCAACTCGCTGCCCTCAGAGCCCCGGCCCCGCTCGGATCCGCTGGCGCGTTCCCGCACAGGCAGCTCGTAAGAAGCATTGAACGGATCACCGAAGCTCGGGCGTTCGATCTGCGGCGCCGGCTCCGCCGCGCGCTCCGCCGCACGCTGCGCGCGCTCGACCTCCGCCGCACGGGCCTGATTGGCGGTGTAACGATTCCTCAGGTAGTCGCCGGCCATTCCCGCGCCTTGCAGCGCGGCACCGGCCGTCCTGGTCGCGGGGTCGGCGCCGAAGCCGTACATTCCAGCACCGGCGGCCCTAGCGGCACCGAGTGCGGCGGCGAAGATGTCCGGCGGATCGTTGGGGTGAGGCCGCAGCGCCCTGCGACCCTCCAGGAAGACCGTCCGCGCTCCGGAAGCGCCGGTGAAAGCGACGCCCCAGTTGTAGGTGGAAGTCCAGCCCTGGTCCGCATCGTTTCGGGCGGTGCCGGTGGCCTGCAGGGCCAGCCCGGCGGATTCCAGGGAGTCGACGGCCGTGTCCACGACGGCGGGCGTCCTGTCGACCATCCACTGCCCTGTCCGTCCCGCACGGTCGAGTGCGGAGGTCACAAGCTCGGATCCGCGGATCTGGTGCGCCACGTTGTACACGGTGTTGTACCAGGTTTGCGACTGGTATTCCTCAGGTGGGGGTGAGGGCGATCGGGATTCACCACGTTCGGGGTCGGGCTCCCGACGGCGTCGGCCGCGTCGGTCCGGAGGGGTTGTCATGGTGTGCTCTCCGTCCTCTGTATGAGGTTCACCTCCTTACTACGGGGGTTGGACCCCGGTGGTTCACGGTGCTGCCCGGTGCCGGAGCCGGCGCGCTGTCACTTCATCCCTCTGGACCGGGTCTGCTTCTGCGAGGCCGCCGCCTCCCCGTGCTGCTTCGGGGGCCGGCCGCGTGGGGGGTTGCCGTTGGGCGTCGGTCCTGCCGCGCGGGACTCCCGTGCGGCGGCCGAGACGGCGTTCTGGTCGAAACCCGGCGTGCCGGATCGGCCGGCCACGAGCGCGTCCGTGCTCGCCGACGAGGTGCGGCGCGCGTTCGGCTCGCTCTCCAAGCCGTGCTTCGACGTCGCCTCGTCGGTACGGACGGCCAGGGCGGGTCGCCGGAAGCGCTCCGACGACGTTTCGGCGCCCCGGGCCTCCTGGCCCTGGACGGGCGCGGGGCCAGGGGCCCGAGCAGGTGCGGCGTCACGGGCCTGTACGGGTGCGGCATCCCGGAACAGGGTGGGGTCGGTCTCCCGTCCCAGGCCCGACTGCGCGCCCTGCGCCGGGGCGGCCCGCCGCGCCGCCTCCTCGACCGCCTTCAGGTGCCGGGCCTGAGCCTCGCCCGCGATCGCCCCCATCACGGGCAGCTCCCCGCGATCGTAAGCCGCGGCGTACTGCGGGTTCTGGGTGATCATCTGAAGGGCGGCCACCTCGACCAGCTGCTTCTCGAACGCGCCGAGTTGCTGGTACCGCTCGAATGCGGACCGCTGGTCGGGCTGGTGCGCAGCCTGTTGCGCGTACCGCTGCTGGGCCGCCTGCTGTTCGTAGCGCGGGTCGTACTGCTGCCCGAGGTGCCGGCCCGGCTGCTGCTCACGCCCCTGCTCGGGCGGCCCGGGATGGTGCTCCTCGCCGTCGGCGCCGCGCAGCATGACCCGCAGCTCGCGCACGGCGCGGACCATCCGGCTCGCGGCGCCGCTGCGCCGGCGTTCGGCACTGGCCCGCGGCGGGGCGGGGCGGCCCTGCCGCCTGGCCGCCGCCCCGTCCCGTGCGGCCCTAGCGCGCGCCCCGTCGCGGTCGGCGCTGATCTGCTGAGCCGCGAGCTGGTCGGCCACGGCGAGCTCATGGGCCAGCTCGTAGGGGTCGAGCTGGTCGGTGGGTTCGGACATGGTCGCGTCCTTCGGTCGGGTGCGGCGTGGACAGCGGACGGCGGAAGCCGCGGCGGCTGGGCGGTGACCGGCGGAGGGCCCGAACAGGGCTGCGTGGCGGCCCTGTGTCCCGGTGTCCCTGCCCGGGGCGGGGCGGGGCGGAGCGGGGCGATAGTGAACCGAGCCCACCGCGCGCACGTGGTGGTGGCGTGGAGACTTCCATGACGACAGCGGCAGGAGAACGGACGATGATCGAGCCCGAGCCCGAAGAGAACTCCGGTACGGAAGAGGGCGCACCGTCCGCCCCCCAGCCCGAGTTCATCCTCTATCTGGGCGGGCACGACTACGAGGACGCGCTTCTCCAGCTGGTGGAGTGGACGCACAACGTGCTGCTTCCCGTCTACGGCAGGGAGACCACCTCCACAGCACTGTGGTGCTCCCGCTGGTGGGAGCACCCGGAGGCGGTCGCACAGCTCCACGGCCTGTGGCTGGCCTGGGCGGAACTTTCCAACCCGGCACGGGACATGACGGGCCCGGCCGCGTGGCACCGCGACTTCCTGGGCCCCGTGATGGCCACCCTGCGCGACCCCATGGGGCCCTTCGCCGGATGCAAGCCGGGCAACCACCGGCCGAAGGAAGCCCCGAAGGTGGAGTCGCCCTTCGTGGCCGCCGGCGCCTGAGTGGCCGTCCGGTTCGCCAGGGCGGGCGCAGGCCGCTCCGCGCGGCCGGCGCCGGTGGTGACGCGGGTGCGTGCCTTCCGGAAATGCCACTGGTGGTCGTTCTCGTCGTCACGGCCGATGATCGTCAGCACGGCGTGCGGGTCCTTGCCGTCGGCCTGCGCGTCGAGGCGGAGGTTTCCGCCCAGGAGCCGGCTGGAGCCGTCGGGGCCGACCTCGATGCGTGCGGTACTGCCCGAGGCGGGGTTGCTGATGTTGGCCGCTACCGCGCTGCCGCTGAGGTGCGCGTATCCCTGGAGCGTGTCGAGGATCGCGGTGTCGAGCGGCTGATCCCCCGGTGGCGGAACGGGCTCGCCGTCGAGGGTGGCGGAGCCTCCGCCGGTGATGACCACCTCGTAGGGGGGAGGACCGTCGGGCGATTCACCTGACGACCGTGCTTCTCCGACCTCGCTCATGTGCACCACTTCCTGACGTTCCACTGGTCACAAGAGGCCGGGCCCGGCCTCCCGCGATGCGGACGGGTCCGACGACCTGGGGCCGACGGGGGGGTATAGCGGTCCATCCCTGCTACGGAGCGGGCCGCGGGGCGGTTCATCCCACCTGGCGCCGCTCACCCGGATCCGTAGGGCGGAGCGGGCGTCAGGGTCCTCGTTCCAGCCCTTGTTGGTGTTGTGGACGGCCAACTCGCCGGCGACCGGCTCCGCATGGACGGGGTTGCCGGGCCTGCTGCCGACCTTGATGAGGAAGTTGCCCATGCCGGGCGGGTCGGCCCGACGGCTGCGGGTGCTGTCCCACGCCTCACCGTGGTTGCATTTCCGGTTGCATTCACGGACGTCCGGCACCGTTCGCGGCCCTCACCCGCCACGGCTGCACCGCAGGTCAGAACGCCCCCGCACACCCCCCCCCAGACGAACAGTTGGAAGGCGTGTTGGGGGCAACCCCTCACGAGTTCGAATCCCGTATCCTCCGCCCAGCCTGACCGGGAACTACGTAGGGCCCCACCGCTGGGTGGGGCCCTACGTAGTTCCCGGCCTCAGTCGCAGACTTTGCCCCGAACGCCATTCCCAGCCTCGGACAGCCGTGATGCCGCAGAACGTGGAGACACCCAGCGGGACAGCCGCCGTGGCGCACCAGGCCGGGGAGTGGTACCGCATGACTCGACAGGTGGCCGGTGGGAGATGCGTTTCGGCCAGATCTGTGGTCCTTGCCGTGAAGTCGCTGGCTGTGCAGACGGGCTCTCGTCCGAAGTCGGCAGTTGAGCCAGAGCGAATCGGGCACTGGTGCCGTGGTCGGCGGCCGGGTTTGAGCCCACGTTCCCCGGCCCGAGAAGAGCGGCGACCGGATCTCCGATTCCGCCCCGGCGCCACACCTCTTGCTGGGGCCAGGAGCCTGTTCAGGCAGCGATACTCGTCTCGAGAAGGGCCTCTTGGCGTGCAGCCGGGGGCCGTCCGTGTGCGGGTCCGGACCGTGACATCCCTACGCGGGCACCTGCTGTAGGTGCTACGGCTGTTCGCGTCCGCCCTGGCTGGCTGACGAACGTCCCTCTGGGGAGGAAGAGTCGGCTACGCGTTCAGCGACCAGTGCGAGCCAGGCCGCTGCCGTGTAGGGAGCGGGTGGATCGACCTCCATTCCCAGCTCGGTGATCGCATGCGCGTAGTCCTCTTCCGCCAGGCTGAGCGCGAGGACTTCGTACAGCTCACCACAGAGCCGGGCAACGAGGTCCGGGCTCGTCGAGCCCAGATAGTCATCCAGGGCCGCCATGTGGTCGACGAATTCGTCAGGCATGTCCTGCGAGAACCAACCGCCGAGCAACTGCCCCAACTCGGGGAAACGAGCGTGCCACTCCCAGTGCGTCTGCGGAGAGCAGGGACGCGGAGCAGTGTCGGACCCCGCGCCGCGCCGAATCGCGTCCGCGAGACCGACAAGCCAGTCCTGGATTTCGGCTTCCGGCAATCCGACGTCAGGAATCCGGTAATACTCTCCGAGTCTCAGCCGAAGTCGGCCAGGTGGATGACGGGCATATTCGCGAAGTTGTTGCTCGGCCACGGCCAGCAGCCACGGCTGCCTGTACCAGGTATGCCTGATGTAGGCCTGGACGGCGTCCGGCGTCTCCTCTCCATTACTGGCGTCGACGGCCCGCCCCAGGTGGGCGTTCACGACGCGCTGCATCTCCCCGTAGCGACGGTCGAACTCGCAGGGGTCCATTGCCATATCGGGTCCCTAAGAGGTCATTGCGTAAGGATATTCCGGGATCGTCGCAGCCCCTACCTTGATCGGCAGATGGCCACCCTTTCATCTGATCCTCGGGCTCCTCGCGAAGGCGAACGAACTGAGTTTGCTCACGCTCGACTGTGGTGTCCAGCTCGGTCGGGGCCGCCAAGGCGTCGGGGATGTCGAAAGCTACGATCCCGAGCGCGCATTCCAGATGTCCGTGGTCCTCAGCATCCCAAAGGATTCCCCGCATCATGAAGCGGCCCGACGCGCGCCATCGTGCCCGCGTCAAGCTTGAGGCCCGTGGGACTCGAAGAGCTCTCAGACGACCACCATAGCGGTCTCGTGGCGTGCGATGGCCGCGCATCCTTATATTGCGCAGGGGGCTGTGTGCCCCCCAACGCACCGATGCGCGAGTCCGCCGATGAGGGGGAGTGGTGGTGCCCGTACCCCCCGATCGTCCGGGCTGACGGGCTCGCATACCAAGAGGGCGCCCTCGCACCGCGCGCATTTCAGGATGAGTTGGGGAGCTTCGCGCCGTTTCACGCCGGCAACCGGCGACACTTTCGCCGATTGCTGGCCCCCTTCGTCCAGGCGCCGTCAACAGGCCGGACACGAAGCACAACCGAACTCCCGAGTAAGCATTCCCGGATTCTAGAGGTGGATCGGAAAGGAGGAGTGCACGACGAAACCGTGCCGACTTTCTCGCTCCCGGCGCAACACGATCCGTGCGGATCGGACTTCGATAGAGTTCCTCCCGGCCAACATCATCCCCTGCAAAAGAACTCTACCGACGGGCTCCGTGCGGGATGGCCACGCGGCCTCAATGGTGAGCCGTGGACGAATGTCCTGGCTGAGCCACCGGCGGATGGCCTGTTCATTGAGCGTCACGGCCTCCTGCGTCGCCCACTGTGCTGTCTCACGGTCAGGGTAAGTGGACGCGCGCGTGCGCATACCTCTCCTTTCAAAGAATCTGGAACGCACTGGAACGCGAAGACGCGGTCACTCAATCATCCGCACCGAACCAGAATACGCCGACCTCACTCTCCGAGACCGCCACAACGCCGAAATCTCGAGTGAGATCCGTAAGACCGTACCACTCGTTGACGTAGAAGTCGTCTGGTGTGCATTCTCCTTCATAATCCTCCACGCACGTCCAATAGGTGGCGTCGTCACCGAACCGTGCCAGCAGAGTTCCGGTCATTCCGAAGAGTGCATATCTATGGGCACTGCCTCCGGGAAGATCACCGACATTTCTGAACTGCGCTGCCATCGACAGGAGGAGCAGGCGTCCCGTCGCCCGGTCGGTGGGCTCCAGACAGCCGCGCAGCACGTGGTCCTCGTAGGAGTGGAAGGGGGAACGGTCGCCCGGCCCCCGAGGGGTGCTCTCCCCGCCGATCCGGTCCACCGTGGGCCAGCCCCGCGGATCGCCCACCGAGCGGTTGAGAAGCGCATTGACATCGTGCGCCCAGTCCTCATTCGTGCGCGGTCCGGCCGCCACAAGGACACGACTGCGGTCGTACAGGGAAGCAAGGGCGTCGGCCCAGTCGTCCCGGCTCGGCGTCAACGCGGTCACCGCCTTCATTCTCCTCACTTGGTCGGATACGAGGTCAGCACGACGAAAGGCGGATCTATACCCTTCTTGTACTTCAACACCACTTTCACTTCTTTGCAATCACTCGCCCGGGCCCTGTCCCCGTGTCTGTTGTACTCGTCACGTGAGATGGTCCTTCCCGTGGGTTCGTTGAAGCCGAGTGAGATGTCTCTCGTCGAAGCTTCCGGATTCTTGGGTGATCCGGCGCGCTCACGCGCTTCGACCTTTTCCACCCATTTCTCGACCTTCTCCGCGTTGTCGACGTCGTCGAGTACCGCCTGCGTGTAGCGTTGCGCCGCTGTCGGCGTGCGGAAAGTGGAAGCGGAGTCCGCTCCCGAGTCGTCCCGAAGTCGCTGGACCAGTTGATCTTCTGTCTTCCCGACATGCTTGTCCAGAGCGTGTGCACCGTGGATGCCTTCCTGAGCGGCGAGATCTATCGGGAAGAAGTGGTTGTCATAGTCTTCGCCAGAGACAGCGTACGTGTGCTTCGTCTTGAACTCGTTGAGTGAACGTGCCGCGAACGCTTGGGCGCGCGCCTCCTCGGCGTGGAAGTCCGGGGCGCTGCGATGTGCCTCGTCGAGGGCGTCCATGAGGCCCTCGAGTTTGCTCACCTCCGCGTTGACGCTGCGCTCATAACGGCGCTTGGCTTCTTCGAGTGCACCCGTGTCGATGTTCAGCACGATTCCGGAAGAGAGATCCGCCGCCCCTTTGAAAAGGGTCTTCCCGATCTTTTTGAAATCGTCGAACCCAATACCGTCGGTAACATCGGGGAGGGCGTCCAGCACTGCCTGGTAGTAGATGCGACGCATGTCGTCACGGACCGTCTTGGCAGCCTCCGCGTAATCCCCTAATGCCGCACTGATATCGGACGCCGTGTCGTTGAGGACCGCGAAGACCGGCTGATGGGCGCCGCCCTTGGGCGAGGGGGTGTCGTGGCCCCAATCGTAAGCGTGCCGGCTCTGACCCCACGCCGAACTTCCCCACAGGCTGCTGCAGAACGTGCGCATGGCCGCGTACCACTCGCTGTTGGACTGGTCGGTTATGGAGCCCACCGAGCCCATGACCGTGCTCCCCACCGTTCCGACCGTCGCCTGTGGCATGAGCCATGCCGTGGAGATGTCATTGAGCGCCTGATAGTCAGGCAACGGCATGACATCGGCAGCATCGCCGAAATTCACCGCACGCTCGAGCACTTTCCGGAAGACTGCCCACAACCCGGTGTCGATGCCGTCAAGGATGCTGTCGATGAGGCTGTCTCCCCCGCTGGTGTTCCAGCCGAGCGGTTTGACGCTGCGGTACTTCGGCACATTTCTCTTGACCCGGGGCTCGGGCTGGGTGGCCGAGCCGCGTTTGCCTCGCGGATTCGAAGCCGCGTTGGCCTGGCCGTAGTTGTTCGCTGTGACGGTGAATCCAATGGCAGCCCCGCCGACGCTCACGACGCTTTTTCCGCACACGTCGAGGAATCGTGTGGCGACACGGGTGTAGGTGGTCGCGAAGGACGAGGGAGCGCTTCCCGCACCGCCTGCCTCGCCGTGCTCGTCCAGCTCGTCAAGGAACGCGTTGATCCCGCTGTGGAGGGTGTCCTGCTGCGCCGCAACCGAGTGAGAGACCCGATAGAGGTCCGAGCGCTTCACATCGAAGCCTCCGCTCTGCGGGGAGCTCTTCGGACCACTCCCGGACGAAGATCGGGTCCCGCCTCCGCCCGTCGAGCCCTGGGAAGCGAGGACCAGCCCTGTCACCTCCCGCTCCAGCCACGCACCACGGCGCGGTGGGCTGCACCGTAGTTGATCTGCCCGTCGACGACGACACTGTGCAGCCAGCGCTCGGCGCCCTCCAAGTCCTGCATGGAGCGGTCCCACTCGTCCAGAGTGTCGATGCACATCTCACGCGCCTCCCCGTGCCAGGAGAGGAGGACACGCTCAGAGCGGCGGTAGAGAGTCTCCAGCTTCTCCGTCAGGTCCTTGAGTATGTCCTCCATCTCGCCTGACAGACGCTGGAGAGTGGCAAAGTCAACCGTGATGTGGTCGTCGTCATCCGTCATGAAGCCCCCTCGTGTCACCGCAGCTCGCAGCATCGATTGCCGTGGGAGTACGAATTACAGCTCCGACAGCCTGCTCTTCGGCGCGCCCCCCTCCGGGTTGGCGTCCGCCATGTCCAGGAGCCGCTCGCTGCCCTCGATGCTCGCTTGAAGACTGCGGAATTTCTGCAGCGTCTCGAGCTCCTGGGCGGTGAAGCCGTCACGGCTCATCTTCACCGCCTCTTCGATGAGGATGAGCGATTCACGAACGGTCCGCGCATCGTCGGTGACACCGCGCTGCAGGTCCTTGAACGCCAAGGCCGTGGTGCCGCGCCAGTTGTTGCCCACGAGATCGAGGAGGCCGTCCATCCTCTCGATCTTCCGCTTGAGGTACCGCTCCATCGCATCCAGGTCGGAGATGAGCTGAGCCAACTCGTCGTCCGTGACGGCAAGGTCGGTCACCCGTGTCGCCCCCCTTACGGTTTTCCACTTCGCCCCTTAAGAGCGTAAGGGAAGGGGCGCAGAGCGAGGTTCAGCGTCAGCCATGACCACCGCCGGGCCGCCCGGTGAGAGCGTGAGGTCCCAGTACCGGGCGTACGCCCGCCCCACCGAAGCAGTTCGTCGTGGTTGCACGTTCGACGATGCGGTCACCCTCCCAGGCAGACGACCCGGCGCGGACGGCGCGTACGCAATGCGCGATCACCCCACTGCCCGGCCCGCTATCAGCCGCTCGATCCCGGCGCGCGCCGCGCCTCACCGACCCGGTCCAGAGCCGAGATCACCCCGTCGAGCAGCACGAGCGGCGCGTCCTGCAGCGAGCGTCCCACTACGTACCCCGATGTTGGAAGGCCCACATAGCCGGCACCCGTCCCGAGTGGGACACCGTCGACATCCATACTCCCGAAAACTGGCGTGTCGATGTGAAATCGGCGGCCTGTCTGCGGTCGTGGGCACAGTCCCAACTGTCCACGATCTCGTTCTCTGTAGCGCCGGCCTCCGGCTGGGACTCGCAGACGGGCACCGCGTCAACCGAATGTTGCGCCGCTCGCACCTACTTTTGCTACATGCGTCGAAGGGATACATGGCGACGCTCCAACGGCTGGGCGGACGAAGTAGACGCAACTATGGGGAGGCGCAGGACGCGACGCTCGCTGGAGATCTCCGGGCCGACTCACGCATTGGCCTCCCAGTCGGCCCGGGCTTGAACGAGTTGCGCCCGCACCTGGTCGAGTCTTTCTGCCTGCAGTCGGAGCTTATCGGAGATTTCGGTCAGATCGGCCGGGGTCAAGTTCTCCATCCAACGCCCGTCTACGACCTGGAGATCAACGTGCGGTACGCGTGCTCTCGGTTCCTTGTCGAAGGGACGAACCTGGAGGTGTCCGCGAAACAGTTCCTCGGGCTCTGCCGGATCGTCGAACCCGGGCCCAGCCACATTCATCTCCACGCCTTCGACGCTGAGCCAGTGGTCGATGTCAACCAGGAGGCCAAGGCGGTCAGGGCGCAGCTTCTTCTCCGCATATGCGTCTGTGCTGCTCCTCTCGGCCCACGGGGGGAGGTAGCCGGAGATGCTGCCGCCCTCGTCGAAGGCGATGGTCCAGGTACGACGCTTCTGTTCGGATTCGGGGTTGGCTACCAGCCGACCGCCTCCCGCATCGAGTTCATCGGCTGTCAGCAGGACCTGGCGGGCAAAGGCAGCGATACGAGCTGCGTGGATTCGCAGCCCGGCAGCGTCGAGGTCGTCGCTGTCACCGAAGTGCGTAACGCTGGCGACCAGCTCCCCATCGCCCTCAATATCGTGGACCCAGGCAGCCAGATGTTGAGGCCAGACCGTGTCGCCCGACGGGACCTCGGCGACGAGACCCAAATGTGAGTGGTGATCGCCCGTGTCCTGGCACCATCGGTAGACGGGGCAGGAAGCCTGCGAAGACATGGTCACAGGATCAGCAGCAGTGATCGTCATGCCAGAGGTGTTTGCCATCCCGGCCGGTCGGCATGCCTCATGAGCTGCAATCCACGCTCTCGAGGGAATCAGCGGAAGAAGGTGGCCTCAGTTTCGGTCTCATTCGAACCCGTCCGCCCCAGTTCAAGCGGCGTCTGCCTTACCGATCGGCCACAGGTCACAACACGTCCGGCAACACGCGGACCAGCGCGGCGGAGACGATCCAGGACAAGGGCCCCGACCACCGAGCGGTCGGGGCCCTTGTCCTGGATCGGGGCTCTCGTCGTTCGGCGGTCTCGGTGTTCGTCTCCGTTGCGCCCACAAGATCCATCTCGGCGGAGCACGCGGACGGCACCCGATGCGCCGCGACGAGGAAGAGGGGGCAGAGGGGGAAGCACGGCGGGTGGACCGACCCCCGGGGGAGTCCCACGGCTCCAGCCGGGTGGCGGCACGGGGACACGGACATATCCGCCGAACGAACCCATGTGCCCTACCGGCCATGTGCTTACACAGACTTGACCGCTATCGTGCTCATAATGTTGCAGGCTGGTTATACGCGAGCACCGCTGCCCTCCGCCCGCCCGGCACCCCCCGCATCGCCGGTGGAGAGACCGTCAGCGCTACCTGCATCCACGACAGCCGGACGCCCGTCCGGCCGCCGCGATCCGTTTCTCGACAACGCGAAGTACCTCACCATCGTGTTGGTCGGGGCCGGGCATCTGTGGGCGCCCATGCAGGGCGACAGCCGCGCCGCCGGCGCCCTGTACGTCACGCTCTACGCCTTCCACATGCCGGCCTTCATCATCATCTCCGGCTATCTCTCCCGGAGTTACGAGGGCACCCCACGCCAGATCGCGCGACTGGTGACGGGCGTCCTGGTGCCGTATCTGGCGTTCCAGACGGTCTACACGTTGTTCATGCGGTGGCTCGACGACCCGGAGCGGGAGTTCCACTACGAGGAGCCGGGGTTCGCGCTCTGGTTCCTGGTCGCCCTGTTCGTGTGGCGACTGACCACGCCGGTGTGGAGAAACTTGCGCTGGCCGGTGCCCGTGGCGCTGGCGATCGCCGTCGGTGCGAGTGTCACGCCGAGCGTCGGCAACGACCTGGACCTGATGCGCGTCGCGCAGTTCCTGCCCTTCTTCGTACTGGGGCTGCAACTGCGGCCGGAGCACTTCGCACTCGTGCAGCAGCGTGCGGCCCGGTGGCTCGCGGTGCCGGTGGTGGCCTGTGCATTGCTGCTGGCTTACTGGGCGGTGCCGCGGATGTCCTCGGGCTGGTTCCTGCGGGAGAAGTCGGCGGAGGAGATGGGGGTCCCCGCCTGGGTCGGCGCGACCATGGTCCTGGCCGTCTTCGGCTGCGGCCTGGCGCTGACGGCGTGCTTCCTGGCCTGGGTTCCCCGTCGGCACCTGTGGTTCACCACTCTGGGCGCAGGCACGCTGTACGCCTACCTGCTTCACGTGTATCCGATCCAGCTCTCCCGCGAACTGGACTGGTACAGCCTGGACTGGGTGGATCACCCGGCGAGCCGTGCCGCCCTGACGGTGCTCGTCGCAGCGATGATGACGCTGCTGTGCACGTCTCCGGTGCGCAAGCTGTTCCGTCCGCTGATGGAACCGGACATGCCCTGGTTCTTCCGGGGTGGTCGGCGGACGGGGGGCGGGACGCACGGCGAGCGGCAGCGGCGGGGCCGCCCGGCAGGCTGATCGGTTCGACCTGCCGTCAACGGCAGGTCGACGACAGGCGCGGCCGGTGACGCAGTCGTCCCGCGGCCCACGCCCGTTCCTCTCCTCAGGTCGAGGCCGCCGGGTCTCTGCAACGGCGCGACGGGCGGCGGGAACACCGGCATCGGTGGCGACTTGAAAACTACAGTGGTGTAGAAGCCTGACGTAGCGTGGGACCTGCGGCGGACACGCCCCGTGGCCGGGGCGGGACTGCCCGCACTCAAGCGTCGGCAGACAAGTGAAGGAGAACGCCCGCGATGGTGTTCAAACGGCTTCTCGGGGCTCTCGGGGTGGGCGGCCCCTCGGTGGACACGGTTTTGGACGACGGACCGGCGCGGCCGGGTGGTCCGCTCACCGGCCAGGTGCATCTCGAAGGTGGCTCCGCCGATTGCGAGATCGAGCAGATCACTCTCGAACTCGTCGCCCGCGTCGAGGCGGAACACGGTGACGAGGAGCACGAGGGCGTGATCGCTTTCGACCGTCTCACGGTGGGCGGCGGGTTCCGGCTCGCCGAGGGCGAGCGCCGCAGCGTACCGTTCACCGTCACCCTTCCGTGGGAGACGCCGATCACCGAGCTGCACGGCCAGCCCCTCGGCCTGGCCCTCGGAATCCGAACGGAGCTCGCCGTCGCGGGAGCCAGGGACAAGGGCGACCTCGACCCCCTGCGGGTGGCGCCGCTGCCCGCGCAGGAAGGGGTGCTGGAGGCCCTGGGACAGCTCGGTTTCGGCTTCAAGTCCGCGGACCTGGAACTGGGCCACATCCACGGCACGGGACAGACGCTGCCGTTCTACCAGGAGATCGAACTCTCCCCCGCCCCGCAGTACGCCCACGCCGTCAACGAGGTGGAGGTGACCTTCCTCGCCGCCCCGGGCGGTATGGAGGTCGTCCTGGAGGCCGACAAGCGCGGCGGGCTCTTCTCCGAGGGACACGACGCCGTCAACCGTTTCGCGGTCAGCCACGAAGGCGTCGAGCACGTCGACTGGAACGCCGAAGTCGACTCCTGGGTGCAGCAGATGGTCGAGCACCATGGCGGCGGCCACGCAGCAGGCCACTTTGGGCATGTGCCGCACCAAGGCCATGGACTCCACCACCACGACGCCTCGCACGACGGTCATCACCGCTCCGGGCCCGGCACCGGTGCCGTCGTCGCCGGTGCGGCGGCGGGCGTCGCCGTCGGCGTGGCCGGGGGTTTCGTGGCCGCCGAGGTCATCGACGAGGTCTTCGACGACGACGAGGACGAGGGGGACGAGGAGGACTGAGCGCCGGGCGGTCGAACACTGCGGCCGGAGGACGAAGGGCGGGAACTCGACGGGCCGCCGCGAGTACGCCTTCCCTCCAGCCGGCGGCAGGTTGTTGACGGTGAGCAGGCTCCCCCGGGTACCTCCACCTGACGACTGGTATATCGTTTGTCGATACCATCGACAAACGATATGTCACTGCGGGCAGGGGGAGATCATGGGCACCAAGTCCTGGTGGAGCCGGACCGACAGCCGGTTTCTGGAAGCAGCTCTGGGCCTGGCTGTTGTCCTGGTCGGCGTCTTCGGGGTGCTGCTTCCGGCGCTCGGGATCGTCGGGCTGAGGGATGGTCCGATGGACACCGTCGAGGTCGAGCCCGAGACGGCGGCCCGCATACCGGAGAAGGTGTCCGCCGCGGTGACGGGCCACGGCATGACCCTCACCGGCACCCGGCAGGCGGAGCTCGTCTTCGCCGACCCCGACCTGGGTCAGCGGCTGCTGCTCGCCCTTCCGGGGGTCGTGGGCAGCCTGTTCCTGCTCCTCGTCCTGGTGCTCCTCTTCAAGGTGGCCCGAACCCTCAGCGGCGGCGACATCTTCGTACCGGCGAACGCCCGGCGGCTGAGCGCCCTCGGGCTGACGGTGCTGGTGCAGGCCGTTCTCACCCCGGTGCTGCCGGCGCTCACCACGGAAATGCTGGTGCGTGGCTCCCCCATGGCCGAGCAGATACCGTTCTCGGTCACCTTCACCGGGGAACAGGTGCTGCTGGCCTTCCTCATCCTGGCGCTGGGAGAAGTCTTCCGGCGCGGTACGAAGCTGCGCGCCGACACCGAGGGACTGATCTGATGCCACCGGAAGAGGAGCACCGCGTCCGGATCCATCTGGACCGGCTGCTGGCCGAGCGGGGCATGACCCTGTCCGAACTGGCGGCCAGGGTCGGGGTGACCGTGGTCAATCTCTCCGTTCTCAAGAACGACCGGGCGAAGGCGATCCGTTTCTCCACCCTCACCGCGATCTGCCGCGAACTGGACTGCCAGCCCGGCGATCTGCTCAGCGTCCGCCAGGACTGACACCCTCGTGTCGCCCCCTCTCTTGCGCCGGCCGGGCACCGGCAGTACGCCCCCGGTGCCCGCGGAAGCGTGCCGGTACCCGCGGAAGCGTGCCGGTGCCCGCGGAAGCGTGCCGGTACCCGCGGAAGCGTGCCGGTCACGAACCGCAGCAGCCACCCTCGGGCGGCTGTTCGGCTGCCGGAGTGGCGGGGAGACCGGTGCCGCTGCACACGCCGGTCTCGGGCAGGGTGAGTTCGACGCGGTCCGCGGATGCGAGGTCTCCGGCGAGGGCTGCGGCCACGGAGCGGACCTGCTCGTAGCCGGTCAGCGCGAGGAACGTGGGGGCGCGGCCGTAGGACTTCATGCCGACGAGGTAGACGCCCCGGTCGGGGTGGGACAGTTCGCGGTGGCCGTGCGGGTAGACGGTGCCGCAGGAGTGGACGTTCGGGTCGATCAGCGGGGCGAGTTCGGCCGGTGCCTGGAGGCGCTCGTCCAGGTGGAGGCGGATCTCGGAAAGGAAGGAGAGGTCCGGGCGGAGGCCGGTGAGGACGATCACCTCGTCCACGGGCTCGAGACGCCGCCCGTCCTCGGAGACCAGCACCAGACGGCCGTCGGCTGCCCGCTCGATCGTGTCGGTGCGGAAGCCGGTGACCGCTTCTGCGTGTCCGCCGTCGACGGCGGCCTTGGCCGCGAGGCCGAGGGCGCCGCGGGCGGGGAGTTGGTCGGCCTCGCCACCGCCGAAGGTGGAGCCGGAGATGCCCCGGCGCAGGAGCCACACCGCCTTCGTGCCGGCGCCGTCGTCCGTCCCGGCGAGGTCGGCCAGGTGGGCGAGGGCGGTGAAGGCGGAGGCGCCCGAGCCGAGGACGGCGGTGCGCTTGCCCGCGTATCGGGCCCGTACCGCCGGATCTCCGAGGTCGGGGACGCGGTAGGTGATGCGGTCGGCCGCGGCCTGCTCGCCGAGGGCGGGCAGTCCGCTGCCGCCCGCGGGGCCGGGGATGGCCCAGGTGCCGGAGGCGTCGACGACCGCGCGGGCGGTGACGCGTTCCTCGCGTCCGTCCGCGTAGCGGACGTGGACGACGTAGGGCTGGGCCTCGCGGTCGGTGTCCACGACGCGGTCGCGCCCGGCCCGGGCGACGCCGGTGACGGTGGCGCCGAAGCGGACCCGGTCCCCGAGCGCCTCGGCGAGCGGCTGGAGGTACTGCTCCGCCCAGTCACCGCCCGAGGGGTAGGCGGCCGCGTCGGGCTCGGCCCAGCCGGTGGGGGCGAGCAGTTTCTCCGCCGCGGGGTCGGTCACCTCGCCCCAGGGGGAGAACAGCCTCACGTGGGACCACTCGCGAACGGCCGTCCCGGCGGACGGACCGGCCTCCAGGACGAGGGGCTCGAGGTCCTGCTCGACGAGGTGCGCGGCGGCGGCCAGGCCGACCGGGCCGGCTCCGATCACCACGACGGGAATCTGCTGGGTGCTCATGACGCGGGACTCCTCCGAGGCGGGGGCGAGGGCGGGGGACGCGGCGCAGGCAGGGGCTCCGCTGCCGGTCATGACGGTGTGGGGGCAGCGGCCCCACCGGCCCCGCTGATTCGATGTCTGTCTATGTTCTGCCCTCGCCAGCGTGACACCTGCTTCGACCCTCGTCAACATAGATATCCGTCGAACCAGTATTCGCGCTTCCTCGGGCCACTGCTTCGATCCGTGTCAAAATAGGGTTATGTCGAAGTCCAGTACCCCACCGGCCGAGGTGGTGCCGTGCTGCCCGCCGCTGACCGAGCGCCCCATGACGGCCGAGGAGGCCGAGACCGCCGCGCGGATGTTCAAGGCGCTCGGCGACCCGGTGCGGCTGCGGCTGTTCTCGACGGTCGCCTCCCATCCGGGCGGCGAAGCGTGCGTGTGCGACATCTCCGACGTCGGAGTCTCCCAGCCGACCGTCTCCCACCATCTGAAGAAGCTGAAGGAGGCCGGACTGCTGCTCTCCGAGCGGCGCGGCACCTGGGTCTACTACCGGGTGACCCCGTCCGTGCTCGCCGCGATGGGACAGATCCTGACGACCGGGCCGGCGGCCGGCTGATGCCGGACCGCCCGGCCGGCCCCATCCGGCGCACGCGTCCTCCCGCTCGCCCGCCGGCACACTCCGTCTACGTCCACCCCGCCGCCCGGGGCCGGGGCGTCGCCGCAGCGCTGCTCGAAGCGCTGATCGACTCCACCGAAGCCGCCGGGACCTGGACCGTCCAGTCGGGGATCCTCCCGGAGAACACCGCCGGCCCCGCCGTCCAGGCCCGCGCCGGGTTCCGAGGCATCGGCACCCGCGAGCGGATCGGCCGCCACCACGGCCGCCGGCGCGACGTCGTCCTGGTCGAGCGCCGCAGCCCCGCGATCATCTGAGCCCGCCGCGGCCGAGCCGGAACCGCACGGAGCCCGGAACCGTGCCTGCGGTACGCGGAACCCCGCGGAACCGGGCCGGCGGCTCGCCGCGTCACCGCGTGGCGAACTTCCCGCGCCAGGCCAGGGACACGTAGACCAGCGCCACCAGCACCGGGACCTCGATGAGCGGGCCGACGACACCGGAGAGGGCCTGGCCCGAGGTGACGCCGAAGGTGGCGATGGCGACCGCGATGGCCAGCTCGAAGTTGTTGCCCGCGGCGGTGAAGGCCAGGGTGGCCGTGCGGTCGTAGGGCAGGCCGATCGCCCTGCCGAGCGCGAAGGCGCCGAACCACACCAGCGCGAAGTACACGAGCAGCGGCAGCGCGATCCGGGCCACGTCCAGGGGCTGGGAAGTGATCGTCCTCCCCTGCAGCGCGAAGAGCAGCACGATCGTGAAGAGCAGCCCGTAGAGCGCCCACGGCCCGATTCGCGGCAGGACGTTCTGCTCGTACGGTCCGCGGCCCAGCCTCTTCTCGCCGAGGTGGCGGGTGAGGAATCCGGCCAGCAGCGGGATGCCGAGGAAGACGACGGCGTTCAGCGCGACGTGCCAGACGGGGACGTCCAGCCCCTGCCCGTCGCCGAGGTCCAGCCACCGGGGCAGCAGGTCGAGGTAGAACCAGCCGAGCAGGCCGAACGCGAGGACCTGGAAGACGGAGTTGAGGGCGACGAGCACGGCGGCGGCCTCGCGGTCGCCGCAGGCCAGGTCGTTCCAGATGATCACCATGGCGATGCAGCGGGCCAGGCCGACGACGATCAACCCGGTGCGGTACTCGGGCAGATCGGGCAGGAAGAGCCACGCGAGGGCGAACATCACGGCCGGACCGAGGAGCCAGTTGAGTGCCAGCGACGAGACCATCAGCTTCCGGTCGCCGGTGACCGCGTCGAGCCTGTCGTAGCGGACCTTGGCCAGCACCGGATACATCATGATCAGCAGACCGACGGCGATCGGCAGCGAGATGCCGCCGACCTCGGCCCTGGACAGCGCGTCGTCGAGCCCGGGGACCGCCCGACCCAGGCCCAGGCCGACGGCCATGGCGGTCAGGATCCATACGGCCAGGAAGCGGTCGAGGGTGGAGAGTCCGCGGACCACGCCTCCGCCTGCGGTGCGGGTGTCATCCACAGCCGGCCCGGTGGTCTCTTCAGTGGCGCTCATGGGCAGGCCCTCTTGATGTCGGCCGCGGCGGTGGCGCGGGCGGTCTCGGCCAGCTCGGCGAACTGCCCGGCGAGAGCGGTGAGGACATCGGGCCGCAGCCGGTAGTAGGTGAACCGGCCGCACGGCTCGGTGTCCACCACTCCGGCGTCGCGCAGCACCCGCAGGTGGTTGGAGAGATTCGTCTGGCGCGCGCCGGTCTCCTCGACCAGGTGCGTGGTGCACAGGGTCTCCCGGGCGAGCAGTTGCACGAGCGTCATCCGGAGCGGGTCGGCCAGGACGCGGATCAGATCAGTCTCGACTGACGTCAGCATGCGCTGATACTGTCACATCACTCGAAGCTGATGCCAGACCGATCCGTGGCCGCCGCCGCTCTCCGGGGGCGGTCCGGTCCCCGCCCGAGGCCCGCCACCCGTGCGGGCGCCTTCCGCAGACCGTTCCGGGCCGCTCGCCCGCACCTCCCGACACCCACCGGTCCCAGCGCCCGGACCGCACCGCGAAGCGGGCGCGCACCGCGAAGCCGCCGCACCGCGAAGCGGGCGCGCACCGCGAAGCCGCCGCACCGCGAAGCCGCCGCGCCACGAAGCCGGCGGCCCGATCCGCGAAGGATGAACCGATGCCCTCCACCCCCGCCGCGTCCGTGCTGTTCGTCTGCGTCCACAACGCCGGGCGCTCGCAGATGGCCGCCGGGTTCCTCAGCCACCTCGCGGGCGACCGCGTCGAGGTCCGCTCCGCGGGCTCGCTCCCCGGCGACCGGGTCAACCCGGCGGCGGTCGAAGCCATGCGCGAGGCCGGCATCGACATCTCCGGCCGGCAGCCGAAGGCGCTCACGCCCGAGGCAGTCCAGGCGTCCGACTACGTCATCACCATGGGCTGCGGCGACGCCTGCCCGGTCTTCCCCGGCCGGACCTACCTCGACTGGGCGCTGGAGGACCCCGCGGGGAAGGGTGTGGAGTCCGTACGCCCCATCCGCGAGGCGATCAGGGCCCGCGTCGAGGCACTCGTCGCCGAGATCGACGCGGCAGGCCCGCCTTCGGCCACGGACTGAGCCGGACCCGCGCCTTCGGCCGTCTCCGGCCGCGGGCGGCTGCTGCCGGGTGCGGAACCCGTGCCGTCGGACGCTGCCGGCGACCCGCCAGACGAGGGGCTGGAGCCGGACACCACGCCCCTGGCCGTGCTCGACGCGCTGACCGCGGTCGGCACGGAGGCAGCGGCACGGAGACAGCTGCCGCGGTCGCCCCCCGACCGTGACCACCCGTCTGCGTCTCGGCCACCGCACCCGTCGGAGGCCGCATGTCCGCCGACTCCGCGCCGCCTCCCGGGACGCCGCGGTCCCGGGTCCGGGCGCGGACCCCTCCCCTCCTCGGGTCCGCCCCCCCCCGACGGCCCACCCCGGAGCCGGAGCGCCCCCCGGGTCCCGGGGGCCGGAACCGCGGATGCTGCCCTCCGACCGGTGTCCGGTGCGCGGTCAGGCTGCGAAGGGGACGGCGTCGGCGGGGTCGGCGTGCCAGTTGGTGGTGATGGGCCGGTCGACCCGGACGGTCTCGGGGAGCTGGAAGCTGACGGGGTGGGACTCGTCACCGGCGACGGCGAGGATGAGCCGGCCGAGCTCCTTGCCGTCGTCGTTGCTGGTCGTCTTGGGGCTGATACCGGCGTAGGCGACGGTGGAGCCGGAGAGCTCGACGGTGTCGGTGACCGCCTGCTCGGCGGGTGCCGCCTGGGTGTCGGCGGCGGAGCCGAAGGAGGCGGAGGGGATGGTGCCCTCCAGGTAGCAGGTGATGCCGGGCTTGGCCTTGGCGGTGACGAGGTAGTAGCCCCCGGCCTGGGTCTCCGTGCTGACCGTGAAGTTCAGGTCGTCGGTACCGCACGCCTGCCCCCCTCGGCCCTGCTGACCGTCCTGCTGGGCGGCCTCGGCGCGTGCGCCGCTGTCCGGGGCGGCGGCAGCGGAAGCCGTCGCCGCGCCGGTGGCTGCGAGGACCGCCGCACCGGCGGCAGCCAGGGCGAGACGGGAGGAACGGAAGGAAAGGCGTGAACGCATCGGAAACTCCCTCTGCTGCTGATCACGTTGGCGGATACGCCGAGTTGGATGCCGCCTCTGCGAGGAAAGTTCACGCCTCCCGGAGTTTTCCGACGGGCCGGCCCCCTCGACGAGCCGACGGACGGCAGGGGAGGCACGCAGGCCGCCGGCTTCCGGCCGCTCGCCACACCCGGCCCCCTCGCCCGCGCTCCCTTCCAGGCACCGGCAGCTTGGCCCGGCGGGAGGCTGCCGCAGGGGGCAGCTGCGCGCCCGGCCGGGCCGCGGAAGAATCGCAGTCATGACCGAAACGTGGGAAGTGCCGTGCTCCGCGCCGTGGCGGCGCGCCCTGTGGCTCTCCGCCGGGCTCGGCACCGCCGTGACCGGTCTGGAGGCGGCCCGCGCGATCCACCTGGGGACGCCTCCGAACCCCTGGGCGGGGATCGGTCCGCTGGTCGCGCTACTCGGCTTCGCGATGCTCCACGCGGTCAGCCACCGGGTGACCGCGGACGCGGACGGTGTGCACCTCCGCTCGCTGCTGCGCCGTCGGCACATACCGTGGAGCGACATCTCCGGCCTGCGAGTTCGTCGGATGCACACGAACAATTGGCGCGTCCCGGAGACCCACCGCATCGTGGTGGTGCTGCGCGGCCGGCGCAAGCGCCTCCTGCCGCTGCCCAAATGTCGCTCAGCGGCCGAGCTCCCCGACTTCGAGGCCAAACTGGCGGCGCTGCGCGCACTGCACCGCCGCTACGCGCCCGCCTCGGCCCCGCGCACCGACCGCGTTCCCGTCGTCTCGGCCCGGACCGCCGGACGCAGCTGGGCCGGGTCGCTGGCCCTGTGCGCACTGCTGCTGGCGGGCACAGGCACCGCGCTCGCCTTCGTACCGACGGCCGAGGCACAGAAGAGCGCCTGGGAGGCTGCCGTCCCCTGTACCGCGGCCACGCCCACCGCGGAGCGCGGCGAGTGCCTGACCACGCTGCGGGCCGAGATCGAGCGGACGGACGCCAACCGTCCCAAGCAGCGGAGCTGGCTGTACTTCACCGAGGGCCGTCCGCTGGAGCGGCTCGGCGTCTCACGCGAGGCCGCGCTCGACTTCGAGGCCGGTGACCGGGTCGAACTGACCGTCTGGCGGCGCGGGGTGCGGGAGGTCTCGGGGGCGGGCCACGTGTGGCGCGAGCACTTCCCCGGCGCGGGGGACGTGGTCATGGTGGCGGCCGGGTGCCTGCTCCTGGCGGGCCTGCCCGGGGCGCGGATCCTGATGGGGCTGCGCGGGCGCCGACTGCCGGAGGACGAGGTCATCCCCTCGGCGCTGCCGTTCGCGGGCGCGCTGGCCGGCACCGCCGGGTGGCTGCTGCCGCTCTGCTACCTCCACCCGCTGGACTTCCTGGCCTCGCCCGGGGTGACGGCCTGGACGGGGGGCGGCTCTGCGCTCAGCGCGGGCCTGTTCGCCTGGGCCTGGCACGCCACCCGCATCCGCAGGTCCGAGGCGGCAGCGGGTACGGGCACCGGAACGGGCGCGGAGTCCGGGGCGGCTGCCGCGGCGACCGGAACCTCCAAGACCTCCGCGGCCCGCGGGACAGCGGCGCGCGGTGACGTCTTTCTGACCGCACGCTTCCTGGAGCACACCGACTACAACCCGAACGGCTTCGGCAGCCACATCGTTCTCGGCGACGGCCCGCCCGCGGTGGCTCCCCACGGGGGCCCGGGCCGGTTCGCGGTGAAGCCGCTGCCGGTGGAGCGGCTGACGGTGCGGACCGTGCGCCCTCTGCGGGGCGGCGACGGCGAAGCCGTCCCCAGGAAGTGGCACATCGCCGAACTCGACGACGCGGGCACGCCGGTGCGCCTCGCGGCCGCCCCTGCCGACCTGGCCCGCATCGTCGCGGAGCTGCGCCGCCACGCGGGCACTCCGGCGGAGCCCGGGGTGTGACCACCTGCGGGGCGACGCTCTGCGCCCCGGTGGAGTCCGCAGGTGACAGGCTGCGACCGCGTCACCCGCCGAGGTCCGCGGTCGGCGACCCGCCCCGGTCGCTGCGCCCCTTCCCGCTCCGGGCACCGCTCCGGGCGCCGTCCCGCTGGTCGACGTCCCTACGGCTGGTCCGGTCGCTCCCGCCCGGGCCGCCGTTCCGATGACCGCTCCCGTCGCCGTCCTGGTGGTGCGCGCACCGGCCCGTGTGCGGCCACGGGCTGAACGATCCGCTCGGTCCCTCCACGAGCAGTCGGCAGTCCTGTGCGAGCACTCCGTGCGGCCGCAGTCCGGTCAGGCTCGCGGTGGTGTAGGCGGCGCTCAGGCTGGCGAGGTCGCGCACGATACCGATGCTGAACAGGGAGCGGGTCTCCGCGATGGCCTCGTGGTCACCTGCCCGGACGACGACCCGCAGCTCGGGGTCGACCGCCCGCGCGGCCACCGCCACGGCGATGTTGTCCAGGTCGTCGGAGGCGACGGCGGCCATCGCCTGGGCCGTGTGCAGGCGCAGCTTGCGCAGCACGAACCGGTCCCGCGCGTCGGCGACGACGACGGGGATCCCGAGTGCCTTCGCCAACCGGAGGTTCGGGGCGGCCGGGTCGCGCTCCACCGCGATCACGCCGAAGCCGAGCGCCTGCACCCGGGTGCACAGCCGGAGTCCGACCTGCCCCAGCCCGACGACCACGACGTGGCCGGCTCGCGGCAGTGCCCGGGAGCCGACCATGCCGATCGCGCGCGGGGCCAGCAGCCGGTCCACCATCCCGGCGGTGAAGACGGCGGTGAGAACGATGGTGACCAGCATGGCGACGCTGGTGAACACCAGGTAGGCGGTCGAACCGTGCGCGGTCGCGGGGCCGACCGTGGCCAGTGTGCGCGCGGCTTCGAGAAGGGCTTCCACGGGCGGCCGGTGGTGCAGGGTCACGGCCCAGGCCCAGTCCGCCAGCAGCACCCCGAAGAGTCCGGCCAGTCCGGCCAGCATGATCCGCGAACTGCCGTCGTGCGGACGCAACTGGCCGCGGATCTTGCCCAGTCGGGCCCGGTACCGCAGGGAGCGCGGCGGCCGGTACGCCTCCAGCCGGACGGCGCCCTGTTCCCAACGCGCGCCGACGGGGCCGTCCGGGGTCTGCCGGAGCGCCAGCAGGTCGGGCTGGACGCAGGCGGCGAGCAGGACCGGCGCGGCGACGTCGGCGGACGAGGTGACCCGGCAGTTGGGGACCATGCGCGCCAGTTGCTCGGCGACGGTCCGGTCGAAGACCGTCACCACGAGCGGGACGCGGGGGCGGACGTGCTCCACCGCGAGCGCGTAGCGCAGGGACTCGACATCGTCGTCGAACAGCACCGCGACACCTGCCACCTCGCCGTCCAGCGCCGGGCGCAGCTCTTCGTCCGAGGGCTGCCGCAGGTGGCGTACGAGGTGCCCGGCGGACCGCAGGGAACCGCAGACTCTGCGTGCGGCATCGCTGCCGATCACGACGTAGTACGCCCGCGGTACGTCTCCGTCCGGGCCTTCCGTTCCGGTCGTCGCCTCCGGTGCTGCCGAGGCGGCAGTGTCGCGGGGCTGTTCAGAGGGGGAAGGCGCAGTCATCGGAACGGTACGGGTCGCAGTCGAGGCAGCGAGGGGAACGGCAGCCGGCGCATCGGGTGAACTGGCTGCCGCAGTGGCATCGGGGCTCAAGGGGATCACCACCGGATTCGGGTTCGGAGTCCGGTCGGCGGCGGACCGGGACGGCGCCCGGCCGGGGGCGTCCGCTTGCCACACACATGGCTCTGCTCCAGGGGATCGGGGGCGTGGCCGCACGGCGGCGCAGCGCTTCGGCATGGTCCGGGCGTCCGGTCGCAGGGGGCACGGCGGCGCCATCGGGGGTGGGGGCGGCGTCGGGCTTCACCGCGCCTCGATCGAGGGCGGGCGGGGCCGGCGGGATGGGCCGAGCCGGCCGGGTGGGCCGGGTGGGCCGGTTCCTTCCGCTACGCGGGAGAAGCGCGGAAGGGGCGCGTCGGACGACGAGGAGCGCGCGACGCCGGGGTCGGCCGACATGGGCGCTCGCATTCCGAAGGTAGGGCGGGCCCCGTCGGCGCACCATGGACAGATGTCACACCCCTGACGCTCCTGGTACGACAGATGCTCAAGAGGTGCGGCGCCTCCGGACCGGACCGGCTCGCCCTCCCGACCTCCGGCCGTGAACTTTCGTGCCGGTCCCGCCATCGAACACCGGTGTCCGACTCGATCGCCGGGGCGCACAGCACCGCACCGCAGCAGCACACGGCACGCGGCAGCACCGCAGCCCCCACCGACCCGCAGATGCCGGAGCGCTTCCATGACCGCCAGAACCACGAACGTACGCAAGATCATTGCCGCCGTCGCCGCGGGCGGTTCGCTGCTCGCCCTCTCCCCGCTGGTCGCCCGGGCCGTCACCTCCGACGATCCCGCACCGGCCGTCACCGCGAAGGGCGCCGCGCTGGTGGACGGCAGGAGCGGGACCGCGCTCTTCGACAAGGCCGCGGACACCGCGCGTCCGATGGCCAGCACCGCGAAGATCATGGTCGCCTCCGTGGTCCTGGACACCGACGGCGTCGACCTCGACCGCAGGGTGACCGTGCGGAAGCAGTACCGCGACTACGTCGCACAGCACCACGCCAGCACAGCGGATCTCCAGACCGGCGACAAAGTCACCGTCCGCCAACTCCTCTACGCCTCCCTGCTGCCTTCCGGCGCCGACGCCGCCTACGCCCTCGCCGACACCTACGGGACAGGCGACACCCGCGCGGAGCGGGTCGGCTCGTTCCTGCGGAAGATGAACGCGAAGGCCCGCGAACTGCACCTCCGCAAAACGGCGTTCGACACCTTCGACGGCACGCGCGGCGACACCAGCACACCGACCGAGCTGGCAAGACTGACCCGGCACGCCATGCGCCACAGCACGTTCCGCAAGGTGGTCAGGACCAAGCGGTACAAGGGCGAGGCACCCGCCGCCAACGGCCGCACCCGCACCTACACCTGGACGAACACCAATCAGCTCCTCGGCGCGTACGACGGTGCCATCGGCATCAAGACCGGCACCACCGAACGGGCCGGCAAGTGCCTGGTCTTCGCAGCCGACCGCGACGGCAAGACCCTCGTCGGCACCGTGCTGGACAGCGACGACCGCTACACCGACGCGGCGAAACTGCTGGACCACGGGTTCGGATCCGACAGCGCGAAGGACATGAAGATCCGCGAGCTCCCGTCCGGCGCCCAGCACGACTGACCGCGGCGCAGGCCCGGCAGCCGCGCCGCACGGCGGGGCGCCGAGGGGACCCGGCGCGCCGACGGTCCTGGCGCGTCGGGTCCTGGCGCGTCGAGTCCTGGCGCGCCGACGGTCCTGGCGCGCCCACGGTCCTGGCGCGCCGAAGAGCGCCGACGGGGGGGGCGGACGGGGTCGGGCGGGGGGCGGACGTACGGTGCCGACGGGACCCGGCGTCACTCTTTCGGTGCCCGGCTGCGCCGCGGGCCCTTGCCCGTGTACCGCCGCGGTGCTCCACTACGTAGCCACGTGCCATGCAGCGCGCAGGCTGTCGCAGCCCCGGAGTATCTCCTCCGCCGCGTCCGCAGCCCGAGACGGAGCCGACCGCCCGGCCAGGGCCCGGCCCTCGCGGGGGCCCACCGCGGCGGGCGGCCCTCCACGGCGGGCGGCCCTCCACGGAGAGGTAGACACTCCGCGGACAGCCGTCGGTGCGGCGGCGGCAGCGCACCCGAGCCACAGGAGCCCCCCGTGCATCCGGACACCACACCGCCCAGCAGGCAGGACCTCCAGCATCCGCGCTTCGCGCGCCAGTACCTCAGGATCGCCGTCGCGGCGGACCGCCGGGGCGGCGCCGCACACCGGCGGCTCCTGCTGGAGGGGCTCAGCGGCCGGGTCCTGGAGGTCGGTGCGGGTCAGGGGCGGAACTTCCCGCACTATCCGGAAGCCGTCACCGAACTCGTCGCCCTCGAACCCGAGGACTCCCTGCGGGCCGCCGCCGGGCGGTCGGCGGATTCCGCCCTTGTGCCCGTGACGGTCGTCGCGGGGCAGGCCGGCGGGCTCCCGCTCGGCACCGGGACGGTCGACGCCGTCGTCTTCTCTCTCGTGCTGTGCAGCATCGCCGATCCGGGTGCCGCGCTGGCGGAGGCCGCCCGTGTGCTGCGTCCCGGCGGGCAACTGCGCTTCTACGAGCACGTACGGTCGCGAAACCGGCTCGGCGCGCTGCTCCAGCACAGCGTCGCGCCGCTGTGGCGCCGGGTCGGGGGCGGCTGCCACCCCGCCCGGGACACCGAGGCGCTCGTCCGGTCCGCCGGGTTCACCGTGCAGCGGCTCGACCGGTTCGGCTTCTCCCCCACCCCGGTCACCCCGCCCCTCCCCCACGTCATCGGTACCGCGACCGCGTCATGAGCACCGGCGCCCGGCACCGAACCGGAGCACAGACACCGGGCGGGAGCACAGGCACCGGACCGGAGCGGCGGGCCGAGCAGCGGAGCACGGTCCCCGGCGGGGCGCGGTGCGGGCACCCCGCCGGTCGGCGGGGTGGCTGACGCGCGATCTCCTCTCCAGGTCGCACCGGCTGACCGTGCCCCTGCCGTAGCCTCTCCGGAGGGCGGGGAGGAGCGGACCGGGAGGGAGCAGGCACAGGACGCAAGGAGCGCGACGGTGATCCGGGTCATGGTCGTGGACGACGAGGAACTGGTGCGTTCCGGGCTGCGACTGGTCCTGGGGACGGCCCCCGACATCGAGGTTGTCGCCGTCTGCGGCGGTGGCGCAGCGGTGGCCACCGTGCTGGCGCACCGTCCGGACGTCCTGCTGCTGGACATCCGGATGCCGGACGTGGACGGGCTGACCGTGTTGCGCCGGCTCCACGCCGACCCGGACGCGGAGGCGCCGCGGACGGCGATGCTGACGACGTTCGACGCGGAGGAGTATCTGGGCGCCGCACTGCACGCGGGTGCCGCGGGCTTCCTCCTCAAGGACACCGCGCCCGAGCAGTTGGTGCACGCCGTACGGGTGCTGGCGGACGGCGGCCGGGTGCTCGCACCGGGCGTGACGTCGACCGTGATCGGCGGCTACCTGGGCGGTAGACACGGCACGGACGCCGAGCACCGTGCGGCCCGCCTCACCTGCCGCGAGCGGCAGGTGCTGGCACTGGTCGGCGAGGGGCTGTCCAACAGCGGCGTCGCACAGCGGCTGAACCTGGCACACGGCACGGTCAAGGACCACGTCAGCGCACTGCTGGCGAAACTGGGCGGCCTCAACCGCGTCCAGGCCGCGGTATTGGCCGACCGGGCCGGACTCGTGGGATGCCTGTCAGCCGAACGGCCGGAGCGGACGGAGCGGCCGGAGCGACCAGGGCAGCCAGAAGCGGCGGACCGGTCCGAGGAGCACGAACGGCACGGGCAACCGGGACAACCGGGACAGCACGAGGCGTCGGTACAGCACCGGGCCCCGGAACGGCACGGGACACCGGAACGGCGTGATCAGGCGGCCCGCCTCGCCGCCGACTCCCCTCTCGACGTTCCCTGCACTCCCGGTACTCCCAGCGCTCCCGACACCCTCGGCACCACGAACCGGCTCGGCGCCCCCGAAGCCCCCGAAGCCCCCGAAGCCCCCGAAGCCCCCGAAGCAAGCGGCACCTCCGGCCCCCTCGCAACCGGCGAAACCCGCGACACTTCCGGCACCTCCGGCACCTCCGGCACCGTGCCGTGAGTCCCCCCACCAGGCTCGCCCCCGGGTTCACCGCCACCCATCGACAGGTGGCCGGGGGTGCCGTCGCACACCGCCACATGCTGGGCCTTCTCCTTCCGGTGGCACTCGGCCTGCTCGACGCGTTCCTGGTCAACGGCGTGCACCCCGGCTCGGAGCTGGGCGTGTCGGTGGCGGCCGCGCTCGCGCTGCTCCTGCGGCGCCGACTGCCGGTGACCGTCCTGGCGGTGACGCTGCTGGGGATGTACATCGGCTACATCTGGTTCGCTCCGATGATCGCCCTCTATACGGTCGCCTCCCGGCGCTCCAGCAAGGCACTCGCGGTGGCGGGAGCCGCGGCGCTGGCGCTGGCGCACTACATCCCCTACCCGCTCGGCGGCTTCGTCCCCGCGGCGGACCGCCAGGGCCTGCTCGACATGCTGGACTCGTGCGTCCAGGGCGCGGCGCCGGCCGTGTTCGGGCGCTGGACGCGTACGCGCCGGCAACTGGACGAGCGCGTCCAGGAGCTCACCGCGAGCCGGCACCGGGAGGCGGAGCTGCTGGCCGAACGGGCGGTGGCCACCGAACGGGAGCAACTCGCCCGCGAGATGCACGACGTGGTCGCCCACCAGGTGAGCCTGATCAGCGTGCAGGCCGGGGCCCTCCAGATGACGTGTTGTCAGGACAGTTCCCGGGCCCTGGCGCGGACCGTACGCGAACTCGCCGTTCGCACCCTGACGGAGTTGCGGCACATGGTCGGCACCCTGCGCGCGGGCCGCAGCGCCGGAAGCGGGCACGCCGCGCCGCCGCGGCTGGCCGACCTGCCCGCACTGACGGAGGAGAGCGGACTGGGGGTGACGCTGGACCTGCCCCACGGCCAGTACGACGGCAGCCGGGACGGCGGCTCCGCACCGCGAGCGGTCTTCCCGGAGGCGGTGGAACGCGCCGCCTACCGCACGGTCCAGGAGGCGCTGACCAACGTCCGCAAGCACGCGCCCGGCGCCCACGTACGGGTCACGGTGCGGGTGCGCGACTCCGGGACGGCGGACGCACGGCTGACCGTGGCGGTACGCAACAGCCCGCCGACCGCCCTGCCCCACCCCCAGTCGTACCCCGAGGGCGGCCACGGGCTGCTGGGCCTGCGCGAACGCGCCCTGCTGCTGGGCGGCGCCTGCCACGCGGGACCGACGGCGGACGGCGGCTTCCTGCTGACGGCGGCGTTCGCCCTCGACGTCTGAGCCGACCAGGCGACCAGGCCAGGCCACCAGGCCAGGCCAGGCCACCAGCCGAACGAGCCGACTGCCGTCTGGGCCGTCTGGGTCGTCTGGGTCGTCTGGGTCGTCTGGGTCGTCTGGGTCGTCTGGGTCGTCTGGGTCGTCTGGGGCCCATCGGGGGCCGGTACCCGGCCGGTACGCCACCCGGCCAGCGGCTCCCCGCTCGCACCCGCGATCGGCGGCGGCTCTACTGAGGGTGACGAGATCGCGCGCCAGCCGCAGGAGGAGCCCACCGATGAGCGGGCAGTTTTCCCTGGAGTCGACGGGAGCACCGGAGCCGTCCCGGCACGTGGACCCGACCCGAGCCCCGGAGCCGACCGGAGTCCTGGGCCCGGCCCCGGCCCCGGCCCCGGCCCCGGCCCCGGCCCCGGCCCCGGAAGTACTCGAAGTCCTGGAGCCGCCCGACGTCGACTCCCCCGGCGGTCCGCAAGCACACGAACCCCTCGCCCCCGGACGCATCCTCAAACGGCTGGCGCCCGTCCAGGCGCCGGTTCCCGCGGGGAGCGCGACGCTGCGCGGCGGGAGCCGCGAGCGTTCCCGGCGGCAGGCGGTGCGCTTCCTGCCGTGGAGCGCGGCGCTGCTGGCCAGCCTGCTGCTGTTCGCCGCCACCTCGTTCCTGGTGCTCCGCGCCGACGCGGGCTTCCTCGACCGGCCGGTGCTGAGCGCGCTGGTGCAGCACCGGTACGCCGCGGCCTTGCACGGACCGATGACGTACCTGACCCACGCCGCGGAGGGTCCGCTGGTCATCGCCGCGGTGCTGCTGGCGCTGTGGCTGTCCTGGCGGGACGCGTCCTGGCGGCCGCTGGTCCTGGTCGGTGGCTCAGCCGCGCTGGCCGTCGCGGCGGCGACCGCCGCCAAACAGGCCGCGTACCGCGCCCGGCCGCCCGCGCGGCTGTGGGAGATCCAGGAGAGCGGCTTCGGCTTCCCGTCCCGGCACACGGTGATCGCCACAGCCGTGCTGCTCGCCCTGGCCTGGGTGCTCGCCGAGCGGCTCGCCGCCCGCGCGGCCCGGGTCGCCCTGTGGACCGGCGCGGCCGTGCTGAGTCTGCTGGCCGGCATCTGCCGGGTCGGTCTCGGGGTGCACTGGCCCACCGACGTACTGGCCGGACTTGCCCTGGGTGCGGCGGTCCCGCTGCTGGTCGTCGGGGCGTACGCACTGTGTGAGACGCGCCGCTTCCCTCCCCCCTCACGCTGAGATCCGGTGTGTCCCGTGCGGCACTGGGCAGAAGAAGTTCCGCCCGTGACGTATGACGGACATGACGGAAGCGAGGGGCGCAGATGGAGACGCACCGCCACCGGGGCCCGCGTTCGGGCCCGGGCCGGAGCCTGGCCGGCGGTCTGGGCCGGAGCCTGGCCGACAGCCTGGGCCGGGGCCATGGCCGGGCAGTCAGCGCGGGCATGGGTGCAAGCAGGGGCGCAGGCGTGGGTGCGGCGGGCGCGGGCGGAAGCGCCGAGGGGGTACGTGCCTCCCTCAGCAGAACCTTCAGCGCCTGGGACCGCTCCCTCTTCCGCAGCGTCGCCCAGCGCCACTGGCCACGCGGCGAACGCGTACTGCCGCGGCTGAGCCGCACCGCCGACCACAGCAAGCTGTGGCTGGGCACCGCGGCGGCCATCGCGCTCTCCGGGGTGGGCGGACCCGGCGCCCGGCGGGGTGCGCTGCGCGGACTGGCCTCGGTCGCAGTGACCTCCGCAGTGGTCAACACCGTCGGCAAGGGCGCCTTCGGCCGCTCCCGTCCGCTGCTGGACGAGGTACCGGTGATACGGCGGCTCAAGCGACTGCCGACCAGCACCTCCTTCCCCTCCGGCCACGCGGCCTCGGCGGCCGCGTTCGCCACCGCGGTGACGCTGGAGTCGCCCGGCTGGGGCGCGGCGGTCCTGCCGGTCGCCGCGTCGGTCGCGTTCTCCCGCGTCTACACCGGCGTCCACTACCCCAGCGACGTGCTGGCCGGCGCGGCCATCGGCACCGCGGCCGCCTTCGGGGTACGTGCCGTACTGGACCTGCGGCGCCAGGTACCGCCCGCGCAGCCCCTGGTGGAGGCTCCGTCGCTGCCCGCGGGACGCGGTCTGTCGGTCGTGGTCAACCCCGGTTCGGGATCGGCGGCGTCCGCACGCGAGATCGGCGAGGCCCTGCCGGAGGCCCGCGTGGTGCACTGGGATCCGGACGCCGGAGAACTGCCGGACCTGCTCGCCGAGGAGGCGCGACGCGCGGCCGAGGAAGGCGGCGCGCTGGGCGTGTTCGGCGGCGACGGCACGGTCAGCGCCGCGGCCCGCGCCGCGCTGGCGCACCAGGTGCCGCTCGCGGTACTGCCCGGCGGCACCCTCAACCACCTCGCCCTCGACCTGGGCATCGGCAGCTGCGCCGATCTGGCCGACGCGGTCGGCTCCGGCCACGCCATCGCCGTCGACCTGGCCCGGTTCGCCCCGCCGCACCGGTTCGCGCAGACCGCGGTGCGGCACGACGCCGGAGCGCGGGGCGCGGAGAGCACCGGGACGCCCGAACCCGGCTACTTCGTGAACACCTTCAGCCTCGGCGCGTACGGCGACCTGGTCGAGGTGCGGGACCGCTGGCGGCACCGGGTCGGACCGTGGGCGGCCGGGCTGGCCGCGGCGGTGCACGTGCTGCGCCACTCGCGCCCGTTCGAGGTGCGGGTGAACGGGCGTCCGCGGTCGCTGTGGCTGCTGTTCGTCGGCAACTGCTCGTACCACACGGTCGGCGGCGGCCCCGGCGGCGCGCGGCGCTTCAACCTCGCCGACGGCATGCTGGACATCCACCTCGTCCGGGCCGGCCGCTGGGCCCGCACCCGGCTGGTGGCCTCGGCGCTCGCCGGAGTTCTGCACCGTTCGCCGGTCCACGCCGCCGCGCGCGGACGCCGACTGCACCTGGCCGGGATACCGGACGGCACCCTGTGCTCGTACGACGGCGAGACGGCGCCCGCGGCCCCGAGCCTGCTCATCGACAAGCCCGCCACCTCGCTGACCGTCTACCGCCCCCTCCCGGCGTGGCTGAGCGGCTCGTCCCTGCCGGACGGCTGACAGCGCCGCCCGGAACGCGCGTGGTGCGCCGATCGGAGACCGGCGCACCTCGGACCGGGCCGAACCGGGCTGAGCCGGGCCGGGTCGGGTCGGCATCGGCTCGGCTCGGCGGGCCACCGCTTCCCCGTGAAACGCGATCGGACCCCAGGCGGGAGAGGCCCGGCCTGGGGTCCAGCGGGAGGCCGTGGGGGACGCGAACCCACAGCCGGTGGCTCAGAAGCAGCGGCGATCTGGTGCCGGGGCCTGCCGGACACCCGCGCTGTCGACGATGACCGTGGCCGCCGCGGGCAGCACGGTTTCCGGGGCCCGCGGCGGCCGCGGTGGGGGTGAGCGCCGTACCGATCCCGGGTCCGCCCGGGCGCCACGATGTGCAGCACCTGGTGTGTCGCTTCGTTCAGGGTGTCGCAACGGTCGCTGCCGGCGGGGAGTTCGGGCCCGTTGGGTGGGACCGGCCGGTGACTATGACTGCGACCGTGCTCTCGAAAGTGCCGCGTCCCTCGCTGCCCGGTCGGCGCCGCGGTTCGTCCGGCCGCCCGGCGAGGCACGAGTGCGGATCTGCCGCTGACGGCTGACGTCGGCTCCCGCGCGAGGGGTCAGCGGGCGGTGCCGAAGTCCTGGGTCCAGTAGTGACCGGGCTGGGCGTGACCGACGCCGATCTCCTCGAAGTCACAGTTCAGGATGTTGGCCCGGTGGCCGGAGCTGTTCATCCAGCCCTCCATGACGCTCTCGGGCGAGGAGTAGCCGTAGGCCACGTTCTCCCCGTAGGTGCTCCAGGAGTATCCGGCGCGCTCGATGCGGTCGCCGGGGGACGAGCCGTCGGACCCGGTGTGGGACATGTTCTTGTGCGCCGCCATGTCCTCGCTGTGGGCCTGGGCGGCCTTGGTCAGCTTGGCGTTCACCGTCAACGACTTGCAGCCGGCCTTGGCACGCTCCTTGTTCACCAGCGCGAGGATCTGGTCCTCCAGACCGGAGGATCCGGAGTCCCCGGGCGACGTGGTCGACGCGGGAGCGGTGGAGGAGGGAGCCGTGGGCTTGGTGGGGGCCTTCTTCGTGGGTTTGGCCGATGCGCTGCGGGTGGGAGCGGCCGTGGCGTGGTGGGACGGCTTGGAGCGGTCGCCGCGGTGCTCGGAACGGTCGCTGCGGTGTGTGAAGGTGCCGCCGCGGTGCTTCGCGTCGTCGCCGTCCCGGTCCGCGGCGGCATGACCGCGCTGCCGCGCGGTCGACTCGCCGGCGGCCTGGGAGCCCTTGTCGCCCTGCCCGTCCAGGCAGGCCATGGCGACCGAGGGCACGCCCAGGGCCGCGACGGCCACAGCCCCGATGACTATCTTCCGATGGTGCATTCGTTTGCTGTTGCGGTGCTTGCTCATGCCTGACCTCATTCGTGATCGCACGGCACGCCCTCCCCCTTGGTCCGGCGAAGCGCACGCCATGGCGTGCACGAGCCACCGGGGGCGTCTTGCAGGGCGACATTCTTAGACCCGCCGAAGTCGGGGAGCAACACGCGTCGGGCCCCCGCGAGGTGCGTGGCGGCGGCACCCGGCTTGCGGTGCGCGGCAATGCGTGCTGGTGCGGCTTCACACGTCCTCGACAGAGCTGTCACGCCGTCAGAACACCTGGTTACGGGCACCAGGACACCCCGGCCCGCGAAACCATCCGGACCAGAGCACACATGTCCAGCAGAGCGCCGGAAACACTCCTATGTCGGCCAGGAGGTATCGCCCCGCACATACCTTTTGATCCACGCGATACTGTGATGGACATCACGCCATGAAGAGGTGTGAGACGGCTCGGCGCTCCGCCAACAGCGCCCCGCCCGCGCCGCGTTCGCCAGGGCCCAGCACTGCACCGGAGCAGGAGGCTTCCGCGGCGAGCGCCTTGGTTCACGATTCCTTGAATTCAGCGATTCGTATACTGTCCGGAAGGTGCTGACACTCGCTGCCGACATCGACGTGCTGGCGCGGTTCGGCCGCGCCCTGGCCGACCCCATCCGCTGCCGCATCCTGCTCGCCCTGCGAGAAGCCCCGGCCTACCCCTCCGAACTCGCCGACACCCTCGGGATCTCCCGTACCCGGCTGTCGAACCACCTGGCCTGCCTGCGGGACTGCGGCCTGGTCGACACCGTCGCGGACGGCCGCCGCACGCGCTACGAACTGGCCGACGAACGCCTCGGACACGCCCTGGACGATCTGCGCACCGCCGTGATCGCCGTCCACACCGACCGCACCTGCCCGGACACCGCCGAGAAGGGCTGCTGCTGAATGGCCGCGACGTCCCTCGGTCCCGGCCCGGCCCGCCGCGAAGTCCTCACCCGCCGCATACGCCTCCTGGTCGCCGCGACCCTCGCCTACAACGCCGTCGAGGCCGCCGTGGCGCTCACCGCCGGGAGCATGGCCTCCTCCACGGCGCTGATCGGCTTCGGGCTCGACTCCGTCATCGAGGTCTCCTCCGCGGCGGCCGTCGCCTGGCAGTTCTCCGCCCGCGACCACGCGGCCCGGGAGGCTCGCGAACGGCGCGCCCTGCGCGTCATCGCCCTCTCCTTCTTCGCCCTGGCGCTCTACGTCACCGTCGACTCGCTACGCGCCCTGACCGGCAGCGGCGAAGCCGGCCACTCGATCCCGGGCATCGTCCTCGCCGCCCTGTCCCTGGCGGTCATGCCGTTCCTGTCCGCAGCGCAACGCAGAACCGGGCGCGAACTCGGCTCGGCCACCGCGGTCGCCGACTCCAAACAGACCCTGCTGTGCACCTACCTCTCCGCCGTCGTCCTGCTGGGCCTGCTCACCAACTGGCTGCTCGGCTGGACCTGGGCCGACCCGGTCGCCGCACTGACCGTCGCCGCCCTCGCCGTCAAGGAGGGCCGCGACGCCTGGCAGGGCAAGGGCTGCTGCGCACCCACCGCCCCGGCCGCGGCACCCGGCGCTGCCGGAAGGCACCCGGCACCCGGCGCCGGGAAGCGCCAGGCACTCGAAACCTGCGGCTGCGGGCCGGGATGCGCCTGCTGCTGAGCCGTGCTCCTGTCCTTCCCGGTCCCCACCCGGCCCGGCCACGAGACTGCGGGCCGAACCCGCCCCACCGCCTCCCGTGTCCGGCACGGAACTCGGAAACGTCCCCGCCCGACCAGTAAGGTCCCTCCCGTGCTCGTCGCCCGCTCCCTCGCCCTGTTCGCCGTCGCCGCCCTCTTCGAGATCGGAGGGGCCTGGCTGGTGTGGCAGGGCCTGCGGGAGCACAGGGGCTGGCTCTGGGTCGGCGCGGGCGTCGTCGCCCTCGGCCTGTACGGCGTCGTCGCCACCTTCCAGAGCGACGCCAACTTCGGCCGCGTCCTCGCCGCATACGGCGGCATCTTCGTCGCCGGATCGCTCGCCTGGG
The DNA here is from genome assembly GCF_042869575.1 of Streptomyces sp. NPDC006925. Classification (NCBI taxonomy): domain Bacteria; kingdom Bacillati; phylum Actinomycetota; class Actinomycetes; order Kitasatosporales; family Streptomycetaceae; genus Streptomyces; species Streptomyces sp. NPDC006925. The sequence goes on from NZ_JBIAGB010000004.1 coordinate 245,877, forward strand.
GCATGGCCGCCGACGGCTACCGCCCCGACCGCTTCGACATCATCGGCGCCCTGATCTGCCTCGCCGGCATGGCCGTCATCATGTACGCCCCCCGCGGCCGCTGACGCCTCGACAGGGCGCGAACGTCGTCCGCCGGCACCGCGTCACCTTCAACGAGTCCGGGCCAGTCAGCTCCTGGACTTCGTGGTTCCTGGGCGAGCTGGCCGAGCGGGTGCCGAGCCTCGTGCAGGCCGAGCGCATCATCGGCGGCACGCCGAAGGCGATCGAGGAGCAGGCCGGCTGGGCGTGGGAGGACGGCCAGGACCTCGTCGGTGCCCGCGTGGCGACGGACGAGGAGGCCGAGTTTCTCGGCATCCGCTCGCGGCCGGCCGCCCTGTTCGTCGGCTACAGCTCGCTGTTCGACGCCGAGGGCCGCATCGAGTACGGCGAGTACCGCTCCGACGGGAACCGGCTCACCCGCTACACCTGCGCCCGCCCCCACGACTGACGCGGGGTGGCCCTCGCCTGGCATTGGTCAGGCGAGGGACGGGCCCCGCGGCTGGGTCAAAGCCCACCATTGAGCGCGCCGAGTAGCCGCGCCCATGGGAACTCCTCCCCATTACCCTGCTTCGGCTGATGCGGCTCGCCGGGAGCAAAGACCACCCGAACGCCTTGCTCCCGCAGCGTCGCCACAGCGCGGCCCACAGCAGGCTGGCCGCCCAGCGCTGTCGACCAGAAGGGCGCCGCCATGACCGGCACTCCCATATGCACGGCCTCTGCGGGGATCCCCAGGGCCAGAGTGTCAGTGATGCCGTCCGCCCACTTGCAGGCGCTCGTCGTGGTCAACGGCGCCACAAGCATCGCGTCCGCCTTCGGTAGCCCGCCTGATTCGCCGGGGAGCGTGTAGCGGTGCCGTACCGGGTGCCCAGTGAGCGCCTCCAACTCCGCCATGCGAGGCTCCCACCACCTCGCGGCCGTCGGCGAGAGAATGAGGCAGGTGTCCCATCCGGCGCCCTGCGCAGCGCGAACGCCGTCGTCGATGTGCTGGGCAGGGCCTGCCGCACAGGAAATCAGGTACAGAACGGGCCGTGTCATTCCGGGAGTCCACAACGTTGTGCCAGGCCGCGCAACTCAGGGCCTGGCGACGGAACCAGTTCCAGAAGCTGACCAACCAACTGGACAACGGACGGACGCGCAACCTCCTGCGGAGCCAGCCGCTCTGCCTCCAGCAGGTCCCGGAGAGCGTCTTCCCGCCGTCGAGTCAAGGCTGAAGCGCGTGCAGTCGTGACCAGGTGACGAGCCTGCCGCTCCCGTCCCAGACTGGATACCGCAGCGCGGTCAATCCCCTGAGCTGCTTCAGCTGCCGACCATGCGTCGTCCAGCCGCAGCAGCACATCCACCTGGTGCAGGGCCACGTTGGTCGGGCCGAAGCTGGTGAAGTCGGCCGCCGCTTCGCCCTGTTGCTGGGCTACCTCGTTGGCCTCATCAAGCCGGTCCGTCGCGGCGGAGACGGCCTGGGGCGTGCGGCCACCGCCCGTAGCACCCACTGCGGCGACGAGGTACAGCATCCCCAGTGTGGACAGCCCGGCTGCCCCCGCACGTTCAAGATCAGGGCGCAGCGCTTCCGCCGTTGTGGTCGCGTAGTCAGATGCGGCAGCGTGCCGACGCTGATGAAGGAGGCCGCGGGCAACGCGGCGTGCAGCAGCGCCGATTGCCACGGCGTCGCCGGAAGACTCGGCAGCGATCAGGGCACGCTCCGCAGCGAGCACGGCGGGAGTCCGGGCGAGATCCCCGTACTTGAACAGCAGGCTCGCGGTCAGTTGGTAGGCGCGGGATAGCAGTACCGCGGCTTCCCCGCTTGTGACTGCGGTTCGGTGGGCGTCGGCGAGCACGGAGGGAAGATCCCGGGCGGCGGCGGTGTAGTGGCACGACTCCCACGCCTGGCAGCAGAACATGACGCGTCGTTTGAGGTCTTCTGTGGCCACGACGTTCCCCGCGCGGGTCGGGGTGTGCAGGGAGTCCACGAGCGCGGCCACGTCAGCAGGGAGGTTCTGGACAGGGGGCTCAGGTGCGGGGTCGGTCACCAGTCGTTCCAGGGGGATGCGTAGGGCCTCGGCCGCCCGTTCCAGAACGGACAGGCGGGGGTCGGTTTGTCGGTGTCCACCTTCGAGATCCTGGACCCAGCGGCGGGACTGTCCCATCAGACGTCCGAAGTCTGACTGCGTGAATCCGCGTCGATCGCGCCAGTAGGCGATGCGTCGGCCGATGCCAGTCTCCATGGAGAACTCCCCGCCAGGGCACGCACTTTGCGTGCTCAATTCCGTCGTACCCCGCCCTACGTTGCACGTACACACGGAACGTAGCGGAGGAGTCACGGTGAGATCCACTGGGGCGTCAGTGCCGAGTCGGCCGGAGCCTAAGCGCGGCGACTACGTGGTGGACGAGGCCACGCGGCAGAGAATGCCGCCGGAGCCGGCGTGGGTGGGCCGGGTGCAGACCGTCCTGGACGCCGGGCACGTCCGGCTCGTCACCCCGCACGGCGCGGAGTGGACGGCCCGGGTCGAGAACCTGACCGAGGCCGAGGCATCCCAACGGGCCGCCTACGACGCCGCGGTCCCCTATCGCGTGGGGGCTCGGCGGTGAGCCGGCTGCGCCTGCGCGTCTCCCGCGACGGCGGCCGCACCTGGAGCAGGCAGCGCACACTCCGCGGCGCCGGACGCTGCCCGGTCACCTCGACGTGGCCGCCCTGCGCATGCCCGCGCTGCCGGACAGGGGGCGCCCGCGATGCCCGCTGAACCCACAGCGCCCACCGCTCGGCGCGGCAGTTGGTACGGCGCCTGCCCGCGGTGCAGGAAGCCGCTCAGCCCCACGTCCGGCACCGACGACCAAGGCCGCGTCGTCAGCATCCGCTGCCGCGAGTGCGACTCCCAGAAGGACAAGCCCCGTGCCTGACAACCCCGACAGTCCCGTCCAGTCCCTGCGCCGGCACGGACGGCCGGCCGTGAGCCGCTGCGTGCGGTGTCACCGCTCCGGAACGGTGGTCGTGTTCGAGACCTCCGGCGGCAGCGGCGGCAGCCTCGAAGGGATCCCCGGCTCCGGGGCACTGACGGGCCGCCTCTATGCCTGCGAGCCGCACGCCGACGAGATCGCCCGCGAGGACGCAGCGCGACGAACACGCCGCCCATACGGGAGGACACGATGACCAGCAAACGGCGAGCGTTACGGCGCAGTGTGATCCGCCGCACCGGAGTCGCCCTGCCAGACCAGGCCGGCAACCGGGCGCAGCGCCGGGCAGCCGAGCGCGAGCAGCGCAAGCGCCAGCAGGAGGGCGACGAGACGTGACGCTACTGCGACGGGTTGCCCGGTACGCCGGGCCGCTGTACGCGGCCACCGTGGTCGCCTCGTGCGTCGCCGCCGTGGCGCCGGCACTCGCCGGGACGCCGCCCCGATGAGCCCCCCGCCCCGGTGAGCCGCCGCGCAACGGCTGCCATCCAACACGCGCCGGTCACCAGGGGCGAGGCCAACCCAACCCATCGACACAGACAGGAGAGGCACATGTCAGTACAGCACGACACCGCAGTCTCGGAGACCAGCGCCTTCACCGCCCTCCTCCACCCACCCGCCCAACGCTCCCGCGACCCGCGCACCCTCCTCAACGCGGTACGACCCCACATCAACGACCTCACCTACAACGTGCTGGAATCCCCCGGCTCAGCGGACATCGACCTCTATGAGCGGGAGGTGCGGCTGCTGCTGCGTGACACGGTCGCCGTCCGCAGTCTCGCTGAGCGCATCCTCGACAACGCGATCATGTACGTCATGACGTCGCTGGAGCGGCCGGACCTCCACCTGGGCGTCGGCAAGACCGTGGACATCGGCGTACACCAACTCATCCTCGACACCCCCGTCTACTTCGCCCTGTGCCGGCTGTACAACGAGGGCCGCTACAAGCACCATGCCCCGCTGATCCAGCGCCGCGGCGACGGCACCGTGCTGCGCACCGCCGACGCCATCCGCGCGAGCGGCTTCACTCCGGACGAAGAGCTGTGGGCCGTCGACGGGGCGAACTGCTCGCCCTGCGACGACAAGGCGCCCGACAGCCACTGACGCCCGATACAGTGCCCGCCCCGGTGGGCGCCCACCGGGGCGGGCATGCCGCCGAAAGGACACTCACGTGCCGGTACCGCACGACATCGCCGCCGAGACCGAACTGTGGAACAGCTACGCCGAGTCCGCCTTCGACCCGGAGGCCGAGCCCGCCTTCCGCTGGACCCAGTACAAGGACCACGGCCCCGGCCCCGAACTCCTCGGCACCCCCTCGACCGCACTGGAGATCGGATGCGGCACCGGCCGCGCAGCGGCCTACCTCGCCCTGCACGGGGTGCAGACGACCGGCCTGGATCTCTCGCCGGTCATGGTCAAGAAGCTCGCCGAACGATGGAGCAGCACCGGAGCAACCTTCGTGCAGGGCGAAGTCCTGGAACGCCTCGCCGCCACCGAGGACACCTACGACGCGATCTACTCCATCTTCGGCTGCGCCTGGTTCGCCGACCCGGGCCGCCTCTTTCCCCTCGTCCGGGCCAGGCTCAACCCGGGCGGCGTGTTCGCCTTCTCCCAGCCGCCGGCCATCCCCGGCGCCTACGGACCCCAGGGCATGTACAAGGGCGGCTTCGCGGGACCGGCCATGTTCACCTACCGCTACAGCTTCCGGCCCCCAGTGTGGGAGCGCCTGCTGATCCGCGCAGGCTTCGCCACCGCCGAGGCCACCGTGCTGGAGCCTCGCGAAGCGGGACACATCGGGACCCTGCTCGTCACCGCACGCTGATCGCGCCGCCATCTGCGCGTCTACCCACCACGAGCGGATGGGGACCCGGCGCCGTCGCAACCTCCAGCCAGGGATCCGGCGGCGCTTTTCGCGCACGCTCACCCATGCGCACGCTGGCGCCTCGGTTGAGCAATGGTTGAGCTGATGATCTCCAGCCCCGAAAACGACTCAAGCCCCAGGCCAGAGATTCTCTGACCTGGGGCTCATCGGTAGGCCGTGTGGGACTCGAACCCACAACCAATGGATTAAAAGTCCACTGCTCTGCCAATTGAGCTAACGGCCCGCACCGAGCAGCATAGCCCGGAGGCCCGGCGGGCTTCGAAGGCATTCCGGGTTGAACGCCTTCGAAGCCGTGCTCGGGCACGCGTTCGGGAGGGCCGGGGCCCTCACCGAGTGTCAGCCGTTGCGCTTCCAGCGGGGCTTGTCCGCGCGGCGGTCCGGGGTGCGGGCGCCGTTGCGGCTGGGGGCGTGGGAGCCACCGGAGCGGCCGTGCGGACGGCGGTCGTCGCGGTGGTGCGGACGGTCGCCGCCGCGGAAGCCCTCCCGGCGGAAACCGCGGTCCCCGCCTTCGCGGCGGTCGTCACGGCGGACGTCGTCGCGGCGGAAGCCGCCACCACCGGAGCCACCGCGGCCACCGTCACCGCGGCCGCCGTCCCGGCGGTCCCGGTCCCGGTCCCGGCCGTAGGGGCGCTCGTCCCGGTCGCGGTCCCGGCGGAAGCCGCCCCGGTCACCGCCGCGGTCGTTCGCACGGCGGTCGCCGCGGTCCCGGTCGCGCCGGTCGTACGAGGAGCGGCCGCCGCGGTCGCGGTCCTGGCGCTCGCGGTCGGCCCGCTCGCGGCGCTCGGCCTCCGCCTTCGCCTCGCGGCGTGCCTCGGCACGGGCCTCCTCGGCGGCCTGGGCCGCCTCCGCCTCGGCGGCGGCCGCCACGGCGGCGTCCGGGTCCTCGCCGCGCTCCCGCGCCGCACGGGCGGTCAGCAGGGTGGCCTCCTCGCGGAGTTCCGCGGCGCGCTGCTGGAGCTTCTCGAGCTGGCGGTTGAGCTTCTTGGCCTCGCGCTCGGCCTGGCGGGCCGAGTTGGCGGCGGACTCGGCCTGCACCTCGGTCAGCGACCGGGCGCCGGTGATGCGGGCCACATCGTCGTCGAAGACGTCGCCCCGGCCGATGATGTGCCGCGAGGCGTCCACGCCCGCGTCCTCCATCAGCCGGAAGATCTGCCGCCGCTGGTGCGGCAGGGCCAGCGAGACGACCGTCCCGGACTCGCCCGCGCGCGCCGTACGGCCCGAGCGGTGCAGGTAGTCCTTGTGGTCGCCGGCCGGGTCGACGTTGAGCACCAGGTCGATGCCGTCGACGTGGATGCCGCGGGCCGCGACGTCCGTGGCGACCAGGACGTTGACCCTGCCGTCCTTGAAGTCCGCCAGCGTGCGGGTGCGCGCGCCCTGCGTCATGCCGCCGTGCAGCGCGTCGGCGGGCACCCCGGCTTCGCGGAGCTGCTCGGCGACGCGGTCCGCACCGAGCTGGGTGCGGACGAAGATGATGGTGCGGCCCTTGCGGGCGGCGATGGCGGTGGTGACCGGCGCCTTGTCGCGCGGCTTCACGACCATCACGTGGTGGGTCATGGTCGTCACCGCGCCCTGCGCCGCGTCCACCTCGTGCAGGACGGGGTCGACGAGGTAGCGGCGGACCAGGGAGTCGATCTCCTTCTCCATGGTGGCGGAGAAGAGCATCCGCTGGCCGCCCTCGGGCACCAGGTCCAGGATCTCGGTGACCTCGGGCAGGAAGCCCAGGTCGGACATCTGATCGGCCTCGTCGAGGATGGCCGTCTCGACGTCGTCCAGCGAGCAGGAGCCGCGGTTGATCAGGTCGCGCAGTCGGCCCGGGGTGGCGACGAGGATGTCGACACCGCGTTCGAGCGCGGAGATCTGATTGGCCATCGAGGTGCCGCCGCAGACGACCTTCAGCTTGAGGCCGAGGGTGTCCCCGTACGGCTGCAGCGCGTCGGAGACCTGCATCGCCAACTCGCGGGTGGGCGTGAGGATGACGCCGCGCGGGCGCTTGCGCTGGGTGCGGCCCCCGTGCAGCCGGGCGAGCAGCGGCAGGCCGAAGGAGAGCGTCTTGCCGGAGCCGGTGCGGCCGCGGCCGAGCACGTCCTCGCCGGCCAGCGCGTCCGGGATGGTGGCGGCCTGGATGGGGAACGGCGCGGTCACACCGTTCTGGGCGAGCTTGCGGACGACGGCCTCGGGGAGCCCCAGGTCGCCGAACGTGATCTGCGGCTCGGCGGCCTGGTCGGCCTCGGCAGCCGGTTCCGTCGATTCCGTCGATGCGTCGACCGATTCGGGGGTCTCGGGAGCCGCTGCGGCGACCGCCTCAGCGGTCGTCTCGGTCGTCTCGGTCGGCTCGGGGAAGTCCTCGGGCCGTACGGCGGCAGGGGTGGTGACAGACATGCGAGTTGCGACAACCTTCCGGAGTCATTCGGCACGCGCCCATAACTCCGTGAAATTCGCAAAGAACCGCCTCGATGCGGTCAGCCACGGCCGGAGAGAACGCGCCACACGGCGCGCTGTGCTGACGGCGCCGGGCAAATGGGATCAAACGATCTACCAGCATACGCGGCCCTGGGAGCAACACGCAAACGGGCTCCTGGCCACGATCCCCCCGGTCACCGCGCTCCCGCCTCCCCCGCGGCTCCGCTCCGGCTGGGGGCCGGGCTTCCGGACCGGCTGGGGGCCGGCTGGAGGCGGAGCTTCCGGGCGGCCGCAGACCGCTGCCGGACGCGTGTGGCCCGCTTCCGGGTGCTTGCGGGGTGCGCCTGGGGCGGGGACGAGCCGCGAGCACGCCGCACCCACTCGCCGCTGAGGCCGCCGTCCGGCCGTGCGGGGTGCGGCCCCGCCCGGCCGGGCGCACTCGGGCAGGCGCGCCATGCCCGCTCAGGCCGGACTGGGCTGGACCCGGCGGGCGAAGGCGTCGGAGCCTCCGCCGGGCGAGGCCGTGGTCCGGGTCGGCGAGGGCTCCGGATCCGGCTTGGTCGGCGTCGGGCTGGGCGAGTCGGTCGGCGTACCGGAACCGCCGTCGTGGCCGCCTCCCGCGCCGCCCGAACCGTCGTGGCCCCCGGTCGGACCCGGCCCGGGGCGGGTCCCGCCGCTGCCCGACGACGAACCGGACGAACCGGAACCCTTGGAGGACCCGGTGTCCTCTCCCGAGCCGCCTCCGTCCGAGCCGTCCCGGTCCTCGGAGCGCTCTTCGTCGTCCTGCTCGCCGCGCTTCGCGTGCTTGCCCTTCTTGTCCCGCTCGTGCTCCCGGGCCTTGCGCCCGTCGGCGCCGCCGTGCGCCCCGCCGCGGGGGTGGCCCTTCCGGTAGGCGGTACCGTCCAGCCCGCCCTCCGGCTCGGTCGCCCCGCTGTCGTCGTCGGCCCTGCTGCCCACCGGCACGGTGCCCTCGCCCGCGTCGTCGGCGCCCTGCACCGTCATACAGCCGGTGAGGGTGGAAACCGCCGCGAGTATCAGGACACCCGCGGTCGTCCGTGCGACGACGGTGGGGCTGGGCACGGCGGTACGAACTCGGCGCACGGCGGGACCTCCTGCGCGGGACTACAGGCGAGTGCCGTGCCCAACTCCCCATCACCCCAACAGGTCACGCCACGCGACGCCCACGGCGCTCGGCACGGCGCACGCGCGACCGCCGAGCGCTGCACCGGGCGCGCCCTCTCGCCCCCGGCCTCGCGTCACGTCAGCCGTAGCCGAGTGCATGCAGACGCTCGTCGTCGATGCCGAAGTGGTGCGCGATCTCGTGGACGACGGTGATCTCGACCTCCTCCACGACCCCCTCCCGGCCGTTCCGGCCCTCCCGGCCCTCCCGGCTGTTCTCCGCTTCGTGGCCACCTCCGGCGTCCCCGGCGCCGACGGCACCCCGGTCGCCGCCGGTGGCGGTTTCCCGCTCGACCATGCGCAGGGTCGGCCCGCGGTAGACCGTGATGCGGTCGGGCAGAACGCCCGCGTACCACTCGCCGCGTTCGGTCAGCGGCGTCCCCTCGTAGAGCCCGAGCAGCTCCGGCTCGCCCGCCGGAGGCTCGTCCTCCACGAACACCGCGACGTTGTCCATGAGCCTGGTCAGCTCGGGCGGTATCCGGTCGAGGGCTTCCGCCACCAGCTCCTCGAACTCCTCACGTGTCATCTCCAGCACGTGACCATTGTCGACCCGCGACCCCGCCCGGGCAGCAGCACGCGCACCAGGTTCCGGCGGAACCGGTCCCGCAACCGGGGAGCCGCGCGGCTGTGCGGCCGGACTCCCAGCGAGCGATCGGACTCCCAGCGAGCGGCCGGGCTCCGGACCAGCGGCCGGGCTCCGGAGCGGTCGGACGGTCGGGGGCGAGACCGACTGCAGGCGGCCCCAGGCCGTCGAACGCCCGACGCGCTTGCGGCATAGGATGCCCCACAAGGGGCATACGCGCCCACATGACCAGCGTTGTCACCAAACCGTCGCGGATCGCGAGGGACTGGTTCAGACAGGTCGCCGACCGGCTCGCCCACCGGTTCGCCGCCACCACCCGGCGCCCCTACCGGCGTGCCGCGGGACTGGTGCTCGTGACGCTGCTGGGGGCCTGGCTGGGGCTGCTCGCCGTGGGCAGTGTGCGGGAACCGGTGGGCCCCGTCGACACGACGATGACGCTGCGCCCCTCCGTCAGCGGCGGCACCAAGATCAACGTCGCGCCGCTGGGAGCGCTGGCGCTGGACAGCCACACGGCGCCGCTGCGGCTGGACGTCGACGTCGACGAGCTCGACCAGGAGCGCGCCTCGGCCCTGGTGGACCACCCGGAGCGGATCGAGGGCCTGCAGGACGAGATCTCGGACGACGTCCGCTCGGGCGCGCTCGACCTCGGCGTACGCTCGGCGGTCGCGGTGCTGACCGGCTCCTGCGCGCTGGCCCTCGCCGTCTACCGCAGGCCCCGTCGGGCCCTCGCGGCAGGCGGGCTCTCCCTCGCGCTGTTGGTGGCCTGCGGCGCGACCGCGGCGCTCACCTGGAACCCGAAATCGGTGCTGGAACCGAAGTTCTCCGGGCTGCTGGCGAGCGCCCCCTCGGTGGTGGGCAACGCCCGCAGCATCGCCACCGAGTTCGACGTCTACCAGCAGGAGCTGGCGCGGCTGGTCACCAACGTCACCAAGCTCTACGACGCGGCCTCCACCCTCCCCGCCTACCAGCCGGACCCGTCGACCACTCGGGTGCTGCACGTCTCGGACATCCATCTCAACCCCGCCGCCTGGCACATCGTCCGGTCGCTGGTCGAGCAGTACAGGATCGACGTGATCATCGACACCGGCGACACCATGGACCACGGCACGGCCCCCGAGAACGGCTTCCTGGAGCCCATACCGGACCTCGGCGCCCCCTACGTGTGGGTCCGCGGCAACCCCGACTCGAAGACCACCCAGAAGGCCATGGAGGAACTGGCCGGCACGTCCCCCTCGAAGGTGCACGTGCTGGACGGGGGCGAACCGGTCGACGTCGCCGGGCTGCGGATTGCGGGCTGGGGCGACCCGCAGTTCACCCCGGACCGCTCGGTCGCCGCCGAGGGCGACCCGGCGGAGCGGACGGAGGGGCGCAGGCTCGCCGCCGCGCTGCGCTCCCAGCGGGCCGCCGGCTCCCCGGTGGACATAGCCGTGGGCCACAACCCGGTACTGGCCGAGCAGACCGACGGCCTCGTCCCGCTCGCCCTCGCCGGGCACACCCACAACCGCAGCACGCGGGTGCTGCCGCACGACACCCGGCTGATGATCGAGGGCTCCACGGGAGGCAGCGGACTGCGCGCGGTCGAGGGCGAGACACCGGACAAGGTGCAGGCGTCGGTGCTCTACCTGGACCGGGACAGCAAGCGGCTCCAGGCATGGGACGAGATCGACCTGGGCGGCCTGGGACTGTCCAAGGCGGAGGTGTCCCGCCACCTTCCGGAGGAGATCGAACCGGGCTCGTCGCAGTCCCCGTCGCCCTCGTCGCCCTCGTCGCCGAGTCCGACCGGCACGAGCCCGGCGACGGGCCGCTGACCGAGCAGGAGGGACAGGGCGGGAGGAACGCGGGCAGGACCAGGACGGGTGGAACGGGCGGCCAGACCGCTGACCGGGCAGCCAGGTACGGCGAACCGCCCCGCACGCCCCCGCCCTGACCCGACAATGTTTTGGCGAACGGTTCGTCCATCCCATATGCTGCCCGAGCCTGCTGAAGCGCTGTTCAGGCGCGCGGTCGGCGGTTTCGCCCTCATCGTCTAGTGGCCCAGGACGCCGCCCTTTCAAGGCGGTAGCACGGGTTCGAATCCCGTTGGGGGCACCTCTCTCAGCCCCTCTGAACTGCGAAAACGCGGCCGGAGGGGCTTTTTTTCGTGCCGCTGTGCCGACTCGGCTGTGCCGCCACGGGGCATCCGCGGCCCGGTTTCCGGCGACGGGGAACTCCCCCGGCTCCGCATGCGACCCCGGCGAACGGTTCCAGGGCAGCCCCACGACACCGCCTGGCTCGGCACTACTGGAACGCCAGGTCTTCCCAGGGGACACTCAGGGCGAAGGGCTCGGGGAACTCGATACCGAGGCCGTCCGGCTCCCACTCGCCGACGGCTACGTACACCGAGGGGCGCAGCGGCTTGACGGCGAGCCCGGACCGGTCGATGGCGACCAGCTCGTACGCCCGAACAGAGGTGACGTCCCAGGTCGCGCTCGAGTCGAGCTCGATCTCCCAGTACCAGGGGATGGCCGCCTCCGCGTAGCGGTCCATCTTCCACTGCCGGCGCCTGGGGGTGTCCGAGCCGGAGAGCACCTCGCCCACAAGGACGGTGTCCGTGGCGAAGGTGTCGGCTCCACGGGGCAGGCAGCGGCGGACCATGAAGTCAGGGGTGAGGAAGCTGGACTTGTCGGGCGTGAAGAAGACATTGGTCTCCACCTCGACCTGCCAGCAGCGCTCGTCCCTGCCGCTGCTCTCTCCCCGCATGGCGCGGCGGGCCGCGTCCTCGAGCGCGTTACGCATGCGCACGGCGAAACGCTGATGCTCCAGCGGGCCGCGCCTGTTCCACACGACCCTGCCCTGCCAGAGCTCGATTCCCTCGGCGACGTCGTCCGGAAGCTGCTGAAGTTCTTCCCAGCTCAGCATCTCGGGGAGGTGGAATTCAGGCCCCTCGGCTGCGCCCGCTGACATGCCGCCTCCACTGTTCGCGCTGCTGCCCCGAAGTCAACGTAGCGGACCCGGTACGCGCCGGAAAGCTACTCCGTGCAGCTCGGGCGGCCTGCCGGGCGTTCCCCGCACCCCAGGTGCTTGACGCGACTGGAGTTACACGGACTTCGGGGTCGCCTGCCCATAGGTGCCACATCAGCCCTGCTGCTTGCGGAAACGCAGGCAGCAGGGGACTTCTGCGCGCCATGCGTCCCCGACTCCCCGGTCGCCGGAGCGGGCCTCCCCGACGTCCGGGAAGAGCACCCCTGACCCTCTATACGGTGCCGTACAACAGGGTCTAACCTGGGACTTGTACGGGGCCGTACAGGACGGGGCCCGTACGGAGAGGGGCCGACCATGAGACTTCCCCGCACCGCGCACACCTCCCGCCCCTGGCGGATCCACCAGCTCGCACCCGACTTCCGCGTCGAGGACGTATGGCGGATGCCGACCCCGGGCGGCCCTGACGACCTCGGACACCTCGTCGACCAGATGGCGAACGGCACCGACGCGCACCGCACCAGCACGCCCTCGCGCCTGCTCTTCGCGATCCGCTGGCGGCTCGGCAAGCTCCTCGGCTGGGACAGGCCCGACTCCGGCGTGGGCACACGCGTGCCCACCCTGCGGGACAGGCTCCCCGCCGACCTGCGGAAAGAGCCTCCGGGACCCGACCTCACGGGCGTACCCGTGCCGTTCACGTCCGTCTACCGCACCCACGACGAGTGGGCTGCCGAGATGGCCAACCGCACCGTGCACGCCGTGATGCACATCGGCTGGGTCGCGGACGCGAAGGCCCCCGGCGGGTACCGCGGCCAGATGGCGGTCCTCGTGAAACCGAACGGAATCGCCGGCTCGCTGTACATGGCAACGATCAAGCCGTTCCGGTATCTGGGCGTGTACCAACAGTTGCTGCTGGCCATCGGCCGCGAATGGCGGGCGCGCACCCCCGGGCGGAGCACGGCACACCGCTGACGGTTCGGGGCAGCCTCCGGGGTCTGTTACTCTTTTCCGGCGACGTCACCCCAGCTGGGGAGCGTTCCAAGCCCCGGAAACGCGGTTGGGAGCACACGTCACACTGTGCGAGACTGTAGCTCGCACAAACGCTTGGTCCTGTGGAGCAGTTTGGAGTGCTCGCCACCCTGTCAAGGTGGAGGCCGCGGGTTCAAATCCCGTCAGGACCGCTGCGGCTGGGTAGCTCAGTTGGTACGAGCGTCCGCCTGAAAAGCGGAAGGTCGCCGGTTCGACCCCGGCCCCAGCCACCACCGCCCTGAACTGGGCATACGGCCCCGTCGAGATCTTCGACGGGGCCGTTTTGGTGAGCGTGACATCACTACCTGACATCAGTGGTCACGAAAGCTGACTGCTCAGCTCGTCCAGCGCACGGCGCTTCTCTTCCAGCGAGGCGTGTACATAGACCTCTTGATCACCCCGATGTCGCTGTGACCGACGATCTGCCGGGCGATGTGTGGCGGCACCCCGAGGTCCAGCAGGAGCGAGACGGCCGAGTGCCGGAGATCGTGAAACCGGATCTCCAGCCCGAGCCGCTTGCGGAGCGGGTGCCAGCTCCGCCGAAGGCGGTCCTGCTCGTACGGCGTGCCGGTTCGAGAGGGGAACACCAGCCCGTTCTCCTTCCACTCCATCCCAGCTGCGGCCTCTCCTGCGCCTGCCGCTCCTCAGACATCGCTTCTCATGGCGTGATCATTCTTTGAACCGTGCATGACGGGTCTGGTCGAGCGGCTGATGCCGGACGGGTCGTGGGTGCTGTTCCGTCAGACCGGAAGGCCGTCACCTGACCTCTTGCCGAGTGACGCCCTCGTCTCCCTGTGCGGTGCATGCCGCCTTCTGCGGCAACCCCTCCTAGGCGACTGGTCTACTCCCGATGTTACGGTTCATGCATGCCGGTCACCACACGCAGACCAGACACCCGTCGGATCATCCTCGACACCGCCCAGCGGATCATGGCTCACAAGGGCTACTCCGCGGTCGGTATCAATGAGGTGCTCGCGGAGGCCGGCGTGCCGAAGGGGTCCTTCTATCACTACTTCGCCTCGAAGGACGCCTTCGGTGAAGCGATCCTGAAGAGCTACTTCGCGGACTATCTCGCGGACATGGACGGCATTCTCACCCGGTCCGGCCAGTCGGCAGCCGAGCGACTGATGGCCTATTGGCAGCAGTGGCGGGAGACGCAGAGCGTCGAGGAGTGCCAGGGCAAGTGCCTGGCCGTGAAACTCGGCGCCGAGGTCGCCGACCTGTCGGAGTCGATGCGGCTGGCCCTGGAAGGCGGCACGAGCGCCATCGTGGACCGCATCGAGCGCACCATCGCCGGCGGTCTGGAGGAGGGATCCCTCTCGGTCGACGGTGATCCCCGCGACGTGGCGCAGGCCCTGTACGACATGTGGCTCGGCGCGAGCGTCATGTGCAAGATCCATCGCAGTCTGGCGCCGCTCGACACCGTGCAAGCGGTGACCCGCAGGCTGCTGCACCTGTAGAGGACCCGCGTCCCATGACGCCCGATCATGGGGCCCTCTTCCCTCTTCAACCGAATAGTAGACTGGTCTACTGACCCACCAAGGAGCGTGTCATGAAGATTCTGATTGTTCTCACCTCGCACGACGAGCTGGGCGACACCGGCCGCAAGACCGGGTTCTGGCTGGAGGAACTGGCGGCGCCGTACTACCGCTTGACGGAGGCCGGCGCAGAGATCGTGCTCGCCTCGCCCAAGGGCGGGCAGCCGCCGCTGGACCCCAAGAGCAACGAGGTCGACTTCCAGACCGACGAAACCCGGCGCTTCGAGGCCGACCCGGAGGCAACCAGGGCACTGGCGAACACCGTGCGCCTGGACTCGGTCTCCGCCGACGACTTCGACGCGGTCTTCTACCCCGGCGGCCACGGCCCGCTCTGGGACCTGGCCGAGGACACCGTCTCCGCCCGGCTGATCGAGACGACCCTGCGCTCCGGCAAGCCGGTCGGACTGGTGTGCCACGCCCCCGGCGTGCTGCGGCACACCGTCGACGAGGACGGCACCCCGCTGGTGCGAGGCAAGAACGTCACCGGCTTCGCCAACACCGAGGAGGAGGCCGTCCAGCTCACCGACGTCGTCCCGTTCCTGGTCGAGGACGAGCTCACCGAGCTCGGAGGCGTCTACTCCAAGACCGACGACTGGCAGCCCTACGTCCTGCAGGACGGTCTGCTGATCACCGGGCAGAACCCGGCCTCCTCGGCTCCCGCAGCCGACGCCCTGATCGAACTGGTCACCAAGGGCGGCGTGTGAGCGCCTACGTCGTCATGCTCCGCGAGCGCGTGACCGACCCGGCCGAGCTGGCCGTTTATGCCAGCTCGGCCGGGGCGGCCCGGGCAGGCCACGAGGTGACACCGGTCGTCGGATACGGAGCGATCGAAACCCTGGAGGGCACGCCGTTCGAGGGTGTGCTGATCCATCGCTTCCCGAGCGTCGAGGACGCGCGGGCTTGGTATGAGAGCCCCGCCTACCAGGCAGCGCTGCCCCACCGCCAAGCCGGTGCGGACTACCGCGTGTTCATCGTCGAAGGAGTCGACGACACCCAGGGCCGCTGAGACCGCTTGGCCGACGCGGGCTCCCCGGCCCTCCTCCACAGGCAGGCCGGGGAGGGATCCTGGAGGTGTGCCAGACCGGCGCCGCCGGAGCGGTCGGCCGCCGGCTCGCCCAGCAGTCCGCTGCCTGCGGCGAGAGGGTGACTGGCCTGCAGCGCAGTCCGGCCGGACCGGCACCGTCCGGTCGGCCTCGAGCGGGGCGAACCTGGCGCAGCCCGCGCTCCCACTCGCCGAGAGCCATGAGTTGCGCCCGAGGAGTTGCAGAATTCGATCAACGCTGCGGCCAAGGTGCTGTGAGTCGAATCCGGCCCGGCCGCGAACCGGTCGCCCTCGACGGCCGGGGCCGTGCTGGAACACCGGGGCATGCTCAGGATGAATATCGGCAGCAAGCAGCAGCCGCCCGCACCCAAGCTGCACGGAGGAATCGGGGACTTGAAGACGGCCGATCCTCAATTCGCTGATGCTGCCGACTCCATGCGGCATCAGCAGCCCGACGAGGTGGGGTCAAGTCCCGGGCTTTTCCTCCTCCTCGGGTGTGCGGTGGGTCTTGGAGTTGCCGCCCGTGCTCAGGACCGACTGCGCCTGGTTGTCGACGAGGTGCGTGAACAACTGCTGCGCATATCCGAAGACGATGGCCCAGGCGATGATCTGACCCGGCGAGTCCAGGTCGGTCAGCCCGGGAATGAATGCACCTCGCATCAACAGAATCCCCAGAACTGCCGTCAGCGCTCCGGTGGGCAGCTTGAGAAGTGCGAGGGTGAGTGGGACTCCGAACGGCGTCGTGGTGCCTCTCATGCGTCGCAGAGTCACGGTTGCTGCGATACAGGCCGCCACGAGACCCACCAGCTCGACGACGAGATAGTCCGCTGGGCGGGTCGTTTCCGTCACGATCTTCCTGGTCTCCTCGACACGGGCGGGATCCTTCGGGAGGCGTGCCATGTCGAGTGGGCACACTGCCAGGCGGCCCACGCCGGATTGTTCCGGCGTGAAGCACAGTGGCAGCGCGCCACGGCTGATTCCCCCCAAGACGGCCACGGCGATCGCGATGGCGGTCAACCCGAGCATGACCCACCAGACGATGTAGACGAAACTGCGAATCCGCATCTTTTCGCGGATGTTGACCTGTCGGGCCGCGCCCATGGCATCGAGAAGAGCTTCACGCGCTTCCTCGTCCAGACTGACTCCCTCCGACACCCTTTGAGTAATCTTTTCCACTCTGGTGCGCCGCGGATCGTCGGGCTGGAGATTCTCGCGCACGAAGGCGAGTGCGCCTGGAAGCATCGGCACTACATCATGAAGTTCCGACAGTCGCAGCAGGATGTTGTGTGCAGCGTCGAGGTGGATCTGCCCCACGATGACGTGGGATGCATTCTTGTATCTGCCCGAATGGTGCTCTGAAATTTTCTCCTCGGCCAGCTGCAATTCCTCCCGGGCATCTGCGAGGAGTTTCCCCTTCTTGCTTTCCGGGTCTGCCGCCTCCGCGTCGGCTGCCTCTCTGTCATCCAGAATCGCGCGCAACTCACTGACGCGCGCCCGAATGCTCTCCCGAAGCTCCCATGAACCCGCTTCGGCCCTGCGGCAACTCAACCAGTCCTTCATGGCGTGATTGTGTCGCCCGGGTTCTCTCACCCGCGCGCCGACACGCCTTGCGGCCAGGTGGCCGACGGCATCTTCCTTTTCTTGCTTCTGGATGACGGGTGCGCACCGTCTTCTGGCCTGTATGGGTCCGCAATGCCCTCGTAGAATTCGGAGCACGGTCGTTGTGGGTAAGAAGGCGCTCGGCGCGACGGTGCTTGGCGGTGGGGCGACCAGGGCGGGGTCCGCCCGGCCCGTACCCCCTACTTCGGTGCCTGGAAGCCGCCGATCTTCTGCTCGAGCAGTTCGGCCAACCGAAGTGGGGTGCGGTCCTCGAACATCGGACCGATGAGTTGCACTCCCACCGGAAGTCCCTCGGGGGACCGGCCCGCTGGTACGGCGGTGGCGGGCAGGCCGGGCATGGTCGGAAGACCGGCCCAGACCAGCTGATCGAAGTACGGGTACTCGGCACCGTCGATATCGATCCGGCGTTCCCGCGGGTCGGGGTGGTGGTCGTGCGGGAACGCGGGAGTCGGCGTGATGGGGCACACCACGGCGTCGAACTCGGCGAAGAACCGGCGCCAGCTGTGGCGGTGCAGCTCGCGACGGTTGTTCACCTCGCGCCAGTCGCGGTGGCTGAGCACCATGCCGCGCACCAGCGCCGCGTCGAGGCTCTGGTCGTCCGCGCTCAGTGCGGCGGCGCGGGTCCGCAGCCGCTCGTACTCTTCGACGGGGAAGTGCGCGGCGGAGCCCGAGAACAGCAACTGCCGGTAGATCATCGCGGCTTCGGTCAGATCGGGGAGCAGCGGGCTGTGCCGTTCGACGCGGGCGCCGCCGTCGGCGAGCGCGTCGGCCACCCGGTTCACGCCCGCGCGCACAGCGGATCCGGTCGGAATGAGCGGATGCTCGTCGAGGACCAGGATCCGGGCTTCGCGGAGTCGTTCGTGGCGCGCGGGCGGCAGCGTCAGGTGGTACGCCGTACCGAGCGTCAGCGGGTCGGGTCCGGCCATGACGTCGAGCAGGAGCGTGAGGTCGCGAGCGGTGCGCGCCATCGGACCGACGACGGCGAGATCGTGCTCGACCGGCAGGGCCGGCCCGGGCGGCGGGACCATGCCGCGGGTCGCCGCCAGCCCGAGTGTCGGCTTGTGTGCGTAGACGCCGCAGAAATGCGCGGGGGTGCGCAGCGAACCGGCGAGGTCGGAGCCGATGGACAGTGCGCCGAATCCGGACGCCAGGGCAGCCGCCGAGCCGCCCGAGGATCCGCCCGACGTACGACGGGGATCCCACGGGTTGTTGGTGGTCCCGTAGATCTCGTTGAAGCTCTGTATGTCCTGCAGCCCCAGGGGCACGTTGGTCTTGCCGAGCACCACCGCACCCGCGGCCTTGAGCCGCGACACCTGCACCGCGTCCTCGGACGGCACGTGGTCCCGATGTTGCGGCATCCCCCAGGTCGTGGGCAGCCCGGCGATGTCGTAGGACTCCTTGACCGTCACCGGAATGCCCAGCAGCGGCCGGTCCGCACCGCGGGCGCGGGCCTGGTCGGCATCGCGCGCTGCGGCCCGTGCACGGTCGAAGTCCGGCACACAGATGGCGTTGATCGCGGCGTCGTCCCGATCGATACGTGCGATGGCCTCGTCGGTCAGCTCCGCCGAGGTCACTTCACCGGCACGCAGGGCAGTCGCGAGTTGTTCGGCTGTCCGAAAATTCCACTCCATGAGCGGGACCGTATGGGTCTGTGGAGGAGGGCACGAAATGCCGCTCGGCACAACGGGGACGGACGAGTTCCTCGTGCTGTGCGGCGGGCCCGGCGCGGGAATCGGCGGGAGGTCGCCGATTCGTCCCCGTCCTCCCCGGCCGCCCCGCGCTGGCCAGGGAGTCAACTGAACAGGGAATCAGGGGCACACGGCCCCAGCCGACAGTCCGCGGCGGGGCCGTTCGCGTGTCGGCCCGTCCGGTGATCCGAGTACCGGGCTAGCCGACCGGGAAAGTGGCGCCGGGTGCGGCATGGTCGACCGGGCCGGCGAACCGGTCCGAGGCGCGGGTCACCGCCTCCTGCGGAGTGAGGGACCGGCCGACATGGGTGACGATCAGCCGCGCTGCCCGGGCCGCGGTGGCCGCGTCACCGGCGTCTTCGGGCGTGTGGTGCACCTGCGGGCCCTCGGTCGGCGCCTGGGCGCTGTCGGCCTCACACAGCAGCACGTCGCATCCTGCGGCCAGTTCCGCGAGGTTCGCGCAGGGCGCGGTGTCCCCGGAGTAGGCCGGCGTCCGGCCCTCGGCCTCGATGCGCACGGCGAAGGCCGGGATCCCGTGCTCCACAGTACGGCTGGTCATGGTGAGGGCACCGACCCGCGCCCGGTGCCCGTCTTCCAACTCGTGGACGGCGAAGGCGGACTCGACCGGGCTGCGGTTCGCGCCGTTGGTGAGGAAGTGGGCCAGCCGGTCGGCGATCCCGGGCGGCCCGTACAGGGGGATGGGCGCGGCAAGCCGGACATCCGCGAACAGCGCCGCGTAGTAGGCAGTGAGCAGGTCCGCGCTGTGATCCGCGTGCAGGTGCGAGATCCAGATCGCGTCCACCTCGTCGAGCCGGACGTGACGCTGCAACTGTGCCAGCGTCCCACTGCCCGCATCCATCCAGACGCGCGTGCCGCGGCCGGACACCAGGTAGCCGGAGCACGCATTGTCGACGCTCGCGTAGGGCGTGGCGGATCCCAGGACGGTGAGGCGGAGGACATCGTTCGTCACCGCAGGAGTCTAAAGAACACCTGATCCATGAGCATCGGCATTTCGGCCGGTGCCGGGGGCCGGCGGATCCGGGATCAGGGATCAGGGCGGGGTCAGGACGGGGCCGCCGCGTGGGCCGGGGCGCGGTCCCGGCCGCCCGGGTGGCGGTGGCGCCACAGCCAGAAGACGGTGCAGGAGACCAGCGCCCAGGCGGCGAGGACCAGGTAGGGCTGGACGAGTTGGTGGTCGGCGAAGTAGACGGCGGTGTGCTGGGCGTTCACCGAGGCGCCGGGCGGCAGCCAGCGACCGATCTCGCCGAGTGCCGAGGGCAGCAGCGGCCAGGAGACCGCACCGCCCGACGAGGGGTTGCCCAGCAACACCATCACGCCCCAGGTCGGCAGCATCGCCCAGCGGCCGATCAACGTGTTGAACATGGTGAAGACCATCCCGCTGGTGAACATCGTCAGCGCCAGGATCAGCCAGGAGTGGACGAACGGGAGGTCCAGCGCGCCGAGTCCCCAGTCGACCACGGCGGCGATGACGAATCCGCCCAGGAGGGCGTAGGCGGCGGTGCAGGCGATCCGCTCGGGCGGGTTGAGGGCGCGGGCGTGGACGCTGAGCTGGATGGCCCCGACGAAGCCGATGATGACGGCGGCGAGCGAGATGTAGAAGATCGCCAGGCCACGCGGGTCCCCCGCGTCCAGCGGTTTGAGGTCGCGCACCTGCACGGGGACGCCGAGCGCTCTGCCGACCTTCGGTCCCGCGGTGCCCAGCAGTTCGGCCACCGAGGCGCCGGACGCGCTCGACACGTCCAGTTCGACCCCCTTCGGCCGCTCCACCCGCATGATCGCGAAGACCTGCTGGGCCTCGACGGCGTGCTCCGCCGCCGCCTGTGTGCCGTAGTGGCGCAGCTCCAACGAGGAACCCAGCGCCTTCTCCATGCCCTGCACGAACGCGGCACGGTCCCGGTGGCCCTCCGGCTCGCCCACGACCGCGACGGGCACATCGTGCGGGGTGGGGTTGGCCATCGCGTACGTGTACGACCCGGCGAAGAGACCGGCGGCCGCGGCGAGGATCAGCACCAACACGGTGGCGGGCAGGAAGGGCGAGTCCTTGAAGTCCTGCCACATCCGGGCCGCCGTGCGCCGCGTGCCACCGTGCCGGCCCGGCCGGCCGCCGCCCTGCTCGCTGCGGGGGTGGCGGGTCCGGTCGGGGCTGGGGTCCGGTCGGGGCTCGGACCGCTCGGGTTCCTCGCTCATGGCTGCACACTATGCGGGCATAGGGGGCATTCCGCTTTTTCCGCCTCGCGGCACCCATGGCCGTGCCCCTGACCGCACGGCTCCGCCCGGTTCCTCTCGCACCGGGCGGAGCCGGTACCCGCCGGTTCCCGCTATGCGCCCGCGGGTGGCCGGGTGTCCGCGCGTGCCGCCGCCGCGTCCGGGTCGGACCGCGCCTCCGGTCCGGGCCGCCCGTCCGGGGCGGGCCGGGTGGCCGGGTCCGGCGGCCCGGCGTCGGCTCCGGCTTGCGGGTCCTGCTGCGCACCGGCGCGGAGGCGGGCGCGGCGGCGTGCGTGTGCCGTACGTACGCCGCGCGCGGCGCCCGTCGCGCCCAGCACCAGCAGCAGCGCCCCCAGCAGCACGCTGTCGGGCACCGCGTCACCCACCCGGCGGGCCCAGTTCTCCGCGGCGAAGGCACCGTCCACGTCCGAGAGTCCGGGCAGGCCCGACGCACCGTCGAAGGCGAGGAAGAGGACTCCGATGAGGACGAAGAAGAATCCGGAGAGAAGCGAGGTGGTGTGCAGCCGGAAACGCCCGCCGACCACCAGTTCCCTTCCGCGCAGCCACCGTCGCCGCCCCAGGTCGAACCGTTCCCACAGCAGCGCGAGCACGAACAGCGGTACGGCCATCCCCAGGGCGTACACGGCCAGTAGCATCCCGCCGTAGACGGGGTTGCCGTGCACGGCCGCCACCGTCAGAACGCTGCCGAGGATGGGGCCGGCGCAGAACCCGGCCAGGCCGTACACAGCTCCCAGCGCGTACACCGAGAGCGCCGTCGTGGGCCGGATGCGGCCCGACGCCTCCCGCAGTCGGCGCGGGGCGAAGCCGAGACCGACCACCTGGGCGACTCCGAGAACGATGATCAGCCAGCCGCCCACCGAGACGAGCAGGTCCCGGTGGCCGTAGAAGAGCCGGCCGGCGAACGCACCGGCCGCGCCCAGCGGGACCAGCGTCGTGGCCAGTCCCAGGTAGAAGATGCCGGTACGGGCCGTCAGCCGGCCGGCCGAGTCGATCGAGTAGGCGAAGAACGCGGGCAGCAGCAGCGCGCTGCACGGGCTGAGCAGGGCGAGGAGGCCGCCGAGGAAGGCGGCCAGGTATCCGACGTCCATCAGTCCTGGTCCCCGCCCGAGCCCGGCTTCCCGCCGGACTGCCCGCCGGACCACTCGCCCGGCTTCCCGGACTTCCCGGACTTCTCTGCTGCCGCCGCCGCGCGTTCGATCGCGTCGGTGAACACCTCGTCCGGCTGTGCCCCCGCGATCGGCTGGCCGTTGACGAGGAAGGCGGGGGTGGCTGCGGCACCCAGTCCGTACGCCTCGGTGCGGTCCTTCTCCAGCAGCTTCCTGGCGGCCTCGCTCGCCCGGTCGCGGTCGAAGCGGTCGAGGTCCCGCACGCCGGCCTGCTCGGCGAGTTCGCGCAGGTGCCCGTCCTCGAAGGCGTTCTTCTCGTTGCCCTTGTCGGCGTAGACGGCGTCGTAGAACTGCCAGAACCGGCCCTGCTCGCCCGCCGCGTACCCGGCGAGTGCGGCGCGCTCGGAGCCCTCGCCGAAGACGGGGAAGTTGCGCCATTCGATGCGCAGCAGCCCCTTGTCGACGTACTTCTCGACCAGCTTCGGCTCGGTGTCCCGCGCGAACTTGCCGCAGAACGAGCAGCCGAAGTCGGCGTACTCGATCAGTACGACGGGGGCGTCCGCGGCACCCCGTGCGAACGGGTCGTCCGCGTTGCGGCGGGCGAGCTTCAACAGCGCCGGGTCGCCGGCCGCGGTGTTGTCGGAGCGTTCCTCGGCGGTGGCGTTGCCGGAGTCGCCTCCCGCACGCGGAGCGGTGGTGTCCCCGCCGACGGCGTACTGCGACAGCCAGCCCGCCAGGAGCGCCGCGACGGCGACGAGCGCACCGATGACGACCCCCTTGCGGGAGCGGACCGGCGCCGGGGCCTTCGCGGTCGGCTTGGACTCGGACTTCGGCTTCGGCTTCGGCTTGGACTCCGGCTTCGGCTTCGGCTTCGGCTTCGACTCGGACTCCGGGTCCGGTTTCGGCTTGGAGTCCTGGTCCGGGTCCGACGTCGGCTCCGGAGCGCGGTCCGGGGAAGCGGCGGATCCCGTCGGGGGCTCGGACGGCTCGGTGTGGCTGCTGGGGTCGGTCGGGGGCATGCGCACGTCTCCTGTCGCGGTTGCGGAATGCGGCGGTCCGGAACCGGCACGGAAACAGGCGCGTCCGCACCCTGCGGACGCGCGGGGACACCGCGCCGGCGGGCGCGGCTACACGCGCAGGACGGAGAGTTCGACGGGAGTGGGGGGCGGTATCGGCGCGGGACCGCGCACCGGCGGTCTGGCGTGCGCCGCCCCGATCGCGCTGTGCGACTGCGGGGTGAGGCAGGCCGGGAGCGCGAGGGACAGGAGTTGCCGACTGCCGACAGGCGCCGCCGGAAGCGCGCCGCCCGCGCCCTTCGAACGGTGGCAGTGGTGAGGATCCGCGTCGGCGGAAGCGGAGGCGGGGACCGCGCGGTCGCCGGCGTCGGCGGACGGCGCGGTGGCGTACCGCACCGCCTCGGCCGCGTACGGCACTTCCGGTCCGGCGGCGTACGGCGCGGCCACCGTGGTCCGCACCACCAGGGACGCCTCCCCGGTACCGGTACCGGATCCGGCT
The DNA here is from genome assembly GCF_042869575.1 of Streptomyces sp. NPDC006925. Lineage (NCBI taxonomy): Bacteria > Bacillati > Actinomycetota > Actinomycetes > Kitasatosporales > Streptomycetaceae > Streptomyces > Streptomyces sp. NPDC006925. Next base: position 269,646 of record NZ_JBIAGB010000004.1, read on the forward strand.
CCGGCTCCGGCGGGCTGCGCACTGCGCGCGCCCGCGAGCTGCATGGTCCCGCACAGCGCCAGCAGCAGCGTCACGAGGACTGCGGCGGCCCGCCGCGTGCCTCGCACCGTCTGTGCGCCACCGTGCCCACCGTGCATGCGGCCAGCCTAACGGGACCCGGTCGCCCTGCCGGTCACCCCGGAGGGCGGTACGTACGGGCCCCGCGCTCAAGCCTCTGCCGCTGTCCCCGGACCCCGGGCCTCCGGGTGACTCCGCCCCGGGACGCGGGCCGACAGTTGCCGGGCGGCGCGGTGCTCCGGGGACGTCTCCGGTACGGCGGCGAGCAGCTCCGCGGCCTCCTCGTGCGCCTCGGGCGTCGCGACCTCGTCGACCAGCAGCTCCGCCAGTTCCGTCGCCGGGTCGAAGAGCGAGGTGAGCATGAAGCCGCTGTAGCCCGACCGCACGAGGTGGTGCACCTCCCGGGCGGTGCGCAGCCACTCCACCGCCTCGGCGGTACGCCCCTGGCCGCGCAGGGCCCGTGCCAGCCAGTAGGCGGCCTCGTGCAGTGCCTCCTGCTCCTCGCGGCCCGTCCAGGCGAGCCGCAGCAGGGCCTCGGCTTCCTCGTACCGCCGCCACCGGACGAGCTGCTTGCCGGCGCGCCAGCCGTACCAGACCTTCCCGCCCTTGGCGGCGCGCGTCCACCAGCGGACGGCCTCCTCCATGTCGCCGTAGCCGTCCCCGACCCGGTTGCCGACCCAGCCCGCGGCCTCGGGCCTCCCGAACCTGGCCGCCCTGCGCAGCCACGGTTCGGCCGCGACCGGGTCGTCCAACCGGACGTACAGCGCGCCCAGTCCCTCGACGGCGTCCAGGTCGCCCGCCCTGGCCGCGGGGAGGTAGAGCGGGACGACGGCCTTCTCGTGTGCCCCGCACTCCTCGTGCAGCATGCGACCGAGCGCGTACGAGGCGACGGCGGCCGGGCAGGCCGGGGAGTCCTCCCCACCGTTCCGCCCCGCGTCCAGTGCCCGCGCCGCACCCCCCACTCCCCCGTCGACCGCGGAAGCGGACGCTTCAGCTGCCGCCGCGGCGCGCCGGTAGTGCCGTACGGCTTCGGGGTAGCGGTGCAGTTTCTCCGCCAGGCGGCCGAGTTCGAGCGCGGCGGCCGGGTCGCCGGACCCGGCCGCCGCGTGCAGCGCGGGCAGTCGGGTCTCCTCCTCGGCGGAGAGCGCGGGCGGACCGGTGCGCTCGTCGGCTTCCAGCTCGGTGAGGGAGTCGGCAGCGGCCTCGTAGGGATCGTCGTCGCCGTCGGTGCCCGCTTCGGCCGCCTCCAGCCAGCGGCGGGCCTCGGCCGTGCGCCACTGCTCGCGGCACAGGTCGCCCAGCCGTCGCTGCTGGATGCGGTCGCCGGCCTCGGCGCCGGGCCGCAGCGACGCCTCGTACCGCGCCAGTTCGCCGTACTGGAAGTGCACGGCGCTGAGGGAGCGGGAGAGCAGCCGGGAGTCCGGGTGGCGGCGCAGTCCGTCGGCCAGCACCCGGCAGGCGTCCTCGTACCGGTCGAGGTTGTAGTGGAGGAGCGCGTGCCACTGATCGGTGCGCGGGTTGCCGAGCGCGCGCGCCTCCACGTACGCCTTCTCCGCTTCGGGCAGGAAGGACGGGTAGGAGGTGAACCACTCCGGTTCGGTGTGCAGCTCGCTGAAGGGCGCGCACTCCTCGGCGTCGTCGAGGAACTCCGCCACCCGCGCGGGCAGGTCGGCGGGGCGCTCCTCGGCCGGCAGCCCGCACAGCGCGGTGAGTTCCAGGATCCGGGCGCGGTGGAGGTCGATCCGCTCGCCCAGCTCGGCCATCCGCTGCTCGACCCGGCCGGCGACGTGGTCGTACGGAGCCGCCTGCGCCAGTTCCGCCTCGGCCTCAGCGCTGCGGCCCTGGCTCAGCAGGAGCAGGGCGCCGTTGGTGCGGCACTCGACGCTGCCGAGGGCCGCACCGCGCGCGTACCACTCCGCGGCGCCCTCCTGGTCGTCGAGCCGCTCCCACAGCAGTTCGGCGAGGCCGAAGGCGCAGGCGCCGTCCCGCTCGGCGGCGGTGCGGTACCAGTATGCGGCGACCGCGTACTGGCCCCGGTCCTTCGCGGTGACCGCACGCAGCCGTGCGGCCCGCGGATCGCCGCCCCTGGCCGCCTCCTCCAGCCAGCGGACCGCGTCGTCCACCCGCCCCCTGCCGACGAGGAACTCCGCGTACGCGTGCCGGTCCGCCGCCTCGCCGTGCTCGGCAGCCGTCCGGTAGGCCCGCTCCTCGGCCTCGCGGCTGTCCGCGGCGGCAGCGCCCGGGGCGCCGGTGGTCGCGCCGGTGGTCGCGCCGGTGGTCGCGGTCTCTGTGGTCCGCGCGCCGGCGGTGCTCGCGCCGTCGGTCCCCGTTGATGTCATCAGTGCGTGCCGCCTTCTTGCCGCTCGGTGGGGAGGTGGTGCTCTCCGGATCCCGCAAGGGCGCGCCGGACGCCCGGTTCGCGGGGGCCGGGGAAGCGCGGGTCGGGGGTGAACGCCGCGTCGTAGGCCGCCTTCACCGCGCCCGGCAGCTCGCGCAGCCCGCCCGCGTACCAGGTCGCGTCCCGGGGTTCGGGCACCGCGACGCCGTACGCGTCGATCCCGGCGGCCCGGCACAGCGCTGCGGCCCGGCGTACGTGGTAGTCCTGGCTGACCAGCAGCGCCCGCCGGACGCCGAAGACCCGGGCGGCGCGGGCGCAGGAGTCCCAGGTGTCGAAGCCCGCGTGGTCGGTGACGACGCGGCCGGGCGGGACTCCGCGGTCGAGCAGGTAGCGCCGCATGGCGCCGGGTTCGTCGTGGTCGCGGCGGCCGTGGTCGCCGGAGACCAGCAGGACCCGGACCGTACCCGCGCGGTAGAGCCGCACGGCGGCGTCCAGCCGGTGCGCCAGATACGGGGACGGCCGGCCGTCCCGCAGACCCGCGCCGAACACCAGCGCCACCGGGGCCCTGGGCGCTTCCGCCAGGTCCGCGCCGACCCGGCCGTCCGTCGTCAGCCGCAGCCAGGTCGCCGGCAGCAGTGCCAGCACACAGCCGAGCACCGCACCCCGCACCCGTCGCCTGCGGCGGCGCGTACGCTCTCCGCCCACCTCGGTCCCCCGCACCTCGGTCCCCCGTCCGTCCCGTCCGCCGCACCCCGCGGCGGGTCGGTGCCCCGCCGCGTGAGCTGCGCCGGCATGCCCCGTCCGGGCGGGACGGGGCCGGTGTCCTTCGGGTAAACCGACGCGGAAGCCGCGCCCCCGGTTGCAAACCGTTCGCCACCCGCTCCCCGGGGGTGCGATCCTTGACGTGGTATGTCGACTTCCACCCAGACCCCCGCCCCCTCCCCCCAGGAGCTGTCGAAGCGCCTCCCGCACCTGATGCTCGGCGACCAGCACCGGCTGGGCCGTCGACTCGCGGGCGCCCGGAAGATCCGCAAAGGGGAGGCCCGCGCGGCCGTGCTCGCGGAGATCTCCGCGGCGATGGACGCCTCCGAGCTGCGCGTGGCGGCCCGCCGCGCGGCGGTGCCGCCGATCACCTATCCCGAGCAGCTCCCCGTCAGCCAGAAGAGGGACGAGATCCTCGCCGCGGTCCGCGACCACCAGGTGGTGATCATCGCGGGCGAGACGGGCTCGGGCAAGACGACGCAGATCCCCAAGATCTGCATGGAGCTGGGCCGCGGGCTGCGCGGGGTGATCGGCCACACCCAGCCGCGCCGGATCGCGGCGCGCACGGTCGCCGAGCGGGTGGCCGAGGAGCTGGGCTCGCAGCTCGGCGAGGCGGTCGGCTGGAAGGTGCGCTTCACCGACCAGGTGCAGGACCACACGCTGGTCAAGCTGATGACGGACGGCATCCTGCTGGCGGAGATCCAGCAGGACCGCGAGCTGCGCCAGTACGACACGCTCATCATCGACGAGGCGCACGAACGCTCCCTGAACATCGACTTCCTGCTGGGGTACCTGGCGCAGCTGCTGCCCAAGCGGCCGGACCTGAAGGTGATCATCACCTCGGCCACCATCGATCCGGAGCGGTTCTCGCGGCACTTCGGGGACGCGCCGATCGTGGAGGTCAGTGGCCGGACATATCCGGTGGAGGTGCGCTACCGGCCCCTGGAGGAGGGTGCGGGGAGCGGCGACGAGGGAGAGGACGGCGAGGCCGCCGGGAGCGGCGGCGGCGACCGGGACCAGGTCACGGCCATCTGCGACGCGGTGGACGAGCTCCAGGCCGAGGGGCCCGGCGACGTCCTGGTCTTCCTCTCCGGGGAGCGGGAGATCCGGGACACGGCGGACGCGCTGGAGAAGAAGTTCGCCCGCGGCCAGGGCCCGCGCCCCGGCGGCGGCACCGAGGTGCTGCCGCTGTACGCGCGGCTCTCCAACGCCGAGCAGCACCGGGTCTTCCAGCAGCACTCGGGGCGCCGGATCGTGCTGGCGACGAACGTGGCGGAGACGTCGCTGACGGTCCCCGGCATCAAGTACGTGATCGATCCGGGCACCGCCCGCATCTCGCGCTACAGCCACCGCACCAAGGTGCAGCGGCTGCCGATCGAGCGGGTCAGCCAGGCGAGCGCCGACCAGCGCAAGGGCCGCTCCGGCCGGACGTCGGACGGCATCTGCATCCGGCTCTACGCGGAGGAGGACTTCCTCGCGCGGCCCGAGTTCACCGACCCGGAGATCCTGCGGACGAACCTGGCGTCGGTGATTCTGCAGATGACGGCCGCGGGGCTGGGGGACATCGAGAAGTTCCCGTTCATCGATCCGCCGGACCACCGCAGCATCAAGGCGGGCGTGCAGCTCCTGGAGGAGCTGGGCGCGCTGGAGGCGAAGACGCGGAAACTGACGCCGCTGGGCCGCAAGCTGTCCCAGCTGCCCGTCGACCCGCGGCTGGCCCGGATGGTGCTGGAGGCCGACCGGAACGGCTGCCTGCACGAGGTGATGGTGATCGCGGCGGCGCTCTCCATCCAGGATCCGCGGGAGCGGCCCTCGGACAAGCAGCAGCAGGCCGACCAGCAGCACGCCCGATTCAAGGACGAGACCAGCGACTTCCTGGCGTTCCTCAACCTGTGGCGCTATGTGCGCGAGCAGCAGCGCGAGCTGTCGTCCTCCGCTTTCCGCCGGATGTGCAAGGCGGAGTTCCTCAACTATCTGCGGATACGCGAGTGGCAGGACATCCACAGCCAGCTCCGCCAGGTCGCCAGGACGATGAAGGTCCGCTCCGCCGGGGGCCGCGGGCCGGAGCCGGATGCGGGGCAGGAGGCGGCGCCCGACGCCGTCCACCGGTCGCTGCTGGCGGGTCTGCTCTCGCACATCGGGTTGAAGGGCGGCGGGCTGGAGGGCGGGAAGGATTCCGGCAAGAACGAGTATCTGGGGGCGCGCGGCGCCAAGTTCGCGGTGTTTCCCGGGTCCGCGCTGTTCAAGAAGCCGCCGCGCTGGGTGATGTCGGCTGAGCTGGTGGAGACCTCGCGGCTGTGGGCGCGGGTCAACGCGCGGATCGAGCCCGAGTGGATCGAGCCGCTGGCGCAGCATCTGGTCAAACGCACCTACAGCGAGCCGCACTGGGAGCAGAAGCAGGCGTCGGTGGTGGCGTACGAGCGGGTGACGCTCTACGGCGTGCCGATCGTGGCCCAGCGGAAGGTCGACTACGGCCGGATCGACGCGGAGACCTCGCGCGACCTGTTCCTGCGCAACGCGCTGGTGGAGGGCGACTGGCGGACCCATCACCAGTTCTTCCACGACAACCGCAAGCTGCTGGACGAGGTCGAGGACCTGGAGCACCGCGCCCGGCGCCGCGACATCCTGGTGGACGACGAGACGCTGTACGACTTCTACGACCAGCGGGTGCCGGACGATGTCGTCTCCGGGGCGCACTTCGACTCCTGGTGGAAGAAGAAACGCCGCGAAGAGCCCGATCTGCTGAACTTCGAGAAGTCGATGCTCATCAGCGACCGGGCCGAGGAGGTCTCCGCCGCCGACTACCCGGACGTGTGGCGGCAGGGCGGCCTCGCGCTGCCGGTGACGTACCAGTTCGAGCCGGGCACGGACGCGGACGGGGTGACCGTGCACGTACCGCTCCAGGTGCTGAACCAGGTCACCGCCGAGGGCTTCGACTGGCAGATCCCCGGGCTGCGCCAAGACCTGGTCACCGAGCTGATCCGCTCGCTGCCCAAGGCGATCCGGCGGCATTACGTCCCCGCTCCCGACCACGCCAGGGAGTTCCTGCGCCGCACCGCGCCGCAGCCCGAGCCGCTGGTGTGGACGCTGGCGCGGGAGCTGCAGCGGATGGTCGGGGTCCCGCTGGCGGCCCAGGACTTCGATCCGGCCAAGGTGCCCGACCATCTGAAGGTCACCTTCCGGGTCACCGACGAGCGGCGCCGCACGCTCGCGGAGGGCAAGGACGTCGAGGCGCTGCAGATCCGGCTCAAGTCGCAGACGCAGACGGCGATCTCCCGGGCGTTCGACTCGTCCGCGCGGGCTGCGCGCAAGAAGGGCCGCAAGGCCGCCGAGGACGGCGCTGCGCCCCGGGAAGGGGCACCGGCGGAGGCACCGGCGCTCCAGCGCACGGGCCTGACGGAGTGGACGCTGGGTGCGCTCCCCCGCACCTTCGAGACCCGGCGTGCCGGCCAGCCGGTGAAGGCGTACCCGGCACTGGTGGACGAGGGTTCCTCGGTTGCCGTGCGGCTGTATGACACCGAGGCGGAGCAGCACGCCGCGATGTGGCGCGGCACCCGGCGCCTGATCCTGCTGAACCTGCCCTCCGATCCGACGAAGTTCGCGCAGTCGAAGCTGGGCAATCAGCAGAAGCTGGCCCTGTCCCGGTCGCCGCACGGGAGCGTGCAGGCGCTGTTCGAGGACTGTGTGGCGGCCACGGTGGACCGGCTGGTGGCGGCGCACGGCGGACCGGCCTGGGACGAGGAGTCCTTCCGCAAGCTGTTCGACGCCGTCCGTACGGACGTGGTGGACGCGACGCTGCGCACGGTGCAGCAGGTGCAGGAGGTGCTGGCGGCCTGGCACTCGTGCGAGGGCCGGCTGCGCGGGACGACGAGCCCGGTGCTGGCCGACTCCGTCGCGGACGTCCGGCAGCAGCTCGCGGAGCTGATCAAGCCGGGGTTCGTGGCCGAGCACGGTGCGGCCCGGCTGCCGCATCTGATGCGCTACCTCGTCGCCGCCGACCGGCGCCTCCAGCAACTCCCGCACCACGTCGAGCGGGACCGGACGCGGATGGCCAAGGTGCACGAGATGCGGGACGAGTACCTCTGGCTGCTCGAGCAGTTCCCCCCGGGGCGTGCGGTACCGCAGGCGGCGCGGGAGATCCGGTGGATGATCGAGGAGCTGCGGGTCAGCTACTTCGCCCATGCCCTGGGCACGGCGTACCCGGTCTCCGACAAGCGGATCGTGAAGGCGGTGGACGCCGCGGCCCCGTGACGGACCCGTCCACCCTGAGTGGTTACCGTGCAACTCAGGGTGAGTTCGCTCCCGCCCCCTGACCTGCTGTAGAGTTCCATCTCGCGAGGTCCTGTGGAGCAGTTTGGAGTGCTCGCCACCCTGTCAAGGTGGAGGCCGCGGGTTCAAATCCCGTCAGGACCGCATCGATTCGAGAGCCCGGTAGTCGACGACTGCCGGGCTCTCTCGCGTTCGCCGGCTCCGTCCCGAGCCCCTCCCCGCCCGGAAGCCCTGCCGCCCCGGAGTCCTGCCCCTCCCCGAGGCCCCGGCCGCCCTGAAACCTCCGCCGATGTTTGACGGGCGGGGGGCCGGGGGGTAGTCCTGGCACGGGAGGAGGTGACCCGTGATCGAGGAATCCGCGCACGGAGCGCGGCAGGAGGCGCGGGCACTCCTGCGGGCCCATCTCGCGGCCGCGGGACGGCGGCGCCATGCGACGCGGCACTGCTCGCTCTGCCACCGGCTGCTGCAGCTGGCGATGGCGGATCCCGGGAAGGCCGACCGGAAACGCAAGTGACGGATGGGGCACCGCCGTTGGTGCATTACCGCACCGTGAGTGATCACCACAACACCTTCCCGGCGTGACGGGTGTCACCCGGATTGGCCGTACTGTTCGGGAACTTGAGCACCCCTCAGGCCGCCTCAATTTAATATGTGCAATTGCACCAGGCGCCGAACGGACCGCACAGCCGCGCGCACAACCACTCAGGGGCACCCGTCGAAGCGCAGGAAGGCGCAGCCCGCCGGCCTCCCCGGAACACCCGCCGGAGCACTCCCCGAACGGCCCCCGGCGCGACGGCTCGGGGCGCCGGTTCGCGGACACAAAAAGATCGCGCTGGACCCGGCGGAGTCCAGCGCGATCAAACGGAGAGCCGCTGTTGGGGCAGCGGTTCGGCCGCGTGGTGCGCAGTGGGCGGATCGTGGGGTGGGGCCCCGGAAAACGCCCCTGTGTGGTGCTGTTGCGCCTGCTCAGGAACCCTGATCAGGCTTCGCTGCGCTGCTGCGGGATACCCGCGAGCAGGGCGCGAACCTCCGCTTCGCGGTAGCGGCGGTGCCCTCCGAGCGTGCGGATGGACGTGAGCTTGCCCGCCTTTGCCCAGCGCGTGACCGTCTTGGGGTCCACGCGGAACATCGTGGCAACCTCAGCCGGGGTCAGCAGCGGCTCGGTATCAGGGGTGCGAGCGGTCATGAGCGGCCTCCTCGGGAGAACCGAACCATCACGGTTCTTTCCTCTAAATTCTGCACCTTGACCCGCGTTGCCCGATATGGCGGACGCGAGCCGAGTCGGTTATAGGACGAACGGCTTGTCCTCGGCACTACAACTACACCATCTGTCCAGCCACGTCGGCCAAACCGATGGAATTGCCCTCTCAGGTGTTCAACCTCGGCGGAAGCCGATGGACCGTCCCATAGCGGACAGTCACCCCCCTGTGACGATCAGTCACAACAGGGAGCAAGGGGCATCAGACCCACCAAGGAGCGCAATACCGATCTATCCGCCCTTAGTTGGACGGAAGGAGCCCCGTGCGGACTCCTTGTCCTATTTTGACACGAGGGGTAGCTCTGAGAGCAAGACCCGTTTAAGTGCAATCCGTCACGCTTGAGGCAATCACCCGGTTCGGGACGTAGGTCCCACTCCTCCCGCGGAACCCGTTCCGGACAGCCGCCGCTCCCCCGGTCCCGGGCCCGCAGGCGACCCCGGGCGCCCGGCAGGGGGCGCGCCTCAGCTCGCGTACTGGAGTCGGCGAACCGCCCTCCAGCGCGCTGTCAGCCGCTCGTAAGCCGCACCGGCACGCTCACCGTCGCCGGCGCGGAGGGCCGCGAGGCCCTCCGCGACATCGGCGGCGGAGCGGTCGCCCGCCAACTGCTCCTCGGGGATGGCGTGGGCCAGCCCGCCGTAGTCCAGCTCGACCAGGGAGCGCGGGTGGAACTCCTCCAGCCAGCGGCCCACGTCGATCAGTCCCTCGACGAGCGGTCCCTCCTCCAGTTCCTCGCGGAGCACCTTCAGACCGCGGGCGAGGCGGCGCCTCGCCTGGACCATGGGCGTGCGATAACGGAAAACGAACTGCTGTCCGCTCTCCTGACCGGATTCCGGCTTCGCAAACTCCCTTTCTTCGTCCTCGAAGAGAACGAACCAGCGCACCGGCACATGCCACAGCGCGGTACGGATCCAGGGCCGCGCGTCGGGGTTGCGCTCCCGCCACTGCTCGTAGTCGGCCACGGCCTGCCGCCGCACCACCGGCGGCAACGCGGCGTCCAGCACCGACTGCGGCAGGTCGATCTCGCGGTCCTCGGCGGCCTGGGTGAGAGCCGCCAGGGCCTGCCAGCTCCGCAGCCGGGTGCGCCAGGGGCAGACGCACGTGACACCGTCCACCTCCGTCACGAACGCCTCGGCGCTCTCGCCGACCGGCACCGCCACGGGCGGCACCGGGATCAAATCCGCCAGGGCGCGGCGGATTTCGTCCTGCGCCGTCGGGAGGCGCCGCTGTTTCGCATACGCGATCCAGTGCGAGCGCTCCGGCTCGGGGAAGGCCGCCAGCGGTTCGTAGACCCGCAGGTACGCCGCGTACGGGACGACGACGGACGCATTCTCAGCCACGCATTGCCTCCAAGCTCCACGCCTCCACATGCCGGTCTCATGAGCGAGCCTGGGAGACAGTTGACTACCCCGATCGTGGGACCGCAACGTGCCCGTGACGCGCAGGTCGTACGCTGCATCCCGACCGGCCCTCCCCGGGCTACGACTGCCACAAGCGGCGCGTCCGCCGAGGGCTACGACGCGATTCCAGGAGTCACTACCGTGATCGAGGTATCACCTTCTGCAAGCGTTCCCGCCGGAGCCCCCACCGGGGATCCGGTCATCAGCACGCTCTTCCGCTCCGAACAGGGCGGACACGAGCAGGTCGTGCTCTGCCAGGACCGGCCCAGCGGCCTGAAGGCCGTCATCGCGCTGCACTCCACCGCACTCGGCCCGGCGCTGGGCGGCACCCGCTTCCACGCCTACCCGGGCTCGGCCGACCCCGAGCAGGCCGCGGTGCTCGACGCGCTGAACCTCGCGCGCGGGATGTCCTACAAGAACGCGCTGGCCGGTCTCGACCACGGCGGCGGCAAGGCTGTGATCATCGGCGATCCCGAGCAGATCAAGACCGAAGCCCTGCTGCGTGCGTACGGCCGCTTCGTCGCCTCCCTCGGCGGACGCTATGTCACCGCCTGCGACGTCGGCACCTATGTGCAGGACATGGACGTCGTGGCCCGGGAGTGCCGCTGGACGACCGGCCGCTCGCCGGAGAACGGCGGCGCGGGCGACTCCTCCGTGCTCACCGCCTTCGGCGTCTTCCAGGGCATGCGGGCCTGCGCGCAGCAGCTGTGGGGCGCGCCCACGCTGCGCGGCCGGCTGGTCGGTGTCGCCGGGGTCGGCAAGGTCGGCAAGCACCTGGTGGGGCACCTGCTGGAGGACGGGGCCCGGGTGGTGGTCACGGACGTCCGAGAGGAGTCGGTACGCACCGTGCTGGCCGCACACCCGGGTGCCCCGGTGTCGGCCGCAGCGGACACCGACGCGCTGATCCGCACCGAGGGGCTGGATCTGTACGCGCCGTGCGCCCTGGGCGGCGCGCTGAACGAGGAGACGGTGCCGGTACTCACCGCTGCGGCCGTCTGCGGCGCCGCCAACAACCAGCTCGCGCACCCCGGGGTGGAGAAGGACCTGGCCGAGCGCGGCATCCTCTACGCGCCCGACTACGTGGTCAACTCGGGCGGCGTGATCCAGGTCGCGGACGAGCTCCACGGCTTTGACTTCGCACGTGCGAAGGCAAAGGCGGAGAAGATCCGCGCGACGACGACGGCCATTTTCGAACGCGCGGAAGCGGACGGCGTTCCCCCGGTCGTCGCCGCGGACCGGCTCGCCGAGCAGCGCATGGGCCGCTGAAACCCCCGGGAACCGGGCCGGTGGACAGCGGAGGGAACCACCGTGACAGTGGTCTCACCACCCCGCGGCGGGTCCCTCCGCTACAGGAAGGTAAAATCACCACTGACCAGCACGAGAAGGGTCGACGGGCGCGTCGGACGGCGGCCGCGTCATGCGGGCGACGTACCGTACGGCGGCGGAAGCAGGTACCGTTGAAGCCCTGAGTACCGGTCTCTCGCTCGAGAGGCCGCTATGAACCATGAACGCGTGTCAAGACTCTGGGGCCGTCGAGCCCCGTCGTTGAGGGGGTCGAGCCATGGGGCGCGGCCGGGCCAAGGCCAAGCAGACGAAGGTCGCCCGCCAGCTGAAGTACAACACTGGCGGGACAGACCTATCGCGCCTGGCCGAGGAGCTGGGCGCATCGACATCGAACGAGTCGCCGAACGGCGAACGCTTCGAGGACGATGAGCAGGACGACCCGTACGCACAGTACGTGGATCTGTACGACGAAGAGGAGGACGACGACGCGGGTGCGCCCGGGTCGTCGGACCCCCGGTCGAAGCGCCGCGGCGCCTGACGTTCGCCCGTACTGACCCGGTCCGGCAACCGCCGGACCGGGTTCTGGCGTGCGCTGCGACTCCGCGGCACGACCCAGCCGTACCCCCACGGGGGGTACGGCGGTGCTGCCGCGGCCGCCGTCCGGCGGCGGACTCCCGGCAGCGGACACGTCCCCGGCAGCAGCGCGGCGACGCGCTCCGCCGACTTCCCGCGCCGCACGGAGCCGACGTGCGCCGCGGATCCGACAGACCGCCCGGACGGTCGTGCGGCGCCGGCCGTCACCGCCGGCCGCACAGTGCCTGCCAGGTAGCGCTCAGCGTGCATAGTCACCCGTGAGGGTGACCGCTTCCGTGCGGTCCCCGCGCTCGGTGATCTCTCCCGCCACCCAGGCGTCCACGCCCCGGTCGGCCAGCGTCGCCAGGGTGATGTCCACGGAAGCGCGGGGCACGACGGCGATCATGCCGACGCCCATGTTCAGGGTCTTCTCCAGCTCGGCCCGTGCCACCCCGCCGGCGCCGGCGACCACGTCGAACACCGCGCCGGGGGTCCAGGTCGAGCGGTCCACGGAGGCGTGCAGCCCCTCGGGAACGACCCGCGCCAGGTTGCTGGCCAGTCCGCCCCCGGTGACGTGCGAGAAGGCGTGCACCTCGGTGGTCCGGGTCAGCTCCAGGCAGTCCAGCGAATAGATCTTCGTCGGCTCCAGCAGCTCCTCGCCCAGGGTCCGGCCGAACTCGGGCACCTGCCGGTCCAGCTCCCATCCGGCGCGGTCGAAGACCACGTGCCGCACCAGCGAGTACCCGTTCGAGTGAAGCCCGGAGGAGGCCATGGCGACCACCACGTCCCCCGTACGGATGCGATCCGGCCCCAGCAGCGCGTCGGCCTCCACCACGCCGGTGCCCGCACCCGCCACGTCGTACTCGTCCGGCCCCAGCAGCCCCGGGTGCTCCGCCGTCTCGCCGCCCACCAGCGAGCAGCCCGCCAGCACACAGCCCTCGGCGATCCCCTTGACGAGGTGCGCCACCCGCTCGGGAACGACCTTGCCCACGCAGATGTAGTCCGTCATGAACAGCGGCTCGGCACCGCAGACGACCAGGTCGTCCACGACCATCGCCACCAGGTCGTGGCCGATCGTGTCGTGCACGTCCATGCGCTGCGCGATGGCGACCTTGGTGCCGACACCGTCGGTGGCCGACGCGAGCAGCGGGCGCGTGTAGCCCTTGAGCCGGGAGGCGTCGAAGAGGCCCGCGAAGCCGCCGAGCGCGCCGATCGACTCGGGGCGCCGGGTCTTGGCGACCCACTCCTTCATGAGCGTCACGGCACGGTCGCCGGCCTCGATGTCGACGCCGGCGGCGGCATAGCTGACGCCTTCGCTGTGTGTCATCGGTACGTCTCTCGTGTGTGGGTGCGGAGGGAGGAGCGGGACCGGCGCCGCGGACAGACCGCCGCGCCGCGGATCCGGTGCCCCGCCGCGTCCGCACCCCGCGGCGCTGCGGGCAGCGGACGGCGGGACGCGGCCGGGCGGGGCGGGGTACGCACGGTGCGGGCGGGGACGGCGCGCAGGGCTAGGGGCGCTTCAGCGCGTCCGCGGCACCCACACCCGAGGCGAGGGTGTTGACGCCGTCGACGTCGGAGCCCGCCTCGGTTTCGAGCAGGTGCTTGCCCAGCAGTTCGGGGTCGGGCAGCTCCATCGGGTACTCCCCGTCGAAGCAGGCCCGGCAGAGCTGGTCCTTGGGGATCGTCGTCGCCTCGATCATCCCGTCGGTGGAGATGTAGGAGAGCGAGTCCGCCCCCAGCGACTTGCCGATCTCGTCGGTCGACAGCCCGTTGGCGATCAGTTCGGCGCGGGTGGCGAAGTCGATGCCGAAGAAGCACGGCCACTTGATCGGCGGCGAGGAGATCCGCACGTGCACCTCGGTCGCGCCGGCCTCGCGCAGCATCCGCACCAGGGCGCGCTGCGTGTTGCCGCGGACGATCGAGTCGTCCACGACGACCAGCCGCTTGCCCCGGATGACCTCCCGGAGCGGGTTGAGCTTGAGGCGGATGCCGAGCTGCCGGATCGTCTGCGAGGGCTGGATGAAGGTACGGCCCACGTAGCTGTTCTTGACCAGGCCGGAGCCGTAGGGGAGACCGCTGGCCTCCGCGTAGCCGATCGCGGCGGGGGTGCCGGACTCCGGGGTCGCTATCACCAGGTCGGCGTCAGCCGGGGCCTCGGCGGCGAGCTTGCGGCCCATCTCCACCCGGGAGAGGTACACGTTCCGGCCCGCGATGTCGGTGTCCGGGCGCGCCAGATAGACGTACTCGAAGACACAGCCCTTCGGCTTTGCTTCGGCGAACCGCTGGCTGCGCAGTCCGTCCTCGTCGATGGCGACCAGTTCGCCCGGCTCGATCTCCCGGATGAAGCTGGCGCCGACGATGTCCAGCGCCGAGGTCTCGCTGGCCACCACCCAGCCGCGCTCCAGGCGGCCGAGCACCAGCGGCCGGATGCCCTGCGGGTCCCGGGCCGCGTAGAGCGTGTCCTCGTCCATGAAGACCATCGAGAACGCGCCCCTGACCTGCGGCAGCACCTGCGGCGCCGCCTCCTCGACGGTGAGCGGCTTGCCGTCCGCGTCGGTCTGGCCCGCCAGCAGCGCGGTGACCAGGTCGGTGTCGTTGGTGGCCGCCACCTGGGTGGCCCGGCCGCCGGGCACGTCGGCCTGCTCTGCGACCAGTTCCGCCAGCCGCGCCGTGTTGACCAGGTTGCCGTTGTGGCCCAGGGCTATCGAGCCGTGGGCGGTGGCGCGGAACGTGGGCTGGGCGTTCTCCCAGACCGAGGCGCCTGTCGTCGAGTAGCGCGCGTGACCCACGGCGATGTGGCCGCGCAGGGATCCGAGGGAGGTTTCGTCGAAGACCTGTGAGACCAGGCCCATGTCCTTGAAGACCAGGATCTGGGATCCGTTGCTCACTGCGATGCCCGCGGACTCCTGACCGCGGTGTTGCAGGGCGTACAGGCCGAAATACGTGAGCTTCGCGACCTCTTCCCCCGGCGCCCAGACCCCGAAGACGCCGCATGCGTCCTGAGGGCCCTTCTCACCGGGGAGGAGGTCGTGGCTGAGCTTTCCGTCACCACGTGGCACGCTTCGAGTCTACGGCCAGCCGCCCGCTGTGCCGAACCCGGGACCTGTGACCTTCAGCCCAGTACCGGCAGCACCGGCGACAGATCGGCGCGCGCGCCGCTCGCGGTCAGCTGCGGGCCGGCCAGCGCCTCGGCCCAGGCGACCCGGCCGGTGGCCAGCCGGAGCCAGGTCAGCGGATCGGTCTCGACGACGTTCGGCGGGGTGCCGCGGGTGTGCCGGGGGCCCTCGACGGCCTGGACGACGGCGAACGGCGGGATCCGCACCTCCACCGAGGCGCCCGGCGCCTTGGCCGCCAGCGCGTCCGCGAGCAGCCGGACCGCGGCCGCCGTCGCCTGCCGGTCCAGCACGATCCGCAACCCGGTGGCCCGGGCCAGGTCGTCGCTGTGCACCACCAGCTCCACCAGCCGGGTCACGGTGTAGTCGAGCATCCGCATCGTGCCGAAGGCGTGCGGGACCAGCAGGTCCTCGCGCACGCAGGACTCCAGGACCGGCTCCAGATCGGCGACGGCCCGGTCGACGCGCTCCGGGCCGTCGGGCGAGGCCGCCGCCTCCGCACGGGTCTCCTCGTCCAGCACCTCGGCGCGGGTCGCCGCCGCGAGGGCCCACCGGGACAGGGTGACCTGCGGGGCCTGGCCGGAGACCTCCGTCCCCGGCCTGCCCAGCAGGCGGGGCACCGAGTCGATCTGCCGGGCGATGTGGACGAGCAGGTGGTGCACGTCCCAGCCGGGCAACCCGGAGGGGAGGGCGTGCTGCTCCGGTACGAGGCGGTGCGCGGCGTCGGCCACGGACTCGACCTGGTTGATGAGCGCCGTGCGGACGCGGGTCGGGTCGTAGGTGCGCCGGTCTCTTCCGTTCGGGGTGGTGCGTCGGGCGGGCGGCATACGCGTGAGATTAGCGGGCCGCGGGTTCCCGCGCCCTCCCGCCCTGCGGAGGGGCGGGAGGGCGCGGGCCGGGTCTGGGACCGGGTCCGGGACCGGGACCGGGACGGGTCGGAGCGGGTCCGGGGCCGGTCGGCGCGGACGCTGGGCCGGTAGGTCCGGGTCCGGGTCCCGTCGGCCCGGGGCCCGTCGGTCCGGGGCCCGTCGGTCCGGGGCCCGTCGGCCCGGGGCCTGGGCCGGTCAGCCGAAGAGCTCCGGGATCGTGGCCTCGTGGTGGCGCCGCAGCTCCGCCAGCGGGAGCGAGAACTGGCCCTGGACCTCCAGCGCCTCCCCGTCCACCACGCCGATGCGCGCCGCGGGCAGCCCGCGCGCCGCGCACATGTCGGTGAACCGGACCTCCTCGCTGCGCGGCACGGCCACCAGCGCCCGGCCCTGCGACTCCGAGAAGAGGAAGACGAAGGGGTCGAGCCCGTCCGGGACGACGATCCGCGCACCCCTGCCGCCCTTGAGGCAGGACTCGGCCAGGGCCTGGACGACGCCGCCGTCCGAGACGTCGTGCGCCGCGTCGACCATGCCGTCGCGGGACGCGGAGATCAGGATCTCCGCCAGCAGCCGCTCCCGCTCCAGGTCGGCCCGCGGCGGGCGGCCGCCCAGATGGCCGTGCGCGACCTGGGACCAGGCCGAACCGCCGAACTCCTCGTGCGTGTCGCCGAGCAGGTAGACGAGGTGGCCCTCGTCGCGGAACGCCATCGGGGTGCGCCGGGCGACGTCGTCGATGACGCCCAGCACGCCGACCACCGGGGTCGGGTGGATGGCGGCCTCGCCGGTCTGGTTGTACAGCGAGACATTGCCGCCGGTGACCGGAGTGCCCAGCTCCCGGCAGGCGTCCGCGAGCCCGCGGCACGCCTCGGCGAACTGCCACATCGCGGCCGGGTCCTCGGGGGAGCCGAAGTTGAGGCAGTCGGTGACCGCCAGCGGGCGCGCGCCGGTGGCGGCGACGTTGCGGTACGACTCGGCGAGCGCCAGCCGCGCGCCCTCGTAAGGGTCGAGCTTGGCGTAGCGGCCGTTGCCGTCGGTGGCGACGGCGACGCCCAGGCCCGTCTCCGCGTCGATCCGGATCATGCCGCTGTCCTCGGGCTGAGCCAGCACGGTGTCGCCGAGGACGTAGCGGTCGTACTGGTCGGTGATCCAGGACTTCGCGGCCTGGTTCGGGGAACCGACCAGGGCGAGCGCGGCAGCCCGCAGCTCCTCGCCGTTCGCCGGACGGGGCAGCTCGGCCGGGTCGTCGGCCTGCAGCGCGTCCTGCCAGTCGGGGCGCGCGTAGGGGCGTTCGTAGACGGGGCCCTCGTGCGCGACCGTGCGCGGGTCGACGTCCACGATCTTCTCGCCGTGCCAGAAGATCTCCAGCCGGTCGCCGTCGGTCACCTCGCCCACGACGGTCGCGGTGACCTCCCACTTCTCGCAGATCTCCAGGAAGCGGTCGACCTTGTCGGGCTCGACGACCGCGCACATCCTCTCCTGGGACTCCGACATCAGGATCTCCTCGGGGGAGAGCGAGGAGTCGCGCAGCGGCACGGTGTCGAGTTCGACCTGCATACCGCCGGAGCCGTTGGAGGCCAGCTCGCTGGTGGCGCAGGAGAGGCCCGCGGCGCCCAGGTCCTGGATGCCGACGACCAGGTCGGCGTGGAACGCCTCCAGGGTGCACTCGATGAGCAGCTTCTCCTGGAAGGGGTCGCCGACCTGCACGGCGGGGCGCTTGCTGGGCTTCTCCGCGTCGAAGGTCTCGGAGGCGAGGATGGAGGCGCCGCCGATGCCGTCGCCGCCGGTCCGCGCGCCGTAGAGGACGACCTTGTTGCCGGTGCCCGCGGCCTTGGCCAGGTGGATGTCCTCGTGCTTCATCACCCCCACGCACAAGGCGTTGACCAGCGGGTTCCCCTGGTAGCAGGGGTCGAAGACGACCTCGCCGCCGATGTTGGGCAGGCCCAGGCAGTTGCCGTAGCCGCCGATCCCGGCGACGACCCCCGGCAGCACCCGCTTGGTGTCGGGGTGCTCGGCCGCACCGAACCGCAGCGGGTCCATCACCGCCACCGGGCGGGCGCCCATGGCGATGATGTCGCGGACGATGCCGCCGATGCCGGTGGCCGCGCCCTGGTACGGCTCGACGTACGAGGGGTGGTTGTGCGACTCGACCTTGAAGGTGACCGCGTAGCCCTGGCCGACGTCCACCACACCGGCCTGCTCGCCGATGCCGACGAGCATCGCCTCGGCGCCCGGGCCCTCGGTCGGGGCCTTCTCGCCGAACTGCCGCAGATGCACCTTGCTGCTCTTGTAGGAGCAGTGCTCGGACCACATCACGGAGTACATGGCCAGCTCGGCACCGGTGGGACGGCGGCCGAGGATCTCCCGGACGCGGTCGTACTCGTCCTGCTTGAGGCCGAGTTCCGCCCACGGGAGCGCGGTGTCGGGGGTGTGTTCGGCGTGCTTGACGGTGTCGAGGGGGTGGGAGCTCATGAGGCGACCAGCTTCTTCAAGGCCGAGGTGAAGAATCCGAGCCCGTCGGTCGTCGGCCCGGTGAGGGCCTCGACCGCGTGCTCGGGATGCGGCATGAGGCCGACCACGTTCCCGGCCCCGTTGGTGATTCCGGCGATGTCCCGGCGCGAACCGTTGGGGTTGCCGCCGAGGTAGCGGACGACGACCCGGCCCTCACCCTCCAGCTCGTCCAGGGTGCGCTCGTCGGCGACGTAGCCGCCCTCGCCGTTCTTCAGCGGAACGACGATCTCCTGGCCGCCGGTGTAGTCCGCGGTCCACACGGTCTCCGCGTTCTCGACCCGGAGCCGCTGGTCCCGACAGACGAAGTGCAGATGATCATTGCGCGTCAACGCGCCCGGGAGGAGATGGGTTTCGCACAGGACCTGGAAACCGTTGCAGATGCCGAGTACCGGCATTCCGGCCTTCGCCTGTTCGACAACCGCCTCCATGATGGGGGAGAAGCGGGCAATTGCGCCGCACCGCAGATAGTCGCCGTAGGAGAATCCGCCCGGCAGCACGACCGCGTCCACCTGCTGCCGGCGCAGGTCCCCGTCGCGATGCCAGAGGGCGACGGGTTCCGCACCGGCGATATGCACGGCGCGGCGCGCGTCGCTGTCGTCGAGGGAGCCCGGGAAAGTGACGACGCCGATACGGGTGGTCACGCCACTGCTCCTTCGGAGGTCGCGTTCCCGGTGTTCCCGCCGTGCGGGTCGCCGTCACCGGCCGGGCGCTCGCTGCCGTCCGCGTCCTGGACGCGGACGGTGAAGTCCTCGATCACGGTGTTGGCGAGAAACGTCTCGGCGAGTTCGTGTATGCGGGCGAGGGCGGCCGCGTCGACGGGGCCCTCCACTTCGAGTTCGAAGCGCTTGCCCTGGCGGACATCGGAGATGCCCTCGAAACCCAGCCGGGGCAGTGCACGCTGCACCGCCTGTCCCTGGGGGTCGAGGATCTCCGGCTTCAGCATGACGTCGACGACGACGCGAGCCACAGGTACTCCTAGTGCTTAGCGGGGCGCTGCGCTGGCCAGCGTACCCGGCGCCAGGATCTACGCGCGTTGATATCCTGGCCGGCCGCACCGGGACTTCACGAAGCACTGGGAAAAACGGCGGGAAAAAAGTAGGGTCCCGATTGCGGCCGGAAGCGGAACTAATTCCGTGGGCCGCAATCTTTGTGCGCCCTTTGCACTCCGGTGCCGAAGCGTCGCACACAGTTGAATATGAACCCGTCTCCTACTCGGGTTCGCCCTGCGTACCCGCCGATCGGCGGGGGGCTTGCCGAGGAAGCCGCAATGCCGGGTGACCCCCTTTCGTGATCCTGCAGGAAGGACCGATATCCCGTGGCACAGCGCGTAGTGGTCATGCTCTCCGACGACATCGACGGCGGAGAAGCCGCGGAGACGGTCTCCTTCGGCCTCGACGGCAAGACGTACGAGATCGACCTGAACGCCGAGAACGCGAAGCAGCTGCGCACCGAGCTGGCCCCCTTCGTGGAGGCCGGCCGCAAGCGGGCGCGGTCCGGCAAGACCTACCGCCGCACGTCGATCGACCCCGACCCGCGCGCCGTGCGGGCCTGGGCGGAGTCCAACGGGTTCGACGTCCCCGCGCGGGGGCGCATCCCGAAGAAGGTCTACGAGGCGTTCCGCGCCGCGAGCTGAACCGCCGCCCCCGCCCCGTCGACCCGCCCCGGCCGCTCCGCTCGTACCGGCCCTCCCGGCCCGGCGGCACCCGCGGCGCACCCTCCCCGCGGCGTCGGCCGCCCGAGGAGCGGCGCGGCGGTCCGGAGTGTCCGCCATGGGCGTGACGGGCCGGAACGGGCCGGTTCGGGGCTCGACTTGCCAGGGACCCCGGGTGATCGGCTAGAGTCAAGGCACGCCGCGAGGGAAGCCCCCCGAGGGAAGACCTCAAGCAAGCGTGCGGGTGTAGCTCAGTAGTAGAGCGCCCTCTTTCCAAGAGGGAGGCGCAGTGTGCGATTCCTGTCACCCGCTCTCCAGTACGGACCTCCGGTCGGAAACGATCAGGTAGAGTATTGGTCGCACCACTCGGTGAAAGCCGGGTGGGGGCAATGCGGACGTAGCTCAGTTGGTAGAGCGCAACCTTGCCAAGGTTGAGGTCGCGAGTTCGAGCCTCGTCGTCCGCTCACTTCAGTGAGGAACGGCCCCGGTCCCCGGACCTGGGCCGTTCTTCGTGTTTCCCGGTGCGCGCGATTCCTCGCCTCCCAGCCTCCTCGCCTCCCCCTGTCCCGGCCCGCGGCACCGACCTCCGCCGGCCTCCGATGACATTCGTCATCCACACCCATGACCGCGTGCACTGCCCGCGCGCCTCGACCGGCGGAAACCTGGGGGCATGGACGCGATCGAGGTCGAAGGACTCAAGCGCCGCTACGCGGGCCGGGCCGGCTCCGGGCGCCGCAAGGAGCAGACCGAGCAAGGATTCGAAGCGGTACGGGACGTGTCGTTCTCGGTGCGGGAGGGGGAGATCTTCGCGCTGCTGGGCACCAACGGAGCCGGCAAGACCTCCACGGTGGAGGTGCTGGAGGGACTGGCCCGCCCCAGCGCCGGCACCGTGAGGGTGCTGGGATTCGACCCGTACGGCGAACGCGCCTTCGTCCGCCCCCGTACCGGGGTGATGCTCCAGGAAGGCGGCTTCCCCTCCGAACTCACCGTCGCGGAGACCGCGACGATGTGGGCCGGCGTCACCAGCGAGGCCCGGCCGCCACAGGAGGCCCTGGAGATCGTCGGGCTCGGCGGCCGGTCCGGCGTACGGGTCAAGCAGCTCTCCGGCGGCGAACGGCGGCGGCTGGATCTGGCACTGGCGCTGACCGGGCGGCCCGAGGTGCTCTTCCTGGACGAGCCGACCACCGGCATGGACCCCGAAGGACGCCGGGACACCGCCGAGTTGGTGCGCAACCTGCGGGCCGAGGGCACCACCGTGCTGCTGACCACCCACTATCTGGAGGAGGCCGAGCAGCTCGCGGACCGGCTGGCGATCATGCAGGCCGGGCGGATCGTGGCCGCGGGGACCCCCGAACAGGTGGTGGCCGAGCGCCCCTCGCGGATCACCTTCCGCCTCCCCCGCGGCGTCCTCCCCGAGCGGCTGCCGTTGAACGTGCCGGCCGCCGTGGACGGCCGGACGGTGGCGGTGCGGACGCACGAGCTGCAGTGGGCGCTCACCGAGCTGCTGATCTGGGCCCGCGAGTCCGGCATCACGCTGGAGGGGCTGCAGGCCCGGTCGGCCTCGCTGGAGGAGGCGTTCCTGGAGATCGCCGAGGCGGGCAACCGGCCGGACTCCGGCCCGGATCGGACGGGTCCCGGAACAGGCACCGGAACGGGCACCGGGACCGGAGCGGACAAGGGAACGGGCACGACGACCGGCGCCGGTACCGGTACCGGGGCCGGGGCCGGAGAGAGGACGGGGGTTCGGGCATGAGCGGGACGACGACCACGGCACCGGCCGGGAAGCCGGTGCGGAACGCCCCTGCAGGGGCGTGGCGCAGGCTGTCGGCGCGCCGGGTGCGGGCGCTGGCCCGCGCGGAGCTGACGTTGCTGGTGCGCAACCGGTCCGCGCTGTTCATCGCGCTGCTGCTGCCGACCGTGATGGCCTTCTCCCTGAAGTCCACCGCCGACCAGGCCGATCTGTCCGGCACCGGACTCTCGGTGGGCACCACCGTGCTGCCGGGCGCGGTGGGCATGGTGCTGCTGTTCGCCGTCTACAGCAATCTCGTGGGCGTCTACGTGGGCCGCCGCGAGGAGCTGGTGCTCAAGCGGCTGCGCACCGGGGAGGCGGACGATCTGGAGATCCTGGGCGCTGCGGCGCTGCCGTCCGTCACCATCGGGATCGTCCAGTCGGTGCTGCTGCTGGCGGGCGGGGCCGTGCTGCTGGACGTGGGAGCACCGGCCCGGCCGGATCTGCTGGTGGCCGGGCTGCTGCTCGGCATGCTGCTGATGGCGACGCTGGCCGCCGCCTCCTCGGCCTTCACCCGCACCACCGAGCTGGCGCAGCTCACCCCGATGCCGCTGATGCTGGCGACGTTCGCGGGGTCGGGGGTCTTCATCCCGCTGGAGATCTACCCCGACCGGATCGCCGAGTTCTGCCGCTGGCTGCCGATGACGCCGGTCATGGACCTGCTGCGGAGCGGCTGGACGGAGCAGCTCAGCGGCCCGGAGACGCTGCGGGCGCTCGCGGTCGCGGTGGCCTGGACGGCGCTGGGCGGCTACGCGGTGCGCAAGCGGTTCCGGTGGGAGCCCCGCCGCTGACCGGCCGCCCCGGGCGGCGGCCCCCGAGACCGACCGGGGGGCCGCCGGGAGGCCGGGGGCCACCGTCCGGGACCGGGCGCCACCGTCCGGGGCCGGGACCGAAGCGGGCCCGAGGCGGCCCGACAGCGGGCCACCGCCCGGCGTTCGGGCGGCAGCTCCTCGCGGCCGACCTCCCCGGCCGGGCACCGAGCCGCTTACGGTGGCCGGAGCGCACCGGAACGGGAGGTGCGCTCCGGAACGGGAGGCGGGCCACCGATGATCCACTGGGGCCGGGAGAAACGGCGGAAGTGGCAGCGGCGCAGCAAGCTGCAGCAGGTCGAGGTCTCGACATACTGGTTGCTGCTGCTCTCCCCCTGGATCTTCTACGTGAGCGGCATGCCGCAGTTCGCGGTGCAGGTGGCGGGACCGCCGGCGGCGACGGTCATGGGGGGAGCCGTCGTCGTGCTGGGGCTCCTCCAGTGCCTGCTCGGGGTGCGGGGCCTGCGGCGCGGTATCGACACCTATCTGGGCACCGGGCAGGAGCCGCCCCGCCGGTTGCTGGTCGCCGGACTCGTGACGTTCCTGCTCACCACCGCGCTGGTCACCGCCTTGATCGCGCGAGGCTGGGTGGCGAACGACAATCCCGCCCCCACGATGGCGCTGTTCGCCGGGCTCCCGAGTCTGACGGGCGTCTACGGGCTCACCGTGCCGCGCCACCGCTCGGCGGCCGTGACCGCCGGGGGCTGCGTGCTGATCACCGCCGCGTTCGCCGCGGCCGGGGCGACCTGGCCGGCGCTGCTCGGCACGCTGTTCGTCCTGGCGATCGGCGGGCTGGTCGGGATCTTCTCGCCGCGCTGCTCGGCCTGGTACCTGGCGGTGATGCGGGAGCTCGACGAGGCGCGGGAGGCGCAGTCGCGGCTCGCGGTCGCGGAGGAGCGGTTGCGCTTCAGCCGCGACCTGCACGACGTGATGGGCCGCGATCTGTCGGTCATCGCGCTCAAGAGCGAGCTGGCCACCCAGCTCGCCCGCCGGGGCGCCGCGTCGGCCGCCGAGCAGATGCGGGAGGTGCAGGAGCTCGCGCGCAAGTCGCAGACGGAGGTGCGGGCCGTCGTCCGCGGCTACCGCGAGACGGGGCTGGAGACCGAACTGGCCGGGGCGCGCGCGGTGCTGCGGGCCGCGGGGGTGGACTGCCGCATCGAGTCCGCGGAGCCGGGCCTGGCGTCCGGCGCGCGGGCCGCGCTGGGCTGGGTGGTCCGCGAAGGGGCCACCAACGTGCTGCGGCACGCGGAGGCGAGCTGCTGCGTGATCCGGCTGACCTGCGACGCGGCGGGCGCCACCGCGCTGGTGATGGAGAACGACGGACTGCGGCCGGACCAGGGCCGGGGCGGCAGCGGGCTCACCGGCCTCCGGGAGCGGCTGGCCGCCGTGGACGGCACACTGACCGCCGAGTGCGACGAGACGGCGCGGGTCTTCCGGCTGCGGGCCGAGATCCCGGCGTCCGGCTCCCGGCGCCCGCAACCACCGCCGGAAGCCCCGGACGGCCCTGGCAGCCCCGGCGGACCCGCTTCCTCCGGTGCCGGACCGGCGCCGGAGGAAGCGGGACCAGGGGCCGCGGGGACGGGACCGGAGGCCGCGGGGCCGGAGGCGGAGGCGGCCCGGCTCGCCGACGCCGGGGTCGGCGAGGGCACCGGTGCGGCGAGAGGGGAGCGCCATGGGTGAGGAAACCGCGGAATCCGGCGAGGTGGCGGCGTCCGGCGGGGACGCCGTCCGGGTGCTGCTGGCCGACGACGAGCATCTGATCCGCGGCGCGCTCGCCGCCCTGCTGGCGCTGGAGGACGATCTGGTCATCGTCGCCGAGGCGGCCTCCGGACCCGAGGCGCTGGCCATGGCCCGGGCGCACCGCCCGGACGTGGCCGTGCTCGATCTGCAGATGCCGGGCGCCGACGGGCTGCGGGTCGCGGCCACGCTGCGGGAGTCGGTGCCGGACTGCCGGACGATGATCGTCACCAGCCACAGCCGTCCGGGGCATCTCAAGCGGGCGCTGGCGGCGGGTGTCCGCGGCTTCGTCCCCAAGACGGCCTCCGCCCAACAGCTCGCGGAGATCATCCGCAGCGTGCACGGCGGCAGCCGGTACGTGGACCCCGAGCTGGCCGCCGACGCCATCAGCGCGGGGGACTCGCCGCTGTCGGCCCGGGAGGCCGAGCTGCTGGAACTGGCCGCGGACGGGGCGCCGATCGCCCGGATCGCCGAGCAGGCGTCGCTGACCCAGGGAACCGTCCGCAACTACCTGTCGGCCGCCGCCGCGAAGCTGGGCGCCGAGAACCGGCACGCGGCGGCCCGGACGGCCCGCGCACGAGGCTGGATCTGAGCCCCGCGGGACACGGTCCGGCCCCGCACCCGGTCCGGCTATACTGGGCCCCGCACCACGGCGGCTCCACGGGCCGGCGCGGAGTGTGCGGACGTAGCTCAGTTGGTAGAGCGCAACCTTGCCAAGGTTGAGGTCGCGAGTTCGAGCCTCGTCGTCCGCTCGGCAGACAGCGGTACGGCCCCGGTCCTCCGACCGGGGCCGTACGCGTGTCCGGGCCCGGTGCCGACCCCCGTCGGCGGCCGCCTTCCGGGAGCCCCGCCGCTCCGGGGTGGCGGCCCCGGAGCGGCGGGGGCGAGGGGGTCGGGGGTCAGCTCCAGGGGACGCCCGTGAGGCGTTCGTACGCCTCGATGTAACGGGTGCGGGTGGCCTCCACGACGGCCTCGGGCAGCGCGGGCGGCGGCTGCTCGGAGGTGCGGTCCCAGCCGGACTCCGCGGAGGCCAGCCAGTCGCGGACGTACTGCTTGTCGAACGAGGGCTGGGAGCGTCCTGGCTGCCACTGGTCGGCGGGCCAGAAGCGGGACGAGTCGGGGGTGAGGACCTCGTCGGCGAGGGTGAGCACCGGTTCGCCGTCCTCGGTGCGGTTGTCGTCCCAGCCGAACTCGAACTTGGTGTCGGCCAGGATGATGCCCCGCTCACGGGCGATGTCGCGGGCGCGGTCGTACGCGGCGAGGGTGGACTGCCGCAGCGCGGCGGCGGTCTCGGGGCCGAGCCGGCGGGCCACCTCCTCGTAGTCGACGTTCTCGTCGTGCTCGCCGACGGCTGCCTTGGTGGCCGGGGTGAAGAGCGAACCGGGCAGCTCGGAGCCGTTCTCCAGACCCTCCGGCAGGGCGAGCCCGCAGACGGTGCGGGACTCCTCGTACTCGGCCAGCCCGGACCCGGCCAGGTAGCCGCGGGCCACGCACTCGACGGGCAGCATCCGCAGGGAGCGGCAGATCATGGTGCGGCCGGCCCAGTCGGCGGGGGCGCCCGCGGGCACGTCGGTGCTGATCACATGGTTGGGCAGCAGGTCCTCCAACTGCTCGAACCACCACAGGGACAACCGGGTGAGGACGCGGCCCTTGTCCGGGATGAGGGTCGGCAGCACCCAGTCGAAGGCGGACAGCCGGTCGGTGGCGACCATCAC
Source organism: Streptomyces sp. NPDC006925 (assembly GCF_042869575.1). Classification (NCBI taxonomy): domain Bacteria; kingdom Bacillati; phylum Actinomycetota; class Actinomycetes; order Kitasatosporales; family Streptomycetaceae; genus Streptomyces; species Streptomyces sp. NPDC006925. The sequence goes on from NZ_JBIAGB010000004.1 coordinate 295,773, forward strand.
CAGGTCGCCGTCCTCGTTCCGGTAGAGGTCGCGCACCTTGCCCGTGTGCAGGTGCACCAGGCCCGGGACCTGGGCGGGCTCGGGCTTTTCGACGAATCCCGTCACGTTCTCTCCTCAGCGGGGGCCGGCTTCCTGCGGCGCTTCCTACAGGTGCCCCGATTCTTCCTTGTCACCCGCGCCGGGTGCCGGGCGGTACGCCCCGCGGGGTCGCGGCGGCCCGGCGGTTCACCCGCACACCCCGCGGCCGCACACGGCGCACGGGCCCGGGCACCGGGACACGGCCCGGCGGCGAGCCGTGCGGGCGCCCGCGGGGTGTCACTCCCTGTTGCAGATGCGGTCCAGGAGGTTGCTGGTGGCGCGCTGGACCCTGGTGTCGATGTAGCCGGGGCGGTCCAGGGCCGGGGACCAGGCGAAGGAGCCGGAGGAGAAGACCAGCGCTCCGGAGGGTGCGCGGTAGAGCGAGGTCTCCTGATGGCGGAGTGCGCCGGCGCGGTCGCGGTAAGGAGAGTGCGCCAGCAGGATCCGGGAGGTGTGCTGGGGCAGCGCGGTGCGCGGGTAGTAGCGGTCGGCCTCGCCGGCGACGAGGCCGGGCAGTTCGTCGCCCTCGTACGCCTCGGTGGCCGCCCACAGCCAGTGGTCGGCGTTGCGGACGATCAGCGGGTAGGGCTCGGCGACCTGTCCGGCGTACTGGATGCCCAGCAGCGCCTGCTCGGGCTCGCCCTGCTCGCGCCAGAGTGCGGGGCGCCCGGGCCCGCGCCGTTTTCGGCAGGTCAGCAGCCGGTCGGCGGCGCCGGAGGGCAGCGCTTCGAGTTCGACCTGCCAGTACATGGTGTTGGCGGAGAGGAAGACCAGCGACGTGCCGCTGTCCCGGGCGCGCTCGGCCGCCCGGCGCATCGGGACGGACCAGTACTCGTCGTGGCCGGGGAAGACCAGGGCCCGGTAGCGGGTGGGGTCGATGTGCCCGGCGTGCAGGTCGCGGGTGTCGGCGTAGGCCAGGTCGTAGCCGTACCGCTCGGCCCAGCGGATGAAGTCGTAGGCGTGCCCGACGTGCAGGGGGAGACCGGAGCCGGCGTAGGGGCGGTCGAACGAGACGGTCATCGCCGCCTCGCTCTCGCCGATCAGCCGCCCCTCCTCGTCCCAGGCGTGGTAGAGGCTGGCGCCGGTGCGGCCGTCCTCGGGGAAGAGGTTGTACGCCTGCCATGTGACGTCCGGGAGGATCAGGAGCAGATCGGCCGGGTCGCGGTCGCGGACGGTGAACGGGATGTGCGAGCGGTGCCCGTCGGCCGTGGTCAGGACGGCGACGTAGGCGCCGGTGGACCAGTAGTCGGGGATCTGGAGGCGCCAGGAGAGCCACCAGTGGTGGCAGGAGACGGTGCGTTCGGCGGTGAGCGGCGCGGGCTGCATGATGCCGGACAGCCGCGGACTGGTGGTGACCTTGGTGGCGCCCGCGCCGCCGTAGTGTCCGATCCGGTAGACGTCGACGCTGAAGGGCTGCGGCGGATTGACGGTGATCCGGAAGTCGAGGGACTCGCCGGGCGGGGTGCCGCCGGCCGCCGAGGCGAAGCCCTTGATCTGGCAGCGCACGTCGTCCGCCGCGGGCGGGCCGCTGCTGGAGAGGCCGCGGGTCCGGGGGCGGGGCACGGTCTGGCTGCCGCCCGCCAGCTCCCGCACCAACTCGGGAGTGCGGGAGGTCTGGCCGGGGGCCGGGTCGACGCAGTCCACGTACCAGGGGACGAGCCGACCGTTCTCGAAGTAGTTCTCACTCACCCGCAGCCACGGCAGGGGGCCTTGGCCGAAGGGATCGGTCACGGCGTGCGCCAGCGCCCCCGACTCCCAGCGCCGGGTCGGTTCGGTCTGCTCGGTCTGCTCGGTCGGTTCGGTCGGTCCGGCGACCTCGTGCACGAGTGACGCGGGCTGCTGCTCGGTCCGCTCGGCTTCCCGTACGGGCTGTCCGGTCCGCTCGGTTCCCATCGCTGCTCCCTCCCCGTACCCGCTGCGCCCGGTTGTGACGGCAGACAGCACATCACATTACGCAAGGGTGTGGTCACCCTTCGTCGCTAAATGGCTGGAGATGATCTTCAGACCAGCCGCACGGGCTTCTCCGGCCGCACCCCGGCCGCCGCCAACCAGTCCCGCAGCCCCACCGCCTCACCGTCCTCGACGAGGGCGAGCACCAGCGAGGGCAGCTCGCCCGCGCGCTCGCCGTCGATGTAGAGCGCCGGTCCGTCCAGCCAGTCCAGCCCCGGTACCGCACCCGCCGTGTCGACGGCGGCGCAGCAGACGGCGGCGGTGACGTGGTCGGCCAGCAGCTCCTTGCCGCTCCGCGGCGGCTGCAGCGGCAGGCCCATCGGCGCCAAGGGCGCGAGGTGTGCACCGCCGGTACCCGGCTGGGGCTCCGCGCCGGGGCTCGCACCGAGACCACCGGGGGCGCTCGCCGCCTCCTCGCGCGCCACTTCCGCGCTGATACGCGCTGCCAACGCGTCGGTTCCGCCCGCCGCGGCGAACCGGTCGAGCACCCGCGCCAGGGTGGGTCCCGCCCACTCCGAGCCCGCCTCCCCGGCGGGCGCCCCGCTCGGCGAGCCGCTCCCACCGGGGGGCGGCGCGAAGGCGGACTCCGGCAGCCGACGGCCGACCGGCACCGCGGAGGCCGGAGCCGCCGAGGCCGGAGCCGCGGCGCTCGCGGCCGACCGGGACGCGCCCACCGGCTCCGGGGGGCCGAGCGCGTCCAGCGCGGCGAAGAGGCGGGCGGCCTCCGCGCGCCAGATGCGGTCGACGACCTCCTCCGGGTAGGCCGCCCAGTCCACCGGCGTCCACTCCGGGACCGCCCCGTGCGCCGTGGGCACCGGAGGGCGCGGCCCCAGGAAGAGCCGCGCGGCGAGCAGCGAGACGGCGCCGTCCGTGCTGCCCGGCTCCTTCAGCAGGTCGCAGGCGGGACGTTCACCGAGTCGCGAGGTGAAACCCGACGCGAGCCGGTCGCGCCGGGACAGCTCGGTGAGCGCCGAGACCACGCCGGCGTCGAGCCGGGTGGGCCACAGGCCGAGCCGCCAGGCGGGCAGCGCCACCCGGGTCAGCAGCCGGTCCCAGCCGGCGTAGGCGAGGCCGACCTGCTCCTGCGCCGCGACCCGCAGCCCCTGGTCGACGGCCTGGGCGCGGTCGGCGGCGGCAGCGGCGACACCCTGCTCCATCGCGGCGGCGTGCGGACCGGCGGCGCGGAGCATCAGCCGGGCGATCGGCCCCACCGCCCGGTGCACCGCGCGGCGCAGCGGCGCCGCGCAGCCGCGTACCGCCCGCGCGAGCGCCCCGGGAACCCGGGCCGCGGGTGCGCCGGGCCCGTCCGCCGCCGGGTCACCGCTGCACGGGCCCGCGGGGCGTTCGGCGTTGGCCACCGCCGCGTCCAGCCCTCGTACGACCCGGCGGGCCGCCGCTATGTCGGGGTGCGCGGAGGGTCCGGTGCCGGCGACCACCGGGGCCAGCAGCGCGCGCAGTTCGGCGACCCGCATCCACCACAGGAAGGGGGAGCCGATGACCAGCACGGGGGCCGCGCCGCGTGCGCCGCCCGCGCGTGCGTGGGTGCGGTCCTCCAGCCAGCTGTCGCAGTCCGGGGTGAGCGCGATGGCGGAGGGCGCGGGGACCTCCAGCCGGTCCGCGAGGTCACGGACCAGCGCGTGCAGGTCGGGGGCCGCGTGCTCCTCGACCGGCACCGTCGGGGACACGGCCGGCCGGCCGCGGGAGATGGCGAGCCCGGCGACCGCGGCGCAGCCGAGAACGGCGACGGCGAACCCGCTCACGGACCAGCGCGCCGTCTCCCAACTGGGGCCGAACTGCCCCGTCGTGCGCCCCGTCCAGAGGATCACCGCGGCGGCGGCCGGGAGCAGCGCCAGGGCGAGCACCGTGCTGCGCACCCGCAGCACGGCGAGGGCGTGGGCGCGTGCGGAACGCGCCCCTGCTCGGCTGCCGGGACCAAGACCACTTGAACCGCGCACGTCTCACCCCCGCACCTTCGGGTCCGCAACCGGGCTCTCCGGCTCCCACCCACTGTGTCACCGCGCTCCGACACCGCAATACGCGCTGCGCCAGTCGACGGACGGTCGCCGGGCGGTCGGCCGGGCGCCCCGCAGCCGGCCGGACCCCACCGCACACCGCCCGCGCAGCCCTGGTGGCGGCTGCACGGCAGTTGTGCGGCACCCTAGTCGGGGCCTCGGCGGGCGTCAGCCGGAAGCGGACGCCCTCACTCGATGGAATGGCTTTGGGGAGAGCTCTTGCCCGGCGGGGGCGGGAGGTATATGAGCCGCAGGTATGCCGATATGCAGAGCCGCGCCCCGGCGCACGCGGCGCGCCCGACGTCCGCTCCGGTCCGGGCGAGTCGGGGCCGTCCGGGTCCGAGGCGTCCGGCAGGTCCAGCGCTTCCGGAGCGTACGGAGCGTCCAGCGTGTACGGGGCGTACGGGGGCGTCCGAGTCCGGGGCGTCCAGGCAAGTCCGGCGCGTCCCCGGTGAGTCCGGGCCGGTCTCCGGGGCCTTCGGGGGCTTCCGGGCCGCTCAGTCGGCCGCGGCCGCCTCGGCGGCGGCCCGCTCCGCGATGTCCGTGCGGTGGTGCGAGCCCTCCAGCCGGACGCGCCCGACGGCCGTGTACGCCCGCTCGCGCGCCTCGGCCAGATCGGCCCCGGTCGCGGTGACCGACAGGACCCGGCCGCCCGCGCTGCGCACCGTGCCGTCCGCGTCGGCCCTGGTGCCCGCGTGCAGCACGTAGGCGTCCGGACCGTCCTCCCGGACGATCTCGGCCAGCCCCTCGACCGCATCGCCCTTGCGGGGCTCGGCCGGATACCCGTGTGCCGCGACCACGACGGTGACCGCCGCGCCGTCGCTCCAGCGCAGTGCGGGGAAGTCGGCGAGCTCGCCGGTCGCCGCCGCGTACAGCAGGCCGCCCAGCGGCGTGCGGAGCCGGGCGAGGACGGCCTGCGTCTCCGGGTCGCCGAACCGGGCGTTGAACTCGATGACGCGCACTCCGCGCGAGGTGAGCGCCAGGCCCGCGTAGAGCAGCCCGGAGAAGGGCGTGCCCCGGCGGCGCAGTTCGTTGACCGTCGGCTCCAGAACCGTGGCCACGACCTCGTCCACCAGCTTCGGGTCCGCCCACGGCAGCGGCGAGTAGGCACCCATCCCGCCGGTGTTGGGGCCCTCGTCGGCGTCGTAGGCGCGCTTGAAGTCCTGCGCGGGCTGCAGCGGCACCACGGTCTCGCCGTCGGTCACCGCGAAGAGGGAGACCTCCGGACCGTCCAGGAACTCCTCGACGACGACGGCGCCGCCGCAGGCGCGCGCGTGGGCGCGCGCCTCCTCGATGTCGTCGGTCACCACGACGCCCTTGCCCGCGGCGAGGCCGTCGTCCTTGACCACGTAGGGCGGGCCGAACGCGTCCAGCGCCGCGTCGGCCTCCTCCGGCCCGGTGCACACGTAGCTGCGCGCCGTGGGGACCCCGGCCTCGGCCATGACCTCCTTGGCGAACGCCTTGGAGCCCTCCAGCACGGCGGCCTCGGCGGACGGGCCGAAGACGGGGATGCCCCGTGCGCGGACCGCGTCGGCGACTCCCGCGACCAGCGGCGCCTCGGGGCCGACGACGACCAGGTCGGCGCGGACCTCGTCGGAGGCGGCGAGCGCGGCGACAGCGGCGCCGTCCAGCATGTCCACCGCGTGCGGCGTGGCCACCTCGGCCGTCCCGGCGTTGCCGGGCGCGCAGTGCACCGCGACGACCTCGGGGTCGAGGGAGAGCGAGCGACAGATTGCGTGTTCGCGGGCACCGCCGCCAATGACCAGAATCCTCACGCCGCCAACCCTAGCGGCCCGCGCAGCCACCTCCGCGCGGCCCTTACGAGTGACAAGGTGCCGCTCCTATACCCGACGGACCGCCACTTCTGGGGGGAATTCCACGCGGATCGTCGGTGAGGTCCCACTTTCGGCGGTATGAATTGGGCGGTCGGACCGAACGCCGGGCTGCCGGACGCGTCGTCGAAGGAGCATGGGTGAAGCGGGTCAAGCAGCCCGATCTGCTGGGGAGGGGGTTCCCGTCCGGGGACTGGAACGAGCCCGCCGAGCGCCTGGAAGAGCTGTACCAGTGGGTCGAGCAGGAGGCGATGCGCCTCGTCGAGTGGTATCTGGCGGACCGCGTGCGCAAACGCCGCTGGGCCCGGTGGCTGCGCGGCGGCGTCGTGGCCGGGGCCTGCGTGGGGGCGCTGCTGCCGCTCGCCGAGCTGGCCGGGTTCGCCCCGGTGCAGGAGAGGTCCGGCCACCTCGGCTATCTGGCCCTGCTCGGCGCGGCGGCCTGCGCCCTCGCCGACCGGTGGCTCGGCCTGACCTCCGGCTGGATGCGGGATGTCGCCGCGGCGCTGGCTCTGCACCGGCGGCTGGAGGCGCTGCGGTACGAGTGGGCCGCCGAGAACGTCCGCGAGGTGCTCGGCCCGGCCGAGGGCACGGCCGGTGAGGCGGCGGAGCGCGGCCTGGCCGTGCTCCGCCGGTTCTCGGACGACGTGAACGAGACGGTGCGGGCGGAGACGGTCGACTGGATGGTCGCCTTCCGCACCTCGGGGTCCCCGCTCCTGCTGGCCCCGCAGAGCACGGTGCCCGGCGCGCGGGGCGGGCCGGCGCGCCGCATGCCGCCGCCCAACGGGACCGCGGGCTGGGCCACCATGCCCCGCCAGCGGCCCCCGGGCGGCTGACCGGCGCTCCCGGCGGCTGACCACGACCGGGCCGACCGCCGACCGGACCGACCGGGCCGACCGGCGGATGACCGGACGGCGGGCCGGCGGCGCCCGTCAGCCGAAGACGATCATCGACCCCTGGGCCAGGCTGCGGGTCACGGCCGCGTGCAGGCTCAGCCACACGTGCCGCTCCCTGCCGAACGGGGTGCCGTCCTCGTAGCCGATCGCGGCGGAGGCCGCGGGCTCGTCCAGATCGGTGGGGCGCAGCGGCGCGGCGGGCGCGGGCGGCGGATTGCCCGGGTCGATCCCCAGGTGCGGCCCCAGCTCCTGGAGCTCGCGCAGCAGGCCGTGGCTGGAGCCCAGCGGACCGTTCCCCTCCAGCAACTCGTCGTCGTAGAGCGGCGCCTGGAAGTCCACCGGGATGTAGACGCCCGCGTGGTCGTAGTGCCACACCAGGTGGGACTGCTGCGCCGTCTGCTCGAACATCTCCAGGAGCTGCTCGTAGTCGCTGCCCAACTCCCCCACCGGCGCCACCTCCAGACCGGAGGCCAGCAGCAGGTGGGCGCGGCGCAGGTAGTGCAGCGCCTCGTAGTCGAAGCCCGCGACCGGGGCCACGTCGCCGGAGAGGCCCGGCATGTAGCCGAAGACGGGAACCGTGGGCAGACCGGCCTCGGTGAGCACCCTGTCGTAGGTGGCGATCTCTTCGGAGAAGGGGTTGTCGGGGCTGTGGCACAGCACGTCGACGAGGGGTACGAGCCAGAGGTCACAGGCCAAGGGGCGCTCCAATACCGTCAGGGACCTGCCTGCACCCAGCGTAGTGCGGTCTCCTGCCGCCCGTCCCCCGTCCGGCGCATGCGGGCCGGGACGGGTGCGCCCCGGCGGCGCCCCCTCCGGCACCCCGACGGCACCCCGGCGGCACCCCCGGTGGCACCCCGGCGAGCTTCACTCCCCTTCGGTGTCCTCCTCGGGCCGCGGTACCGCCCCGTCCGCGCCCACCTGCGCCAGCGCGTGCCGGTTGTAGGCGGCGACGACCTCGCGGGCCGCCCGCGCGTCCCCCGACTCGACGGCGTCCAGCAGCGTGTTGTGCCCCGACCACAGGCGGCCGCGCAGCGAGGCGTGGCGGCGCAGGACCGGGACGGCGTAGACCCAGCACTGGATGCGGAGCCGGTCGAGGAAGTCGCAGACGTAGGGGTTGCCCAGCAGCCCGCTCAACTCCCGCCAGTACCGCAGGTCGTAGGCGATCAGTACGTCCAGGTCCCCGGCACGGGCCGCGCGTTCGGCCGCGTCGGCGCGGCGGCGCACGGACCGCACCACCTCGGGCCCCAGGCCGCCGAAGGCGCGGCGGGCGACCGCCCCGCCGGCGGAGGCGGCCCCGCCGCCGACTGGGCCGCCCGGACCGCCGGCGTGCCCGGACGCCGGGCCACGCGAAGCACCGTCCGGCGGGTCGGCGGCCCCCTCGACGCCCCGGAAGACCCCGTCGACGACCAGCTCCCGCGCCTCGCACATGGCGCGGTAGTCGGCAAGCGTGAACTCGTGCACGCGGAAGCCCCGGTGCTGCTCCACGTCCAGCAGCCCCTGCGCCGCGAGATCGACCAGCGCCTCCCGCACCGGCGTCGCGGAGACGCCGTACTGCTCGGCGATCTCCTTGACGGTGAAGTCCCGGCCGGTGGCGAGCCGGCCGGCCAGGATCTCGTCGCGCAGCGCGGTGGCGATCTGCGAGCGCAGGGTGCTGCGTTTGATCACTCCCCCGTGCTCCCCGCGCCCGCCGCAGCGCCGCCGGTGCCTGCCGTGGTGTGCGCGTCGGCCGCGGTCAGGGCCTCGTCCAGCACGCTCAGCCCCTCCTTGAGGTCGGCCTCGGTGATGTTGCACGGCGGGACGACATGGGTGCGGTTCATGTTCACGAACGGCCACAGGCCGCCGCGCTTGGCCGCGGCGGCGAAGTCCGCCATCGGCGCGTTGTCCGCGCCGGAGGCGTTGTACGGCACCAGGGGCTCCCGGGTCTCCTGGTCGCGCACCAGGTCGAGGGCCCAGAAGACACCGGTGCCGCGCACCTCGCCGACCGAGGGATGGCGGGCCGCCAGCTCGCGCAGGGCCGGGCCGATGACGGTCTCGCCGAGTCGCGCGGCGTGCTCGACGATGCCCTCCTCCGCCATGGTGCGGAGCGTCGCGACGGCCGCACCGCAGGCCAGCGGGTGGCCGGAGTAGGTGAGGCCGCCCGGGTAGGGGCGCTGGTCGAACGTCTCGGCGATCTTCCCGGAGATCGCCACTCCGCCGAGCGGCACATAACCGGAGTTGACGCCCTTGGCGAAGGTCAGCAGGTCGGGTACGACGCCGTAGAGGTCGGCCGCGAACCAGGTGCCGGTGCGGCCGAAGCCCGCCATCACCTCGTCCAGCACGAGGACGACGCCGTACTTGTCGCAGATCTCCCGGACCCCCGCCAGGTAGCCGGGCGGCGGCATCATGATCCCGGCGGTGCCGGGGATGGTCTCCAGGATGACGGCGGCGACGGTCTGCGGGCCCTCGTAGGCGAGGGTCTGCTCCAGGTGTGCCAGCGCGCGCTCGCACTCCTGCTCCTCGGTCTCGGCGTAGAACGGGGTGCGGTAGAGGTGGGGCGCGTGGAAGTGCACGACGCCCGCCGTGCCGCTGTCGGACGCCCAGCGGCGCGGGTCGCCGGTGAGGTTGATCGCCTGCTGGGTACCGCCGTGGTACGAGCGGTAGGCGGAGAGCACCTTGGGGCGGCCGGTGTGCAGCCGGGCCATCCGGATCGCGTGTTCGACGGCGTCGGCGCCGCCGTTGGTGAAGAAGATCTTGTCGAGGTCGCCGGGGGTCCGCTCGGCGATCAGCCGGGCCGCCTCGGAGCGCGCCTCGATCGCGAAGGCGGGCGCGAAGGTGCACATCTTCGCCGCCTGCTCCTGGACCGCGGCCACGACCTTGGGGTGCGCGTAGCCGATGTTGGTGAAGACGAGGCCGCTGGTGAAGTCGAGGTACCGCTTCCCCTCGTAGTCCCAGAAGTGGGAGCCCTCGGCGCCCGCGACTGCCGGGGGGTCTATCTGCCCCTGGGCCGACCAGGAATGGAACACATGGGCCCGGTCGGCCTCCCGGACCGGCCGGCCGGCGGCCGGGTCCGGGACGGTCGAGGTGGAAGTCGAGGTGGAAGGGGTGGCGGGGGTGTCCGATGAGGGGTGGTGCATCGTCACGATCGGTACCTCGGTTCGCTCGCGTGGTGCCCGTCCGGCCCAGGACGGACGGCTTCCGGGCGGGGAGGCCCCCGGAAGGGTGAGAGCCAGCGTAATGTCGCCCTCCCCGACCGGACGCAGGGAGGGCGGAAGTCGTCCGCACGCGGGGCGGGCCGAAGCAGGGCACCGGGGCCGCTGGGTGGGAAGGCTGCTCCCCTCGGTGGGAAAGCCGCTCCCCTCAGCGGGAAAGCCGCTCCCCTCAGCGGGGAAGCTGCTCCACCAGCAGCAGGGCACCCAGCAGGATCATCGCGACGCCGGAGAGCCTGGTGACGAGGCGGGCCGCGGTCGGCCGGGCCCGCAGCACGGTGCGCGCCAGCGAACCCAGGCCGAGGTAGACGGCTCCGGCCGTGCACATGTGCAGCAGTCCCAGGAGCCCGATCTGGAAGGCCAGCGGCCACTGCCCGTGCTGGTCGGCGAACTGGGGCAGCAGCGCGACGTAGAGCAGCAGCGCCTTGGGGTTCAGTCCGCTGACGCCGGCGCCCTTGAGCACCCGGGAGCGGGCGCCCCCGGCCGCGGCGGTGGCGGCGCCGGTGCCGTCGTCGGTCTGCGGCAGCCCGGCCTCCTTCGCCCCGGCGAACGTCGTCGCGCCGAGCCAGACCAGATACCCGGCGCCGAGCGCGGTGAGCGAGGTCAGCACCCCGGGCGTGCGGGCGACCAGCGCGGCCACCCCCGCCACGACCACGGCCGTCAGCCCCACATACCCCAGCATCAGCCCGCCGACGGCGGGCACCACCGACCGGTCCCGCAGCCCGGAGGTGATGGTGAACGCCCAGTCCGCGCCCGGGACGAGGACGAGGAGAAAGGAGAGGGCGAAAAACGCGGCTATGGAGCTGGCAGCCATGGGGCGGTCCCTTCCGCTCTGACGGAGTGCGGGAGGAACAATAGGAAGTTCAGCGCCGAAAGTGCTCCCCAGAATCATCGACCGTGGCGCTCCTGGTGGAATAATCTTCCCCATGGACGACATGGACCGGCAGATTCTTGCGGAGCTCCAGAACGACGGCCGGCTGACGGTCACCGAGCTGGCCGCGCGGGTGGGGCTCAGCCTCTCCCCGTGCCACCGGCGACTGCGGGAGCTGGAGCGCAGCGGCGCCATCCGCGGCTACCGCGCCGTGGTCGACACCGACGCGGTGGGGCTGACCTTCGACGCGCTCGTCTTCGTCACCATGCGCCAGGAGGACCGCACCACCATCTCCGCCTTCGAGCAGGCCCTGACCGAGCTGCCGCAGGTCGTCCAGGCCCAGCGGCTCTTCGGCGACCCGGACTACCTGCTCCGCGTCATCACCGCCGACCTGCCCGCCTTCCAGCGGCTCTACGACGAGAACCTCGCCACCCTGCCCGGCGTCCAGCGGCTGAGCTCCACGCTGGTGATGAAGCACGTGGTGCACGAGCGGCCGCTGCCCGCCTGAGCCGCACCTCCCGCGCCGCCGCATGGGTCGCCGGGGCGCGCGCCGCTCCGCGTGCCCGGAAGCACGCGGGGAACCCGGTGGACCTCGGGACATCCGGGAGAGCCCGGGGCGCCCGCCCGGAGGCGGGTAGCCGCGAGGGATTGACAGGATTCTGACAACTTGACAGGATACTGTCATCACATCGAGCGCCCGCGGAGGCCGCCATGACCGTTCATCTCGCCGTGTACGACACCCTCGCCGACTGGGAGTACGGGCACACCGTCGCCCACATCCCCGGCGGCGTACGCACTGTCGGTCTGACCGGCGCCACCGTCACCACCAAGGGCGGACTGCGCATCGAGCCGGACCTGACGCTGGACGGCCTGCGCCCCCTCGACAGCAGCATGCTGATCCTGCCCGGCGCCGACACCTGGACGAGCGGCGCACTCACCGCGTTCGCCTACACCGCGCGGGAGTTCCTGCACGAGGGCGTGCCCGTGGCGGCCATCTGCGGAGCCGTGTACGGGCTCGCGGACGAGGGGCTGCTCGACGACCGCGCGCACACCGCCGCGGCCCCCGAGTTCCTGCGCGCCGCCAACGGCTACCGGGGCGCGGCGCACTACCGCGACGCCGACGCCGTCACCGACCGCGACCTGATCACGGCCGGGCCGACCGAACCCGTCGCCTTCGCCCGCGAGATCCTGAACCGCCTGGGCGTCTTCGAGCCGCCCGTGCTGGACGCCTTCCAGCGGCTGTACCAGCACTCCGACCCGGAGGCGTACGCGGTGTTCGCGGCGGCGCAGGCATGAGCGGTGCGGCGGGCGCGGACGACCACCCACGGGACACCGAACTGCTGAGCGAGACCGCGCTGGCCGTCTTCCGGCTCAACGGCCAGTTCCTCGCCGCCTCCGAAGTGCTCGCCCGCCCGGCCGGACTGACCGCCGCGTGGTGGCAGGTGCTCGGCGCCGTGCTCCGCGAGCCGCTGCCCGTCTCCGGGATAGCCCGCGCCATGGGCATCACCCGGCAGAGCGTCCAGCGGATCGCCGACCTCCTGGTCGAACGGGGCCTCGCGGCATACGAACCCAATCCGGCCCACCAGCGCGCCAAACTGCTCGCCCCCACGCCCGAGGGCCGCACCGCCGTGGCGGGTATCGACCCCGGGCACGCCGAGCTGGCCCGGCGGCTGAGCGAGGAGCTGGGCGGCGACCAGGAGTTCATCCGGGTCGCCGAGGCACTGCGCCGGCTCTCGGGCGCGATGGCGGCGCTCCACCCGGAGACCTGACCGGCCCGCCGCGACCCGGCCCCGGCGTCTCGCACGGCCGCCGCGTCGCACCGCGGCGGCCGTGCCGCCCGGCCGCCGCGTCCTACTTCGGGTCCAGGTCCCGGCGCCGGAACCCCGCCAGCCCGGCGGCGATCAGGGCGGCGGCCACCATCGTCAGGAGGACCATCGGGGTCCAGCGCATCTCCGCGGCGGGGAGCTGCGGGACGTGGCTGAAGGGAGAGAGGGCGCCGAAGGCGTCGGGCAGCCCGGAGAGCTTGCCGAGATAGCCGACGGCGAACCCGTAGGCGGGGACGACCCAGGCCAACCGGGTCGCGCGGGGCGCCCAGCCGTACACCAGGGCGGCGGCCCCGCCGGTCACCCACAGCGCCGGGGAGTAGGCCAGCCCCGCGCCCAGCAGCCGTACGCCCAGGTCTCCGTCATGCGTGGCGGCGGCACCGGTCAGGGCCAGGGAGAGGGAGCCCAGCAGCAGCACGAGCGTGCCCCCGCCCAGTGCGGCCACCAGGTGCGAGGCCAGCCAGCGGGACCGGGACAGGCCGGTGGCCAGCAGGGGTTCGGCGCGTCCGGAAGTCTCCTCGGCGCGCGGCCGCAGCGCGACCAGCACCACGAAGAGGGAGGCGACGACGGCGACGATCAGCAGGATCGTGGAGGCGAACGACTCGACCAGCGTCCCGCCCGCCTCGGCGAGCGCCTCGCGGACCTCGGCCAGGTCCTTGAGCATGTCCTCGACCCCGCCGAGGAGCGAGCCGTACATCGCACCGAGCAGCAGCAGCGCCGCGGCGAACCCGGCGCACAGTCCGCGGTGCAGCCGGACGGCGAAGCCGAGCGGGTGGGTGAGGGCCGCGGAGCCCTGGGACCGGCCCGCCCGGGGCGGCAGCAGTCCGGCGCCCACGTCGCGCCGGGTGCTGAGCAGATACCCGGCGGCGGCGGTACCGGCGGCCAGCGCGAGCCCGGGCAGCAGCGACCACCAGCGGTTGTCGACGAAGGGGTAGCTGCGCTGGATCCAGCCGATGGGTGAGCACCAGGAGAGCGCGTCGGGCCCGACGTCGCCCGCGGCCCGCAGCGCGTAGGCGGCGCCCAGCACGGCCAGCGCCGCCCCGGCGGCGGTTCTGCCGTGCGAGGAGAGCTGCACGCTCACGGCGGCGACGCCCGCGAAGACCAGGCCGATGACGGTGAGCGCGGCGCCGTAGAGCAGGGCGCCGCCCGCGGTGGCACCGCCGAGCCCGGCGGCGGGCAGCAGGACCGCGAGCAGCAGCCCGAGCACCGTGTCGGCCGCCGCCGCGGTGGCGAGGGCCGCGGTGAGGGTGGCGTGCCGGCCGACGACGCCGGAGCGGAGGAGTTCGGCGATGCCGGTCTCCTCGTCGGCGCGGGTGTGCCGGACGACGGTCAGCACGTTCATCAGCCCGACCAGGACGGCGCCGTAGCCGAGCACCAGCATGCTGAGCACGGCGGCGGGGGTGGGGTCGGCGAGGTAGTGCTCGGGGCCGGTCATGGCGAGCATGGCGGGACCGCCGAGGGTCGTGGCCGTGTCGGCGGCCTCGGTGGGATCGTCGGGCGCCAGGTCCGTGGCCTGCTGGAGGCTGGAGAAGGTGACCAGGAGCACTGCCGCCAGCCACACGGGCAGCCGCACCCGGTCGCGGCGCAGAGCGAAGCGGAGGAGTACGCCGGTTCCGGTGAGCGCGCCGCCGCCGGGCCGGTCCTGCCCGGCTCCGGTCCCGGTGCGGACCGGTGCGGCTTCGGTCGCGGTGCTCATCGCGGGCCGCCTTCCGGCGCGACGGGGTCGGTGCCGGAGCCGGTTTCGGAGCCGGAGCCGGTTTCGGTGCCGGTTGCGGTGCCGGTGCGGGAGTCCGCCGCGGCCGGGTGCGGCACCGGGTGGCCGCGGCCGGTCAGGTCGTCGCCGTAGTGCCGCAGCATCAGCTCCTCCAGGGTGGGCGGGTGGCTGACGAGGCTGCGGAGGCCGAGCCCGCCGAGGTGGCGTACGACGGCGTCGAGGTGTCCGCCGTCGACGGCGAAGTGCGCCCGGCCGCCGTCCGTCCGCAGGTTGTGGACGCCGGGCAGCTCACGGAGTCCGTCGAGCGGGCCGTCGGCCTCCGCCTCGATGGTGGTGCGGGTGAGGTGGCGCATCTCGTCGAGCGACCCGGACTGCACGGTCCTGCCGAGCCGGACGATGCTGACCCGGTCGCAGAGCTTCTCGACCTGGGACAGGATGTGGCTGGAGAGCAGGACGGTGCGGCCCTCGGCCTTCGCCTCGAGGATGACGTCCTGGAAGACGACCTCCATCAGCGGGTCGAGCCCCGAGGTCGGCTCGTCCAGCAGCAGCAGTTCCGCGTCCGAGGCGAGCGCGGCGACGAGCGCGACCTTCTGCCGGTTGCCCTTGGAGTAGCTGCGGCCCTTCTTCGTCGGGTCCAGGTCGAACCGCTCGACCAGTGCGGCCCGCTTCGCCGGGTCGATGCCGCCGCGCAGCCGCGCGAGCAGGTCGACGGCTTCACCGCCGGTGAGGTTGGGCCACAGCTCGACGTCGCCGGGGACGTAGGCGAGCCGCCGGTGCAGGGCCACCGCGTCGTGCCAGGGGTCGGCGCCGAGCAGCCGCGCGGTGCCGCTGTCGGGGCGCAGGAGGCCCAGCAGGATGCGCAGGGTGGTGGACTTGCCCGCCCCGTTCGGGCCGAGGAAGCCGTGCACCTCGCCGGTGGCGACCTCCAGGTCCAGCCCGTCCAGGGCGCGGGCGGTCCCGAAGTTCTTGACGAGGGCGGACACGGAGATGGCCGTGTCGGGGGGCGCCGCGGAGGGGCGGGCGGTCGCGGTCGTGGACGCGTTCATGATTTGGAAGCTACGCTCATTTCACAAATTTGTGAAGTTAAGGAAGCGTTAGGATCTTCCACAGGGCCCCTGGGCGGGAAGAACGGGAAGAGACGGACAGACGTGTCAGACGACTCCGCGGCGGACGACCGGACCACAGAGGACCGCCGGAGGACTGCGGACCGGCAAGAGGCGGCGGACCACCCGGAGGTGGCGGACTACCGCACGAGGGTGTCCCCCTTCGTCGAACGGTTCGCCGCCGACCTCACCGAAGCGGGCATGCAGCGCATGGCGTCCCGCGTCTTCGCCTGCCTGCTCGCCTCCGAGGAGGGCGCCCTCACCTCCGCCGAACTCGGCGACCGGCTCCAGGCCAGCCCCGCCGCCATCTCCGGCGCCGTGCGCTACCTCTCCCAGGTCGCACTGGTCTCCCGGCAGCGCGACCCCGGCTCCCGCCGCGAGCGCTACATGCTGCACCAGGACGTCTGGTACACCAGCCTGCTCAGCCGCGACCACGTCCTCGGCCGGTGGCTGGGCACCCTGAACACCGGCGCGGACGACCTCGGCGCCGACACGCCCGGCGGACGCCGGGTGCGGGAGAGCGCGGAGTTCCTGGAGTTCATGCGCACCGGCCTGGAGGACATGCTCAACCGCTGGCACGCCCGCCGACAGTCCGACTGACCGGCACCCGGGCGACCGGCACCCGGGCGACCGGCACCCGGGCGACCGGGCCCGGCGACCGGCACCCGTGAGCGGAGCCCGGGCGACCCGCGCCCGGGCGACCGGGACTGGGCGACCGGGCTGGGCGACCGGGCCACCGGGACCGGAACGGCTCACCCCGCCGGAAGCACCAGGTGCCAGGCGCGGGGCAGCACCGTCCAGGTACGCGACGCGGCGGGCGCCGCCGGAGCCCCGGGGTCGGCGTCCGCGTCGGCGCGGTAGCGGAACCCCGGGAACCCCTCCGGCGCGGAGACCGTGACGGTGTGCGCCCGCACCCGCAGCGGCGTGCCCGCCAGCGGCTGGACGGACACCTCGGCGAGCCCGCCGGTACCGGTCGTACGCACCGTCACGTCCGCCAGCGGCCGGTCCGGACCGGCCACCACCGCGCCGTCCGCCTCCACCCGCAGCCGCTGGCCGCCGCGCACCGGCGGCCTGCGGGATGCGGGCGGGGACGGCGGCACCGGCCGCCCCGGGGCCGTCGGCGGCAGCCCGCCGTGCTCCCCGGATTCCCTCCCGCGCCCGTGGGCGAGCATCGTGCGCGCCAGGGCCTGGTACATCCGCCGCCACTGCCCGGGCAGCCCGGCACCCTCCGCGTCCCGCTCGGCACGCTCCTCCCGGCGCGGCGCGCGCACGGCCGGGGAGGCTTCGGTGCGCACCCCGCCCAGCACCACACCGTCCTCGTCGTCGACCAGCAGATCCATGGGGTGCGGGTTGCCGCGCAGCACCGCACGGGCGGCCGAGACCGCGTCCAGCGGCAGTCCGAGGCTGCGCGCCAGGGCGACCGAGGGGCCGTCACCCACGGGCACCACCGACAGCGCCGTGGCCCCCAGCGCGCGCTCCCCGTGCAGATACCGAACCGCGTGCAGCAGAGCCCGATCGTCACCGACCAGGACGGGGCGCCTGCTGCCGCGCCGGGCCAGCAGCCGCGGCGTCTGCGCGGGGTCGTCGGGCAGGCACAGCTTGAGACCCGGCGTCGCCGCACGCAGCACATCGCGTGCGATGCGGACGGACTCGGCGTCCGTGAGCCGGGCGACCGGGTCGACGACCAGCAGCAGCGGAACCTCCTCCCAGCTCTTCGAGCAGGTGCCACCGGCGGCCCGGGCCTCGCCCGCTGGGGGCCTCGCGGAATCTGGAGCCGACACCACGGTCCTTCCTCATGAATCCGGAGGGATCCGGATGATTGCGACGGGTGGTACGGGTTCGGGTGGTACGGGTGATCCCGATCGGTGGTTCCGACGGGTACTCACGGTGCTGCGGCGGTACTGGTTCGTACGCCCGTCCGGGCCGTAGCACTCCCCTGTTCGTCACCCGGGAGAATTGTTCGGTAATCTCTCGGTGCAAGAGCCCCTGCCGCTGTTGCGCCAGGGGCTTCCTCTATCTGGGGTACCGGACTGCGGCTCTTGCGAGGGTGCCGATCGGCGCCACCGCACGTGGGACATGCCCCGCCCGGAAGGGGTGTACGCCTGTGCCCGCACTTGTGCTGCTCGGTGCTCAGTGGGGTGACGAAGGCAAGGGAAAGGCCACCGACCTGCTCGGCGGCTCCGTGGATTATGTGGTGCGCTACCAGGGCGGCAACAACGCCGGCCACACGGTCGTCGTCGGCGACCAGAAGTACGCGCTGCACCTCCTGCCTTCCGGGATCCTCTCGCCGGGGTGCACCCCGGTCATCGGCAACGGCGTCGTCGTCGACCCCTCGGTCCTGCTCTCCGAGCTGAGCGGGCTCCAGGAGCGCGGCGTCGACACCTCCAAGCTGCTGGTGAGCGGTAACGCGCACCTGATCACGCCATATCACGCGACGCTCGACAAGACGACGGAACGGTTCCTGGGCAAGCGCCGGATCGGCACCACCGGCCGCGGCATCGGCCCGAGCTACGCCGACAAGATCAACCGGGTCGGCATCCGGGTCCAGGACCTGTTCGACGAGTCGATCCTGCTGCAGAAGGTCGAGGCCGCACTCGACTTCAAGAACCAGGTGCTCGCCAAGCTCTACAACCGCCGCGCGATCTCCCCGCAGCAGGCCACCGAGGACCTGCTGGGCTACGCGGAACAGCTCAAGGGCTTCGTCGCCGACACCACGCTGATCCTCAACGACGCCATCGACGAGGGCAAGGTCGTCCTGTTCGAGGGCGGCCAGGGCACGCTGCTGGACGTGGACCACGGCACCTACCCGTTCGTCACCTCCTCCAACCCGACCGCGGGCGGCGCCTGCACCGGCGCCGGCGTCGGCCCGACGAAGATCAACCGGGTCATCGGCATCCTGAAGGCGTACACCACGCGGGTGGGTGCGGGACCGTTCCCGACGGAGCTGTTCGACGACGACGGCGAGGCGCTGCGCCGCATCGGCGGCGAGTTCGGCGTCACCACGGGCCGCAACCGGCGCTGCGGCTGGTTCGACGCGGTCATCGCCCGCTACGCGACCCGCGTCAACGGGCTGACCGACTTCTTCCTCACCAAGCTGGACGTGCTCACCGGCTGGGAGCAGATCCCGGTGTGCGTCGCCTACGAGATCGACGGCGAACGCACCACAGAGCTGCCCTACAACCAGAGCGACTTCCACCACGCCCAGCCGGTCTACGAGTACCTGCCGGGCTGGAGCGAGGACATCACCAAGGCGAAGACCTTCGGCGACCTCCCCAAGAACGCCCAGGCGTACGTGAAGGCGCTGGAGGAGATGTCCGGAGCCCCCATCTCCGCCATCGGCGTCGGCCCGGGCCGCGACGAGACGATCGAGATCAACTCCTTCCTCTGAGCACCCCCGGCCCGTCGGCTCCGGGCTCCCCCGGCCCGCCGGGATGCCGGCGCTCCGCCGCCGCACGGCCCGAACCGTGCGGCGGCGGGCCGGGCCACTACGCTGCCCCGCGTGCAGCTCGCCGTGGACGGCACCGTCGTGGTGTCGGTCCTCCTCTCCCTCGCCCTCGCCACCCGGCTCCCGCTCGCCGCGGCCACCCGGTGGCTTCCCGGCCCGCGCGCCGAGCCGCCGGCCGGCCCGTCCGCCGGGCCGCCGCACGGTGTCCGTGCCCGGTGGGGGCGGCGGTCCTTCGTGCCCGGCGCGGGCCGGTCCCGCCGGGTGCCGGGACCGCTCGGTCTGCTCGGGCTGCTGGTCGGCGCGGTACTGGTGAACCAGATCGCCGTCGTGGTGTACATCCGGCGGGTGCACGGCGGCGACCCCGGCTTCGTGGCGCGGTATCTGCCGCCCGGCTGGTTCGAACTGCCCGCAGCGGACTGGCCGCCGACCCGGCTCGCGGCGCACTGGCCCTGGCCCGAGACACTGGCCGGCTCCGTGCTGCGGGTCCAGGCCGCTCTCGAACTCCCGCTCGTACTGCTCGCCTTCGCGGTGGTGCTGCGCTGGCTGGACGACCGGCTGTACCGCCAGGTACTGGCCTCCCCGCTGCTGGTGGTGGCCGCGCTCGCGTACACGGCGGTCTTCTGCGCCGTCGAATGGGACCTGCGCAACCCGTGGACGACGGACGATCTGCTGATCAGGTGCGCGTCCGCACTGGTGACGCCGCCGCTGCTGGCGGCGGCGGCCCGACACGGAGCACCCGGCCGCACGCCGGAACCGGACCCGGTGCCGGTGCCGGGCACAGCACCGGTATCCGCGCCGGCACCTGACCCGGCATCCGACGCGGCACCGGCATCCGCCCCGGTATCCGCCCCGGACGCGGCGGCCGGCTCGCTCCGGCCCGGCGGGCTCCCCCGGCCCCGACCCCGGCCGCTGTCCGCCGGGCGGCTGCTGCTCTTCCTCGGGTCCCTCGCCTCCTTCGGCGGACTCGTCCTGCTCGCCTACGACACGCTGCTCCTCTACAACCTGGGGCGGCTGGAGGCACGGCTGCCCTTCGTCGCCGGATGCGCCCTCGTCCTCGTCGGATGCCGGGCGGCCGACCGGCGGCTGCGCACCGGCGCGGACGCGGGTCCCGCCGTCGCCTTCCTCGGCCACGCCCTGCGCCGCTTCCTGCTGCTGTTCTTCGCCCCGGCCCTGGCCGTGCGGTACGGCGTCGTCTTCGGCACCCCGGCGCTGGCGGCCGGTGCCGGACTGCTGCTCGGCGCGGTGGCCGCGGCTCTCGCGCTGCGGGACACGCTCGGCGCCGAGTCCGCCGGGACGGCCACTCCCGGGCGGCTGCTGCTGCGGCTGGCCGCCGCCGCGGTCGCGGGCACCGCCGCCGGTTGGGGTGCGGCACGGGTGATGAGCGGCGGCTACTACGAGACGGCGCTGCTCGCCGCCGCCGCGGCGTTCCTGGCGGTGGCGGTCGGCGTGTGCGTCCTCGGCGACGCCTGGGACGCGCGCCGTTCGCCCGTGCGAGTGAAAGTGTGAAGAGCGTCCCCGGTGCCGGGTCCGGCCGGGCGACGCTGGCTTTCGCCTGGAAGGAGGTGCAACATGACGGTTATGGCCGAGCGCACGTCTCACATGACGGCGGAGGAGTTCGAACGGCTCGCCTCCACCGCCCCCGAGACCGTCACGTTGGAGTTCATCGACGGACGCATCGGAGAGAAAGCCGTGCCGGACGGAGACCACGAGACCATCGTCATGTGGCTGTTGAGGCAGTGCATGCAGTCCCGTTCCGATCTCGACCTCCACACCTCCCAGGGACTGAAGGCCGGCGCCTACCGGAGGGGGAGGGTTCGCCCGGACGGCTCACTCGCGCCCGTCGCCCACTTCGCAGGGCAAGGCGAGTGGGCCGACCCCGCGGGCGTGCTGATGACCGTGGAGGTCACCTCCTACGACTCCGACACCGACCGGCGCGACCGGCAGGAGAAGCCGGCCGCGTACGCCGCAGCCGGCATCCCGGTCTATCTCCTCGTCGACCGCGACCGGTACGAAGTCGTCGTCCACACCAACCCGGACCAGGAAGCGGGCCGCTACCGCGACCTGCACACCGCCTCCTTCGGTGAAGAGGTGGTGCTCCCCGAGCCGGTCGGGTTCGCGCTGGAGACGGAGACGCTGAAGAACTACGCCCGCTGACCCCGCCGGCCACGCCGGGGCCGCAGCAGCCGGTCCGCCGCACTGTGCGAGAGCGCGGTCGCGGCGGCGGCGGTGGCGAGGCCGACGGCGATGTCGCGCGGGGTCGCCGGACGGAGGACGCCCGCGTCCCGCAGCCGCCTGCGGGCCCAGGCCGTGAACGGAATGACCAGCAGCGGCGAGGTGACCGATCCGGGGGTGTAGCCGCGGACGGCGGCGGCCTGCGCCAGATGGGCGAAGCCGTGCAGCCCGAAGCCGGTGAGTGCCCCCTGGTAGAAGCCGCTGCGCCCGCCCGTGCGGTGCCCGTCCGCCGCGGCTGCCGCCACGATGACGCCCATGACGCTGACCGCGGTGGCGAACCGGCGGCCGTCCAGCGACTCCAGCCGCTCCCACACCGCCTCGGGCACGCCGGGTATCCGCTCCCGCAGTTCGGGCACCCGGGTCCGGGTCCAGCGAGGCATCATGGCCACCTCCTCCGCGTCGTGCAGTGCCCATGCGGCGAAGAGCCCCAGGGTGACGCCGACGCCGATCGCCCCTGCCGGGTCCGTGTCGTGCGCTGCCGCAGCGGCCCGCGCCGCGTTCTTCCGCTCCGTGTGCACGTTCGTGTGCATGCCTGTGTGCATGACGGAAGTGTGGCGGGGTGGCCGGACGGTCCCTCGCGCACCCCCGGTCGGCTCAGGTGCCGGACGGCCGGCAGACGCCCGTGCGGGGTATATGAGCGGCACGTACGGACTAATGATGATCGTTCCGGTGCGTGGTGTGGAACAGGTCTCGACGCACAGCCAGAACCGCGCGAGACCGCGCGCACCAGACCCGCAAGGAGCATCCATGCGCATCCGCACCGCGACCGCAGCCGCCGTCCTGGCGACCGCCGCCGTCCTCGGCTCGGCGGGCACCGCCTTCGCCGGCAACTCCTGGACCTCGTACACGCAGGACTTCAGCGACCACATCCTGAACGCGCGAGTGAGCAGCAGCGACAACGACACCACGACCGTCAAGTCGTTCCAGAGCAACCACATCCACGACAACGTGGTGACGCACATCAACAGCGGCCTCGCCATCGGCGAACTCGAACTCGACTGAGTCCACCGCTCATGAGGGCGCCCCGCGCGCCCGCGCCCGCTCCGGCCCCGCGGCACCGCGGGGCCGGACGTGTGTGCGCCGCGGACGCGGACGGATGTGCGCCCTCGTCTAGCGCAGCGACCTGACGAGCACGTCGAAGGCCGGGGTGCGCGGGGTGATGGGCGCGTAGTGGCCCACGCCGGGCAGCAGATGCAGCCGGGCGCCCCAGTTGTTGGCGTAGCGGCGGGACAGCTCGATGGGCACCTCCTGATCGGCGGTGCCGTGCAGGATCTCCACCGGCGTGCGGGGCAGCAGCCGCATCGGGTCCGCCTCCCCCAGCGCCGAGGCGACCCGCTCCTCGCCTCCGAGGAAGTCGGAGACGACTCCGCCGTTCAGCCGCGTCGCATGGGCCCGCTCCAGGTCGGCGACCGGCGCCGCCACCACCACCCGCCCGGCGGCCCGCTCCCGCGCGGCCGCGGCCCACAGCGCGAGGTGCCCGCCCGCCGAGTGGCCGAACAGCACACTGGGCGGAGCACCCAGCAGGTCGAGCGCGGCGCCGACGTCCTCGGCGGTCGCGGGCCAGCCGCCGCCTCCGCCCACCCTGCGGTACTCGACCAGCGCCACCGGTATGCCCTGGCCCGCCAGCGCCGCGGCGAACGGCGACAGATGGCTGCGGTCCCACTGCTCGCGCCAGAAGCCGCCGTGCAGCAGCACCACCCGGCCACCGGGCGCGCCCTCCCCGTACAGATCGACGACCTGCGAGGGGTGCGGCCCGTACCGCTCCTGGCGTTCCGGGGGCGCCGCCGGGAGGGCCAGCAGCGCCTTCTCCTCGTCCTGGCTCATCGTGCTCCCCCGATCACTTCGCCCAGGACGCGGGCAGCGCGCTCGGCGTCCCGGAACGAAGTGTAGAGCGGGGTGAACCCGAAGCGCAGGACACCGGGGCGGCGGAAATCCCCGACGACGCCGCGCGCGATCAGCTCCTCCATCACCGGTTCCGCCTGCTCCGGCGGGTCGCACAGCAGCGCGATCTGGCTGCCGCGCCGGGCGTGTTCGGCCGGTGTCAGGGACCGGACACCGATCGCGCCGCCGGCCGCGTGGGCGGCGACGCAGCGCAGGAAGAAGTCCGTGAGCGCCAGCGACTTCGCCCGCACGTCCTGGATCCGCACCTCGTCCCAGACGCCGAGCGCGCTCTCCAGCGCGGCCATCGAGAGGATGTCGGGGGTGCCCACCCGGCCGCGTACCGCACCGCTCGCGGGCGTGTAGTCCGGCGCCATGGCGAACGGGTCGGCGTGCGAGTTCCAGCCGGGCAGCGGGGAGTCGAACCGCTCCTGCAGGGCGCCGCGCACATAGAGGAAGGCGGGCGAACCGGGCCCGCCGTTGAGGAACTTGTAGGTGCACCCCACCGCGAAGTCCACACCGTGCGCGTCCAGGTCCACGGGCAGCGCACCGGCGCTGTGGCACAGGTCCCAGACCGTCAGGGCCCCCGCCGCATGCGCGGCGGACGTGAGCGCGGGCAGCGCGCGGAGCTCTCCGGTGCGGTAGTCGACGTGGTTGAGCAGCACGGCGGCGGTACGCGGGCCCAGCGCCGCGTGCACCTCCTCGGGCGGTACGGCGCGCACCGTACAGCCGGTGAGCCGGGCCGCGGACTCGGCGATGTAGCCGTCGGTGGGGAAGGTCGCCGCGTCCACCAGCAGCTCACCGCGGTCCGGGGCCTGCTCCTGTGCGATCCGCACCGCGCCGACCAGCGCCTTGAGGAGGTTCACGCTCGTGGAGTCGGAGACGACGACCTGCCCCGGCCCGGCGCCGACGAGCGGCGCCACCAGCTCGCCGACCCGCTCCGGCATCGTCCACCATCCGGACTCCGCCCACGAGCGGATCCGCAGTCGGCCCCACTCGCGGGAGACGACGTCAGCGAGCCGCGCCTCGACGGCCTTGGGCAGCGCGCCCAGGGAGTTTCCGTCGAGGTAGACGGTGGCGGGGTCGAGCACGAACCGCTCCCGCAGCGCGGCGAGCGGGTCTGCGGCGTCCAGGGCCAGGGCTTCCGCGGCGAGCGCCTCGGCGGCCGGGCCCTCGGCGGCCGGGTCCTCGGCTGCCGGGCCCTCAGCTGCCGAGCCCTCGGCGGCGGGGGCGTCCGCGGCTTCGGCGGATCCGCGGTCAGACATGGCTGCGCGCCGTCCACAGCTCGGGGAACACCTGCTTGGCCGCCCGCTTCTCCAGCCAGGCGACCCCGGACGAGCCGCCGGTGCCGACCTTGGCCCCCATCGCCCTGCGGGTGGCCACGAGGTGATCATTGCGCCAGCGCCACACCAGCTCCGCGACCTCGGTCAGCGCCTCGCCCAGCCGGTGCGCCGCGGAGCCCGGGTCACCCGCGTAGACGCGCACCCAGACCGCCTCGACCCCCGGGTCGGGCTCGTAGCGGGCGGCGACGTCCCGGCGCAGCACCGGCTCGGGGACCTCCGCGCCGTGTCGCGCCAGGAACCGCAGCGCCTCGTCGTAGAGGCTCGGCTCCTGGAGCGCCTTCTCCAGCTCGGCGTGCACCCGCGGCGCCCCCCGGTGCGGCACCAGCATGGAGGCCGACTTCTCGCCCAGCAGGAACTCCATCCGCCGGTACATCGCGGACTGGAAACCGGACCCGTCCCCCAGCGCCGCCCGGTAGGCGTTGAACTGGGCGGGGGTGAGATGCGCCAGCGGCTCCCAGGAGGCGTTGAGCGACCGCAGCTCGTGGGTGGAGCGCTTCAGGGCGGCCAGCGCGCCCTCCGTGTCGTCCCGGCGCAGCGCCGCGGCGGCCGTCTGCCACTCGTGCACGATGACGGTGAACCACAGCTCCATCACCTGGGTGGTGACGAGGAACGCCAGCTCCCCCGGATCGTCGGAGAGCGGCTCCTGGAGGTGGGTGAGGACGTCCGCGCGGACGTAGTCCTCATACGGCGTGGTGCCCGCGAAATCCAGTACCGGGGCATCGGGGTCGTGTGACATCGCTGTCTCCACTCACTGTGCGTCCGGGTAGCGGTCCGCCCCTTCCGGATAGACATCGGAGCCCCGGTCCCCTCGGACCCCTGCGGGCCCACTGGGCATCATGCGCGCTACGCGGCGGCGGCGGCAAGGTCACCGCTGTACGCAGGCACCCTCACCGCCGCCGTGCTCCCGCCGGCCACCGGCCGCGGGCTCAGCCCGGTCAGCCCGGTCAGCCCAGGGTCGAGGCAGCGGTGGGCGAGCTCTCCTTCAGGAAGGAGGAGCAGCGCTCGTACTCATCCTGCTCCCCGATCGCCTCGGCCGCACGCGCGAGGGCGTGCAGCGCGCGCAGGAAGCCGCGGTTCGGCTCGTGCTCGAACGGCACGGGCCCGTGCCCCTTCCAGCCGTTCCGGCGGAGCGCGTCCAGCCCGCGGTGGTAACCGGTGCGCGCGTAGGCGTACGACTCCACGACGCGGCCCGCCTCGAACGCGTCGTCGGCGAGCTGCGCCCACGCCAGCGACGAGGTGGGGTACTGCGCGGCGACCTCGGAGGGCGCCGTCCCGGCGGCGAGCAGCTCGCGCGGCCCGGGGTCGTCGGGGAGGTGGGTCGGGGGCGGACCCCCGAGCAGGTTCTCGTGAATGGCCATGGCCCCAGTGTGCCTGTACCCGTCCACGCAGCGGACACCGCGCCGCCCACCCGTAGCCCGGACGCGGGTGGGGCGGCGGTCGGACACGGTCGGGGCGCGGGGGGACGCGCCCCGACCGCGCCCCACGCGGGGGTGCGGACGCGCCCCGACCGCACCCCCGCGTGCCCGGGACGGCCGCAGGCGCCGCGGAACGCGGGAAGGCCCCCGGCGTACCGGGGGCCTTCCAGGAGGTCGCGTGCCGTCGCGGGGCGTACCGCCGCGGGGCGTACCGCCGCGGGGCGTACCGCGCACGCGGCTGCTGTCGCGGGCGGGCGCGGTGCTACTTCAGGCGGGTGCCGGTGGAGCGGAGGTTGCCGCAGGCGGTCAGAACGCGCTCGGCCATCCCCTTCTCGGCGGCCTTGCCCCAGCTCCGCGGGTCGTAGACCTTCTTGTTGCCGACCTCGCCGTCGATCTTCAGCACACCGTCGTAGTTGCTGAACATGTGCGCGGCGACCGGCCGGGTGAAGGCGTACTGGGTGTCGGTGTCGAGGTTCATCTTCACCACGCCGTTCTGCAGCGCGGTGGCGATCTCCTCCTCGGTGGAGCCGGAGCCGCCGTGGAAGACGAAGTCGAACGGCTGGCTGCCCGCGGGCTTGTCGAACTTCTCGGAGACGCCCTGCTGGAGGTCCTTGAGCAGCTCGGGGCGGAGCACCACGTTGCCCGGCTTGTAGACGCCGTGCACGTTGCCGAAGGAGGCGGCGAGCAGGTAGCGGCCCTTGTCGCCGAGGCCGAGCGCCTCGGCGGTGCGGACGGCGTCCTCGACCGTGGTGTACAGCTCGTCGTTGATCTCGTGGGTGACGCCGTCCTCCTCGCCACCGGTCGGGGTGATCTCGACCTCAAGGATGATCTTGGCGGCGGCCGCCTCGGCGAGCAGCTCCTGGCCGATCGCCAGGTTGTCCTTGAGGGTCTCGGCGGATCCGTCCCACATGTGGGACTGGAAGAGGGGGTTCTCGCCCCGCTGCACCCGCTCGCGGGAGACCGCCAGCAGCGGGCGGACGTAGCCGTCGAGCTTGTCCTTGGGGCAGTGGTCGGTGTGCAGGGCGATGTTCACCGGGTACTTCTTCGCGACGATGTGCGCGAACTCGGCGAGCGCCACCGAGCCGCTGACCATGTCCTTGCTGTACTGCCCGCCCAGGAACTCGGCCCCGCCCGTGGAGATCTGAACGATGCCGTCGCTCTCCGCCTCGGCGAAGCCGCGGAGCGCGGCATGCAGCGTCTGCGACGAGGTGACGTTGATGGCGGGGTAGGCGAACGTGCCCTCCTTCGCCCTGTCGAGCATCTCGTTGTAGATCTCGGGGGTTGCGATGGGCATGAGACCGCTCCTTGGGGGTGCGTGGTGATCCGGCTTCGGCTCAACGGAACGACGTCATCGTCGTGCCCATCTTCCCAGACGGGGCCGGATGCTCCGGACGGGTGAGTTCACAAATGCACTTAATGCGCAGCACGGTGCACTAGCCGCGTTCCGCGCGAACACATTCCACTCGAATGCGTTTCACGTGAAACAGCAGCCGTGGACGGACTGGACGCTCAGGCCAGTTCGAGGTCGGACAAATCGAACGCATGGACATACGGCACTCCGGCCCGCTCCATCGCCCCGGCCGCGCCACGCTCCACGATCGTCGCCACCGCGACCACCTCGGCACCCGCCTGCCGGGCCGCCTCGACGGCGGTCAGCGGCGAGTTCCCCGTCGTCGAGGTGTCCTCCACGATCAGCACCCGGCGCCCCGCCACATCCGGGCCCTCGATCCGGCGCTGCAGCCCGTGCGCCTTGCCCGCCTTGCGGACGACGAACGCGTCGAGGTGCCGGCCGCGGGCGGCGGCCGCGTGCAGCATCGCCGTCGCGACCGGGTCGGCCCCCAGCGTGAGGCCGCCCACCGCGTCGAAGTCCAGGTGCTCCGTGACATCCAGCATCACCTGGCCCGCGAGGGGCGCCGACTCCCCGTCCAGGGTGACCCGGCGGAGGTCGACGTAGAAGTCGGCCTCCGCACCCGAGGAGAGGGTGACGCGGCCGTGCACCACGGCCTTGTCCTTGATCTGCCGCAGCAGCGCGGCGCGCACGTCGTCGTTCATGAGGCCTCAGCCTATGCGCCCCCGGCCCGCGCCCCGGCAACCACCACCTACAGCCGCTGCCAGCTCCACGTGGTCGTCAGCTCCAGCGGGTCCAGCGGGGTCACCTGACGCGGGTGGGAGTTGAGCCCGTTGGGCGGGCCGCTCTGCGGCTCCACGCAGACGGCCTCCGCGGGCTCGTCGTAGACCACCACGTACTCGGCGCGCGAGGTGATCCGCAGGGACAGCTCGGAGGGCCAGGTGAGGGTGGCGTCGACACCGCCCGGCATCCCGAAGCAGTCGTCCCACGGCCCCGGCTGCGGCGCGATCCGCTTACCGGTCGGGATGTGGTCCTCGCCCCGCTCCTCCTGCCACTCGGGCGAGAAGTCGAGCCGGACGTCCTCCCCGCCCTGGCCGAGATTGCGCAAGAACCAGGGATGCCATCCGGCCTGGGCCGGGAAGGAGACGTCGAAGGTCTCGACGGCGAGCTTGAGGGTGAGCGAACCGCCGTCCTCGGCGAGCTCGACGACCTGGGTCACCCGGCCCTCCCAGGGCCACGGGTCGGTCAGGTCGTAGGTGAAGGACGCCTTGGTGTCGGTGCCGCCCGGCGTCTGACGCCAGACCGCGTCGCGGACGGTGCCGTGGAGGGCGTGCGGGCCTGCCCCGGCCGCCGGCCGGGAGCTGCCCCCGTTCAGCGGGAGTTGGAACATCTCGCCGCCGTTGCGGAACCGTCCCTGCGCGGTACGTCCGCACCAGGGCGCCATCACGAAGGAGCCGTACTGCGGCCCCTGGCGCAGGAGTTCGGTGCCGCCCACCCGGAGGGAGGCGAGCCGGCACCCGCGCCCGGGTTCGACCGACACCTCGGTCCCCTGGGCGCTGAGCACAACGGACGTGGCTTCTGCGGAGGTGGGCAGATCAGTCATACAGCGACCATAACGGCGGTGTCAGCAACCCCGCCGCAAAGACCCGCTGTCAGCGCCGTCGCCGCAGCACCCGGCCGAGCACGACAGCACCCGCGACCACCGCGGCGGCGGCCGGTGCGGCCCAGCGCAGGGTGGCGGTCGCCGACCCCTGCTCCGGTGCCGGGACCGGGGCGTATCGGCCGCGCGGCGGGGCGTGGTCCACCTCCTCCGCGCTGCGCCCGATCATCGTGCGCCGGGCGTGCGCGGCCTCTGCGTTGAGCCCCTCAGGACCGCCGTCGAGCCCCTCAGGACCGCCGTCGAGCCCCTCAGGACCGCCCGGCTCCTCCTCACCGGCCGTCCCGCCCGCCCCCTCGGCGGCATCGAGCTCCGACTCCTCGTCGCGGCCCAGCGACGAGGGCGGCACCTCGGTCTCGAACAGCGGGGTGCGCTCCGGCTCCGGCTCCGGCTCCGGGATGCCCGGGATCGCCCGCTCGTTGTCGCCGGGTGCACCGATGCCGCCCGCGACCGGGCCCTCGGCGTCCGCCGGTCCGCCGTCGCCGGACGCACCACCGGGCGCCTCCGCCTCCGGGCTGCCGGCGGGCGGTTCGGCGCGGATACTGTCGCCGAGGGCCGCCGCGAACCTGTCCAGCAGCCGCACCCCGGCCGACGTGGCCGTCTTCTGCTCGAACGCGGCGAGTCTGCCGGTTCCGGTCACCGTGCCGACGCAGACCAGCGCGGTGCCCTCACCGTCGTCGGCCGACCGCGGTTCGACGGAGAGCGCGAGTTCGACAGTGCCCTCACCCCGGGCCTCGCCGCCGCTGCCCTCGACCTCCAGCCGCTCCAGCGCGTCGGGAGCCGCCGCGGGGCCGGTGCCACCGTGCGGAGTGAGGGTGAGAGCGCCGCGGTAGGTGATGGTCGAGCCACCGATCCGGACCTTCAACCGGCCGGCCACCCGCTCGGCCCCCCGCCCGTCGGCCTGCTCCTGCTGCTCCTGCTGGAAGCCGGGCACGCAGCGGGCGACACGGGCGCTGTCGGTGAGGGCGGCCCGCACCGAGCCGACGGAAAGCGGTACGTACACCTCGTGCTCCATGGGCCGGAGCCTATTACTCCACGGTGCGGCGCACATATGACCGGGCCGCATCTTTCCCGCACCCGTGTTGGGCGGGCCCGCCCTGCCGCCGCGCGGCTCCGGCCGCCGGGCACGGTCGGTGCCGGCCGGCGCGGTCAGCCCCGTCAGCCCGGATAGCGCGGGTGCATCAGCGTGGAGGGGCGGGCCTGCGGATCGCCCTCCGGCAGCGAGGCGGTCCGGCCCCCGGGCAGTTCGCAGTCCTGCGGTGCGGGCCGGGCGTGCCGGGCCAGCAGGAACCCGCCGTCGGCGGCCGCGTCCGGGTAGGGGCAGGGGCTCAGCTCGGCGGCCCGCAGGGTGGCGTGCACGGTCCAGAAGGCGCGGGCCCGCTCGGCGGGCGCGCCCGCCCGCACGGCGAGGCGCCCCTCCTCGGCGAGCGCGCGTTCGGCGAGGCCGTAGAACTCCTGCGAGTACAGCTCGGGACCGGCAACCCGCGGGGCGGCCAGCGCGGAGAGCACCACGTCGAACGGGGCGGCCCCGGAGCGCACCCGGTCCCGCAGCCAGTCGAAGGCGTCGGCCCGCACGAACCGGACGCGCCGGTCCTCCAGGGCTCCGCCGTTGAGGGCGCGCAGCCCCGGATCCCGCCGCGCGAGCCGTACGACACCGGGGTCGCTCCCCACCACCGTGACCTCGCGCACCTCCGGATAGCGCAGCACCTCGCGCAGCGCGACCCCATCACCGCCGCCGACGACCAGCACCCGGGCGCGCGGGCCGCCGGACAGCGCGGGCCGGACCAGGGCCCGGTACTCGGCGCGGGCGCTGCGGCCCCGCAGCACCAGCGCACCGTCCCGGAACAGCCGCAGCTCGCCCGCCGCGGGCCACTCGCCGCGGGTCGCACCGCCGGTCAGGACGAGCTCCTGCCGGTCGGTGCGCACGGCCACCCGGACGTCTTCGCCGAACACCGCCTGCCGCGCGGCGTGTTCGAACGGTCCGGTGAACGCCGTGCCCGCGAGCAGCAGGAGGAGTACGCAGCCGTTGGCCGCCAGCAGTCGACGGCGCACCGGGCCCGTCAGATCGTGACGGAAGAGCCACTGCACGACCAGACCTCCGGCCACCGCGTTCACCACCCCGGTGAGCAGCGCGCCGGTCAACTCCCCGGCCAGCGGCAGCAGCAGGAACGGAAAGGTCAGCCCGCCGACCAACGCCCCCACGTAGTCGGCGGCGAACAGGTCGGCGAGAGCACCGCCGGGGTCCTGCGCGCGGATCCGCTGGATCAGGGTCATCAGCAGCGGCATCTCCGCGCCGATCAGCACTCCGATGGTGAAGGAGATGACGACCAGCGCCGCCCGGGCTCCGCCCAGCCAGGCGAAGGAGGCGTACATCCCCATCGCCGAGCCGCCGCCGACCAGCGCGAGCAGCGCCTCGACACAGCCGAAGCCCGCGGCGGCGTGGCAGCGCAACCGCTTGGCCAGCAGCGAGCCGACGCCCATCGCGAAGACCATGACGGACAGGACGACGGACGCCTGGGTGACCGAGTCCCCGACCAGCGAGGAGGCCACGGCGACCAGTTCGAGTTCATAGACGAGACCGCAGGCCGCACACACGAACACCGAGGCGAGGACCAGGCCGCGCCCGAACCCCGCGGGGACGGGCAGCCGCGGGCTCTCCACGGAGGGCGGTGGACGGTCGATCATGAGTGCACGCTACGTCACATCATAGACACCTTAGGTCACTCACATGAGTGCTTCCGGTGTGACCGGTCTCCCCACCGGGCAGGGCCCGGAGAAGTGTGCGGCGCACCGCGCGCCGGGCCGTCCCGGGCCGCGCCGTGCGTGCCGTCCCGGGCCCGCGCCGGGCCGTGCGTGCCAGACCGTGCGCCGTGCCGTGCGCCGTGCGCCGTGCCGGGTCACCTCAGGCCATGGCCGGGCCGCGGCGGAACGGGATCACGGAAGCCCCCTCCGGCCCCGGGGCTCCGCCCGCCCCTCTCCGCGCCCGGGTGGCCACCCGGGTCCGGGTCGAGACCAACGACCCCTCCTGCGGATAGGAATGCCAGGTGCGCCATCGGATCTGCCCCTCGTGCCGCTGGACGAGGAGCGCGGTGAAAGCGCTCGGCGATCCGGGGAACGTCCCCGCGAAACCGTTGGGATGGTCCGCGACCAGCGCGAGCAACTCCTGCGCGCGCCCGGAGAACGAGCTGGGCGACAGCCGCTCGACGCGGGCCGCGAACTCGTACTCCCACCCCGTGAAGCGTTTGGAGACGCCCAGCGGGAGCGGGGTACTGCTGCCCGGCAGGCAGGCGACGGTCTCGCAGCATCCGCCGTACTCGTCGCCGAGCAGGACCTGGTGCGAGGCGCCCAGCAGCCGCAACTGCACGTGGGTGCCGTCCAGTTCGACATCCATGCAGGCGAGTGCGGGCAGCGGCGCACGACCCAGGTCCCAGGCGAGGTCATGCGCACGGGTGTCGGTGTAGGCGGTGTTCAAAGTGGTGAGCATGGGTCGGCTCCGCAAGCACGCAGGGAGGGTGGGCCCCCCACCCCTCGATCCCCCGCGCCGCCGGGCCGGGACCAGGAGGCGCGGGGACGACAGTTCACGATTCACCGAATCATGGAAACGCCGTACCCACAGTGCTTTTACCCAGGTTCTACGGATTTCCATCCCATAGGTATGGATGAGGTCATGTGTTCCCTTCCGGCTCAGCCGCCGCCGACCACCCGCGGAGCTCCGGAACGGGCACGGGAGGCGGAGCAGGGGCGCGAACGCAGGCGCGGGGCGCGGTTACCGGTCGCGGGGGCGGAGCGCGGACTCCGGCGCGAGCCACGTCGCGCGCCGGTCGCGCGAGCGCTTCAGTCGCCGTCGCCGTACGACGCGCCGCCGTACGACGTGTCGCCGTCCGAAGCGTCCCCGCCGTACGACGCGCCGTCGTCGTCCGAAGCGTCCCCGCCCCGCGATGCGCCGCCGTACGAGGGGCCGCCGCCGGGCGGGATGTCGCCGTCGTACGAGGTGCGGTCGCCGCGGCCGCCCCCGGGCCGCCGTGAGCCGCCGCTGCGGGGCGGGCGGCGCCGCGGGCGGCCGGAGACGGCCGGCTTGGCGAGCACCGCGACGAGGGCGAAGGCGGTGACGATGCCGACGAACACCAGAACTTGGGACATGGGCGCTTCCCCCTCGAGTTCCGTGAACGGCAACTCCCTTCTCGTACAACTGTGCTGCCGTCCGCAGGCGTAGTCGGCTCCTGCCCGCCGCCGCGGCTGGGCAATGCCGGGTTGAGGAAGACCAGAGCTTGCCGGAGGATGGCTGCCATGACTGCTGGCCACGCCGCCGCCCCGGGAGCGCCGGGGGCCGCGGGCACCGCCCGGACCGAGTCCGGCGAAGGGCGCCCGCTGCTCAACCGCCGCCTCGCCGGATTCGGCACCACGATCTTCGCCGAGATGTCCGCGCTCGCCGTCCGGACCGGCGCGATCAACCTGGGCCAGGGCTTTCCCGACACGGACGGCCCCGAGGAGGTCCGGGAGGCAGCGGTCCGTGCGCTGCGGGACGGCAGGGGCAACCAGTACCCGCCCGGTCCCGGCATCCCCGAACTGCGCACGGCCGTGGCCGAACACCAGCAGCGCTTCTACGGCCTGCGCTACGACCCCGACACCGAGGTGCTGGTCACCGCCGGCGCCACCGAGGCCATCGCCGCCTCGCTGCTGGCGCTCGTCGAACCCGGGGACGAGGTCATCGCCCTGGAGCCGTACTACGACTCCTACGCGGCCTCCATCGCGATGGCGGGCGGCACCCGGGTGCCCGTCACCCTGCGCCCCCGGGACGGCACCTACCACCTCGACCTGGACGAGCTGCGGGACGCCGTCACCGACCGCACCCGGCTCCTCCTCCTCAACACCCCGCACAACCCCACCGGCACCGTGCTGCGCCGCGACGAACTGGCCGCCGTCGCCGAACTGTGCGTGGAGCGCGACCTGCTCGCCGTCACCGACGAGGTCTACGAGCACCTCGTGTTCGAGGGCGCACACCATCCGCTGGCGAGCTTCCCCGGGATGCGGGAGCGCACGGTCACCATCTCCTCCAGCGGGAAGACGTTCTCCTTCACGGGCTGGAAGGTCGGCTGGGTCACCGGCACCCCCGCGCTGGTGACCGCCGTACGCGCGGCCAAGCAGTATCTGACCTTCGTGTCGGCGGGGCCCTTCCAGTACGCCGTCGCGGAGGCGCTGGCGCTGCCCGACAGCTACTACACCGACCTGCGCGAGGGCCTGCGCCGCCGCCGGGACCTGCTGGCCCGCGGGCTCGAGGAGGCCGGCTTCGGGGTGCACCGCCCGCAGGGCACCTACTTCATCACCACCGACATCCGCCCGCTCGGCGCCACCGACGGGGTCGCCTTCTGCCTCGCCCTCCCCGAGCGCGTCGGCGTCGTCGCCGTCCCCACCCAGGTCTTCTACGACCACGCGGCAGAGGGCGCCCCCTACGTCCGCTTCGCGTTCTGCAAACGGGAGGACGTGCTGGACGAGGCGGCGCGGCGGCTGCGGGGTGTGGCGGGCACCGGCTGACCCGCCACATCCGGTGCGCGAGCCCCCGTGCTCGCGCCCCCGTACGCGGGACCCGCTCTCCCCCGTGCTTCCCCCGTTCCGCGGGTCCCGCGCGCTTGTCCAGGAGCCTCCCGGCTCGGGATGCCGCGCGGTACCTGACGGGTGTCAGGGCCCGACCGGCACCGCGGGCCGGGCAGGGGAACGGCACCGGCACGGTGCGGGCAGGGCTCCGGGACGCGGACAGACGAAGGGCAGGGCGCATCCTGAGGATGCGCCCTGCCCTTCGGGAACTCGGGGTGCCGACGCCGCTACGCGTCGCCGCCTTCGCCCTCGGAGGAGTCGATGTCCTTCTCCAGGCCGAACTGCTCCACCAGCCACTTGTCGAACTCGATGCTGGCGCGTACCCAGCTGACCGTGGACGAGACGAAGTGCTCCAGCGAGACGCCCGTACCCACCAGCATCTGCGCCTCACCGATCAGCCGGACGCTGCCGTCGTCGTGGGTGTGGCTGTAGACCTTGGGCCACAGGGTGCGGCGGTTCCAGTCGTCGATGGCCTCCAGCAGCTTGGGCTTGTCCTCGATGGTGTGCGGCCGGTCGTAGAACGTACGGACCGAGAAGACCTGCTGCTCCGCCTCACCCCGGAACATGAAGTAGGTGCGGAACTCCTCCCACGGCGCCGCGAGGTCTCCCTCGTCGTCGACGACGTACTTCAGCTCCATCTGGTCCAGGAGCTGCTTGACGAGGTCCTGGTCGGGGATGATCGGTCCGGTGGGACCGGACTCCTCCGGCTCCTCGGGCTGGCCCCCGAAGTTCGGGATCGAGGACGGGTCGATGCTCACGTGGGTGTTCCCTTCATACGGCTTCGGTCATCCTCCCGCACGGGCCCCCCGCGGTGACAACCCTGGGGGTTCGGCCCGGCCGGAGGCAGCGGAGGGGCGGCGCCCGCTGCGTGCGGCACCCCGCCACCCTTTCACCGTTTCACCGGTTCCGGCACCGACGCCCCGGAATGCCCCGGACAGCCGGGCGGCCCCGGTGCCCGCGCGCCGGGCCCGGGGGTGCGGGCAGCAGGCCCGGGGGTGCGGGAGGCGGCCTGCGGAGGGGCCGGCGGCCGGCCCCTCCGACGGGTCTCAGGCGTCCGCGGCCGCTCCGGGGGCCGAGCCCACCACCAGGCCCTCCCAGCCCTCGACGTGGTCCACCCGCACGGTGTCGCCGTCGCGGACCTCGCCCGCGAGGATCTCCCGGGCGAGCTGGTCGCCGATGGCGGTCTGGACGAGGCGGCGCAGCGGCCGGGCGCCGTAGGCCGGGTCGTTGCCCTCGACGGCGAGCCAGTCCAGCGCGGCGGGGGTGACATCCAGCGTCAGCCGCCGCTCGGCGAGGCGGGCCTGCAGTGCGTCGACCTGGAGCCGGGCGATCCGCCGCAGCTCGTCCCCGGCCAGCGCGGAGAAGACCACCAGGTCGTCCAGCCGGTTGAGGAACTCGGGCCGGAAGGCGGACCGGACGGCGGCGAGCACCTGTTCCCGCTTCTCCTCCTCCTTCTCCAGGGGGTCCATCAGGAACTGGCTGCCCAGGTTGGAGGTGAGGATGAGGATGGTGTTGCGGAAATCGACGGTGCGGCCCTGGCCGTCGGTGAGCCGGCCGTCGTCGAGGACCTGGAGCAGCACGTCGAAGACCTCGTGGTGCGCCTTCTCCACCTCGTCCAGCAGGACGACGCTGTAGGGGCGACGCCGCACGGCCTCGGTGAGCTGGCCGCCCTCCTCGTAGCCGACGTACCCGGGCGGCGCGCCGACCAGCCGGGCGACGCTGTGCTTCTCCCCGTACTCGCTCATGTCGATGCGGACCATGGCCCGCTCGTCGTCGAAGAGGAAATCCGCGAGGGCCTTGGCCAGCTCCGTCTTCCCGACGCCGGTGGGGCCGAGGAACATGAACGAGCCCGTGGGGCGATCGGGGTCGGCGATACCGGCCCGGCTGCGGCGCACCGCGTCGGAGACCGCGCGCACCGCCTCCTGCTGCCCGATCAGCCGCTTGCCGAGCTCCTCCTCCATCCGCAGGAGCTTCTGCGTCTCGCCCTCCAGCAGCCGGCCGGCCGGAATGCCCGTCCAGGAGGCGACGACGTCGGCGATGTCGTCCGAGCCGACCTCCTCCTTGACCATCCTGCTGTCCTTGTCGGCCTGGCCCGCCGCGATCTCCTTCTTGGCCTCTTCCTCCTCCTCGGTGGCGGCCGCCAGCTCGCGCTCGAGCGCCGGGATCTCGCCGTAGAGAAGCTTGGAGGCGGTGTCGAAGTCGCCGTCGCGCTGGGCGCGCTCGGCCTGGCCGCGCAGCTCGTCCAGCGTCTCCTTCAGCTCACCGACCCGGTTGAGGCCCTGCTTCTCCTTCTCCCAGCGGGCGGTGAGCCCGCGCAGCTCCTCCTCCTTGTCGGCCAGCTCGCGGCGCAGCCGCTCCAGCCGCTCGACGGAGGCGGGGTCGGTCTCCTTGTCCAGGGCCAGCTCCTCCATCTTGAGCCGGTCGACGGACCGCTGGAGCTCGTCGATCTCCACGGGTGAGGAGTCGATCTCCATGCGGAGCCGGGAGGCCGCCTCGTCCACCAGGTCGATGGCCTTGTCGGGGAGGAAGCGGGAGGTGATGTAGCGGTCCGAGAGGGCGGCGGCGGCCACCAGCGCGCTGTCGGAGATCTGCACCTTGTGGTGCGCCTCGTACCGCCCCTTGAGCCCGCGCAGGATCGCGATGGAGTCCTCGACGCTCGGCTCGGCGACCAGCACCTGCTGGAAGCGGCGCTCCAGCGCCGGGTCCTTCTCGATCCGCTCGCGGTACTCGTCCAGCGTGGTGGCGCCGACCATCCGCAGCTCGCCGCGGGCCAGCATCGGCTTGAGCATGTTGCCCGCGTCCATCGCCGAGTCGCCGCCGGCGCCCGCTCCGACGACGGTGTGCAGCTCGTCGATGAAGGTGATGATCTGGCCGTCGCTCTCCTTGATCTCGGAGAGCACGGTCTTGAGCCGCTCCTCGAACTCGCCGCGGTACTTGGCGCCCGCCACCATGGCGCCCAGGTCGAGGGCGACCAGCCGCTTGTTCCGCAGCGACTCCGGTACGTCGCCCTTGACCACCCGCTGGGCCAGTCCCTCGACGACGGCGGTCTTGCCGACGCCGGGCTCGCCGATGAGGACGGGGTTGTTCTTGGTGCGCCGGGAGAGCACCTGCACCACCCGGCGGATCTCCTGGTCCCGGCCGATGACGGGGTCGAGCTTGCCGTCCCGGGCCGCGGCGGTCAGGTCGGTGCCGAACTTCTCCAGGGCCTTGTAGGTGCCCTCGGGGTCCGGGTTGGTGACCCGCCGGCTGCCGCGCTGCGCGTTGAAGGCGTCCAGCAGCTTCCGGTCGTCGGCACCCTGCTGCTCGAGCAGCTCACCGGTGGCGCCACCCTTGGCCGCCAGCGCGATCAGCAGGTGCTCGGTGGAGACGAAGCTGTCGCCGAGGTCCTTGGCGCGCTGGGCCGCGTCGGCGATGACGGCGAGCAGGTCGCGGTCGGCCTGCGGCCGGCTCACCGTCTGCCCCTGCACGGTGGGCAGGGCCGCGAGCAGCCGCTCGGCGCCCGAGCGCAGCGCCGCCTGGTCGGCCTCGACGCCGGCGATCAGATCCTGGATGTTCTCGTTGTCCTCGCCCGTGAGCAGGGCGAGCAGCAGATGGGCCGGGGTGATGTCGGGGTGCCCGTCGCTCACCGCCCGGTCGTTGGCCGCGCCGATGGCGTCCCGGCTCTTGTTGGTCAGCTCCGCGTCCACGGTCCTGCGTCCTCCTCCAGTGCTGGCTGCGGGTGCCGTGCCCTGGCGCCCCCTGCGCCCCGATCACCGGCACTTGCTACCCATAGCATGCAACAAGTTGAGTCTATTCCACTCAACCTGAAAACGTCTACGATCCTTCTTGGTTCCCGGCCGCTCCGGCCCGGAAAATCGCCCAACGAGCCGCTCGGCAGCGGCATTTGGAGCTGACAGAGTGAAGATCGGCATTGCTGGCACCCACCGTGTCGCCACGGTGATGGTCACTTCCTCGGCCGTCCTGACGGCAGCCGCACTGGCCGCCCCGGCCGCCGCGGCAGCCCCCGCGGCCACCGCGCCGACCGCCGCCCGCACGGCCGCGGCCCCCGCGGTCACGGCCGCCAAGAAGCCGTCCGTCACCGCCAGGGGCGGCTACGTGATGAACAGCGGCACCGGCAGGAGCCTCTACACCAAGGCCGCCGACACCCGGCGGTCCACCGGCTCGACCACCAAGATCATGACGGCCCGGGTGGTACTCGCCCGCAAAAACCTCGACCTCTCCCGGAAGGTCACCATCCGGAAGGCGTACAGCGACTACATCGTCCGCAACACCGCCTCCTCGGCCCGGCTGATCGTCGGCGACAAGGTCACCGTCCGCCAGCTCCTCTACGGAATGATGCTGCCCTCCGGATGCGACGCCGCCTACGCGCTCGCCGACACCTTCGGCAAGGGCAGCACCCGCTCCGCGCGGGTGAAGTCCTTCATCGGCTCGATGAACTCCACCGCCCGCGGCCTCGGCCTGAAGGACACGCACTTCGACTCGTTCGACGGCATCGGCAAGGGCCGCAACTACTCCACCCCGCGCGACCTGACCAAGCTCGCCCGCGACGCGATGCGCTACTCGACCTTCCGCTCGGTCGTGAAGACCCGCTCCACCAAACAGAAGACGGTCACCAGGAGCGGCGGCTACCGGTACATGAACTGGCGCAACACCAACCCGCTGCTGGGCGGCTACTCCGGAGCGCTCGGCGTCAAGACCGGCTCGGGCCCCGAGGCGAAGTACTGCCTGGTCTTCGCCGCCAAGCGGGGCGGCAAAACCGTGATCGGCACCGTGCTGGCCTCTTCCTCGTCCGCCAACCGCACGAAGGACGCCAAGAAGCTGCTCTCCTACGGCTTCGCGAAGTAACAGCGGCAGGCCGGACCGCCCCGCCCCGGACCCGCCCGCGGGGCCGGGGCCGACGGCCGTGGCCGCCCCGGGACGGTGGCCGCCGGGGACCGGCCCCCCGGGTCACTCCCGGGGCCGGGGCCGCCAGACCACCAGCGCGCTGGACTGGCGCACATCCTCGTAGGGCACCAGATCGCGCCGGTAGGAGGCGTGCACCTGGGCCTCCCGCTGCTGCATCGCCGCCGCGGCGCCCTCCACCGCGGCCGACAGCTCGGCCACCCGCTGCCGGAGCGCCGTGACCTGGTTCTCCAGCTCGATGATCCGCTTGATACCGGCGAGGTTGATGCCCTCGTCCTGGCTGAGCCGCTGCACCTCGCGCAGCTGCTCGATGTCACGGGCCGAGTAGCGGCGGCCCCGCCCAGGCGTACGGTCGGGCGAGACCAGCCCCAACCGGTCGTACTGCCGCAGGGTCTGCGGGTGCAGCCCCGAGAGCTGCGCTGCGACCGAGATGACGTAGACGGGAGACTCGTCCGTCAGCTCGTACGCCGCGGAGCGCCCGGCCGCGAAGCGTCTGCGTCCGTCCCGGCCGTCCACCTCAGTCTCCCTTCGCTGCCTTGAACAACGCGGCCCGTGGATCCTCACCCGCCGTCGCGTCCCGGTAGGACTCCAGGGAGTCCCTCGCCTCGTCGTCCAGCGCCACCGGCACCGCGACCTCCACCGTCACCAGCAGATCGCCGCGGGTCCCGTCCTTGCGGACCGCGCCCTTGCCCCGGGCCCGCATCGTCCGCCCGGACGGCGTACCCGGCGGGACCTTGAGGGTGACCGGCGGACCGCCCAGCGTCGGGACCTTCACCTCACCACCGAGCGCGGCCTCCGGGAAGGTGACCGGAACGGTGACCGTCAGATTGTCGCCCCTGCGGCCGAACACCGGGTGCTTGTCCACGTTGACGACGACATACAGGTCACCGTTGGGGCCGCCCCGCTCGCCGGGAGCGCCCTTGCCGCGCAGCCGGATGCGCTGCCCGTCGGTGACGCCCGCCGGGATGCGGACCTGCATCGTGCGCGAGCTGGTCGCCCGGCCGGACCCCTTGCAGGTGTCGCAGGGGTCCTGCGCGATCAGGCCGCGGCCCTTGCAGTCCACGCACGGGTCGGTCAGCGAGAAGCCGCCGCCCGTGCCCCGGGAGACCTGCCCGGTGCCCACGCAGGTGGGGCACACCCGCGGGGTGCCGTTCTTGTCCCCCGTCCCCGCGCAGTCCTTGCACGCGGCGCTGGAGGACATCCGCAGCGGGACCGTGGCCCCGTCCACCGCCTCGGTGAAGCTGAGCGTCACCTCGGACTCGATGTCCTGCCCGCGCCGGGGCTGGGTCCGGGTACCGGCGCCGCCGCGGTTGAACAGCCCGCCGAAGACGTCGCCGAGCCCGCCGCCGAAGCCCCCGGCACCGCCGGGACCGCCGGGGGAGCCGGCCCCGCCGCCGCCCTGGCCGCCGAACAGGTCGCCCAGGTCGAAGTTGAACGTTCCGGCGCCGCCCGGCCCGCCCGCGCCGCCGCCGGGCCGGAAGCCGCCGCCGTTGCCGAAGAGACTGCGCGCCTCGTCGTACTCCTTGCGCCGCTTGGCGTCACCGAGCACGTCGTACGCCTCGGAGGCGTCCTTGAAGCGCTCCTCGGCCTTGGGGTCGCCGGCGTTGGCGTCCGGGTGGTTCTCCCGGGCCAGCTTGCGGTACGCCTTCTTGATCTCGGCTTCGGTGGCGTCCTTGGGGACGCCGAGGACCTTGTAGTAGTCCTTCTCGATGAAGTCCTTGGTACTCATCCTCGACGTCCCTCCTCCCGCACGCGGTCAGCCCTCGTCCGGGCCACCGTTCTCCTCTTCAGCCGCCGGCGCCTCGGCACCGGCCTCGCCCTTGCCGCCCGCGGCACCGGGCTGCGGCTCGGCCACGCCGACCCGCGCGGGACGGATGGTCCGCTCGCCGATTCGGTACCCGGGTTGCAGGATCTGCACGCACGTCGTCTCCGTGACCTCCGGAGAGTAGGAGTGCATCAGAGCCTCGTGCACCGTCGGGTCGAAGGGCTCGCCCTCCTTGCCGAACTGCATCAGCCCCATCTTGGCCGCGACGGTCTCCAGCGACTCGGCGACCGACTTGAAGCCGCCCACCAGCTCGCCGTGGTCCCGCGCCCGGCCGATGTCGTCCAGCACCGGCAGCAGCTCGGTCAGCAGGTTCGCGACGGCGATCTCCTTGACCGCCTCCCGGTCCCGCTCGACCCTGCGGCGGTAGTTCTGGAACTCCGCCTGCAGCCGCTGAAGGTCCTGGGTGCGCTCGTGGAGGGCCTTCCGGGCGGCCTCCAGCTCGGAGACCGGGCCGCCCTCGGCGGACTCGCCCTGCTCCTGGTCGCCGCCCTCCGCTTCCCAGACGTCCTGTGCGCTCACATCGCCCTCACTCTGCTGGGCGTCCCCGGCCGACGGCGCCCCGGGCGCCGCCTCCTGGTCGGAGGCGGCTGCCCGGTCCGCGTCACTCGGCTCACCGGCGTCGGCGGGGACGTCGGACTCCTTGCCGAAGCCCGCGGTCTCCTCCGTCACGCCGCACCGTCCTTGGGCTTCTGGTCCTCGTCGACGATCTCGGCGTCCACGACGTCGTCCTCACCGGCGCCACCCTCGGCCTTGCCGGCACCGGCCGCGCCGCCCTCGGCGCCGCCTTCCTGGGCCTGCTGGGCGTCGGCGTAGAGGGCCTGACCCAGCTTCTGGCTGGTGGCCGCGACCTTCTCGGACGCCTCACGGATGGCCGCGGTGTCCTCGCCCTTGAGCTTCTCCTTCAGGTCCTCCAGCGAGGTCTCGACCTCGGACTTGGTCTCGGCCGGGACCTTCTCCTCGTTGTCCTTGAGGAACTTCTCCGTCGTGTAGACGAGCTGCTCGGCCTGGTTGCGCGTCTCGGCGGCCTCGCGGCGCTTGTGGTCCTCGTCGGCGTACTGCTCGGCCTCCCGCATCATCCGCTCGATGTCTTCCTTGGGAAGGCTGGAGCCGCCGGTGACCTGCATCTTCTGTTCCTTGCCGGTGCCCAGGTCCTTGGCGGAGACGTGCATGATCCCGTTGGCGTCGATGTCGAAGGTGACCTCGATCTGCGGGACGTTGCGCGGCGCCGGGGGCAGGCCGGTCAGCTCGAACATGCCGAGCTTCTTGTTGTAGGCGGCGATCTCCCGCTCGCCCTGGAAGACCTGGATCTGCACCGAGGGCTGGTTGTCCTCCGCGGTGGTGAAGGTCTCCGAGCGCTTGGTCGGGATGGTGGTGTTGCGCTCGATCAGCTTGGTCATGATGCCGCCCTTGGTCTCGATACCGAGGGACAGCGGGGTGACGTCCAGCAGCAGGACGTCCTTGACCTCGCCCTTGAGCACACCGGCCTGGAGGCTGGCGCCGATGGCCACGACCTCGTCCGGGTTCACGCCCTTGTTCGCGTCCTTGCCGCCGGTCAGCTCCTTGACGAGCTCCGCGACGGCGGGCATCCGGGTGGAGCCGCCGACGAGCACCACGTGGTCGATCTCGCTGAGCTGGATGCCCGCGTCCTTGATCACGTTGTGGAACGGCGTCTTGCAGCGCTCCAGCAGGTCCTGCGTGAGCTGCTGGAACTGCGCCCGGGTCAGCTTCTCGTCCAGGTGCAGCGGGCCCTCGGCCGAAGCGGTGATGTAGGGCAGGTTGATCGTGGTCTCGGTGGACGAGGACAGCTCGATCTTCGCCTTCTCCGCGGCCTCCCGGAGGCGCTGGAGGGCCATCTTGTCCTTGCCCAGGTCCACGCCGTGGCCGGACTGGAACTGCTTGACCAGGTAGTCGACGACCCGCTGGTCCCAGTCGTCACCACCGAGGTGGTTGTCGCCGTTGGTCGCCTTGACCTCGACGACACCGTCGCCGATCTCCAGCAGCGAGACGTCGAAGGTGCCGCCGCCGAGGTCGAAGACCAGGATCGTCTGGTCCTCCTTCTCCAGCCCGTAGGCGAGGGCCGCGGCGGTCGGCTCGTTGACGATCCGGAGCACGTTCATGCCCGCGATCTCGCCGGCCTCCTTGGTGGCCTGCCGCTCGGCGTCGTTGAAGTACGCCGGGACGGTGATGACCGCGTCGGCGACCTTCTCGCCCAGGTACGACTCGGCGTCCCGCTTCAGCTTCTGCAGCACGAAGGCGCTGATCTGCTGCGGGTTGAACTCCTTGTCGTCGATACCGATCTTCCAGTCGGTACCCATGTGCCGCTTGACCGACCGGATCGTCCGGTCGACGTTGGTGACCGCCTGCCGCTTGGCCACCTCGCCGACGAGCACTTCGCCGTTCTTCGCGAAGGCCACGACGGACGGCGTGGTCCTGGCGCCCTCGGCGTTGGTGATGACGGTGGGCTCACCGCCCTCGAGAACACTGACGACGGAGTTCGTCGTACCCAGGTCGATGCCGACCGCACGAGCCATTTCGGGTTCCTCCAGCTTGGTCTTGAGTGAAGCTGACTCAAGAGTGCACGACCGGGGAGAATGCGTCAAGAAGCTTGAGTCGAGCCGACTCAAGCTCCATGACTACGGTGCGCGCATACCTGCTTGCGAGGAGACCCGGAGCCCCGCCCAGGAGGGGCGCGGCAGCGGTACGCGACCCCCGGGGCCGACGGCTCCCGGACCGCTCCCGGACGACTCCCGGACCGCTCCCGGAAGACTCCACCCCGGACCGGGGACCCCCGCGGGGCCGGGCCCGCCCGCGCGGGGCGACGCAAATCACCGGGGTGCGCGGTGCAGGGAGCGGCGACAAGTGGGTAGTCTCGTACGGACTGGATAAGTTACTGCTTAGTAAACGCCGCCTCCGTGCTCCGAGGAGCCGCTATGCAACTCGCCGCGATCGTCGTCACGCTGCTGCTCACCGCGGTCGGCGTTGCGCTGTTCGCCCGCGCCATCGCGCAGATCTACCGCTTCGTCAGGCTCGGCCAGCCACTGCCCGCGGGTACCCGCAAGGACAGCCCCAAGCAGCGAACGGCCACGCTGGTCCGGGAGTTCCTCGGACACACGAAGATGAACAGGTGGGGCGTGGTGGGCGTCGCCCACTGGTTCGTGGCGATCGGCTTCCTCACCCTGCCGCCGACCATCGTCAACGCCTACGGCCAGCTCTTCCAGGCCGACTGGACGCTGCCGGTCATCGGCGGCTGGCTGCCGTACGAGATGTACATCGAGTTCATCGGCTTCGCGACCACCGTCGGGATCGCCGTCCTGATGGTGATCCGGCTGCTGAGCCTGCCCTCCCGCGCGGGCCGCAAGTCGCGCTTCGCGGGCTCGAAGATGGGCCAGGCGTACTTCGTCGAGTACGTCATCTTCGTCATCGGCCTGGCCATCATGATGCTGCGCGGCCTCGAGGGCGCCCTGCACCACGTGGACGGCTACGAGCCGGCCTACTTCCTCTCCTACCCGCTGGTCGCGGCCTACGACGGGCTCGACACCGGCACGCTGCAGAACCTCGTCTACCTCTGGGCGCTGATCAAGCTGGGCACGACCATGATCTGGATGATCACGGTCGGTCTGAACACCAACATGGGTGTGGCCTGGCACCGGTTCCTGGCGTTCTTCAACATCTGGTTCAAGCGGGAGGCCACCGGCGGCGCGTCGCTCGGCGAACTCCAGCCGATGATGTCCGGCGGCAAGGTCATCGACTTCGAGACGGCCCTGGACGACAGCGACGAGGACGCCGAGGAGGTCCGCTTCGGCGCCTCCCAGGTCGAGGACTTCTCCTGGAAGGGCATCCTCGACTTCTC
The DNA here is from genome assembly GCF_042869575.1 of Streptomyces sp. NPDC006925. Taxonomy (NCBI): domain Bacteria; kingdom Bacillati; phylum Actinomycetota; class Actinomycetes; order Kitasatosporales; family Streptomycetaceae; genus Streptomyces; species Streptomyces sp. NPDC006925. The sequence continues at coordinate 340,721 of NZ_JBIAGB010000004.1, forward strand.
CACCTGCACCGAGTGCGGCCGCTGCCAGTCGCAGTGCCCCGCCTGGAACACCGGCAAGCCCCTCTCGCCGAAGCTGCTGATCATGTCGCTGCGCGACCACGCGTACGCCAAGGCCCCCTATCTGCTGGCGGGCGGCGGCAAGACGATGGAGGGTGCGGAGAAGGCGACCGAGGAGCAGCTCAAGGACGTCCCGGCGGCTGCGCTGGCCGAGGCCGAGCGCCCGCTGGTGGGCACCGCCGAGGAGAACGGCGTCATCGACCCGGACGTGCTGTGGTCCTGCACCACCTGCGGCGCCTGCGTCGAGCAGTGCCCCGTCGACATCGAGCACATCGACCACATCGTCGACATGCGCCGCTACCAGGTGATGATCGAGAGCGCGTTCCCCTCCGAGGCGGGGACGATGCTCAAGAACCTGGAGAAGAAGGGCAACCCCTGGGGCCTGGCCAAGAAGCAGCGGCTGGAGTGGACGAAGGAGATCCAGCAGGACGCGGGCTTCGAGGTGCCGATCGTCGGCAAGACGATCGAGGACCTGACCGAGGTCGAGTACCTGTACTGGGTCGGCTGCGCCGGCGCCCTGGAGGACCGCGCGAAGAAGACCACGAAGGCGTTCGCCGAGCTGCTGCACATCGCGGGCGTCAACTTCGCCATCATGGGCGGCGACGAGAAGTGCACCGGTGACTCGGCCCGCCGATTGGGCAACGAGTTCCTCTTCCAGCAGCTCGGCGAGGAGAACGTCGGCACGCTGAACGCGGCCTTCGGCGAGTCCCTCGGCGAGGACGGCGAGGTGGACCCGGCGACACGGAAGCCGAAGTCCGCGAAGAAGATCGTCGCGACCTGCCCGCACTGCTTCAACACGCTGGCGAACGAGTACCCGCAGCTCGGCGGGGACTACGAGGTCATCCACCACACCCAACTGCTCCAGCACCTCATCGACGAGGGCAGGCTGGTGCCGGTCACCCCGGTCGAGGGGCTGATCACCTACCACGACCCCTGCTACCTCGGCCGCCACAACAAGGTCTACACCCCGCCCCGCGAGATCATCGGCCGGGTGCCGGGCCTGCGCAACGAGGAGATGCACCGGCACAAGGAGCGCGGCTTCTGCTGCGGCGCCGGCGGCGCCCGGATGTGGATGGAGGAGCGCATCGGCAAGCGGGTCAACAACGAGCGCGTGGACGAGGCGCTCTCCCTCGACCCGGACATCGTCTCCACGGCCTGCCCGTTCTGCCTCGTCATGCTGACCGACTCGGTCAACGGCAAGAAGAACGACGGCAAGGCCAAGGAAACGCTGCAGGTCGTGGACGTGGCCCAGCTCCTGCTGGACTCGGTCAAGACACCCGGCGAGCCCCCGGCGGCCGACGGCGAGACGGAGAAGGACCCGGAGCCCGAGCCGGAGCCCGCCTCGTAGCGCCCGGATGGCCTGAACCGGGTACTTCGCACCCTCGCGATGGCCGGTCCCGTATCCACGGGGCCGGCCGTTGCGCGTTTTCCGGCAAGTCGTGGTCAAATGCGATCAGTTAACGCACCACACGAGCCAAACCACGGTCGCGGTATACCCATCGCCGCGTACCGGGCCTAGCCTCCTAACCGCACGCACGCGGAGCGGAGCAGCAGGACAGGCGAGGAGGAGCAGCAGGTGGCGGACCGCGAGGCCCCGGGCCGTACGGCCCAGGACGGACCGGCCGAAAACGGCCGGCCGCCGGACCCCGGCCCGCGCACGGTCACCCGGAGCCACCCCGGCGTCCGGTTCGCCTCTCGGTCCGCCGTCAGGCTCGCCGACCGGCCCGCCCCTCGGTCAACGGCGCGGGAAGGTGCCGCATGCTGACGCCCGAGCTGCTGTGCCGACTGCGCTTCACCCTCCGCGACCTGCCCAGACTGCGGGCCGAGGTCGAGGCGCGGGCCGCGTCGGCGGGACTGGGCGAGCCACGCCGGGGCGAATTCGTCGTCGCGGTCGACGCCGTGGCCACCAACGCCGTCGAGCACGCGGGCGGCGGCGGACAACTCGTCCTGCGCCACCTGGCCGGGGAACTGGAATGCCAGGTCGCCGACTCCGGCCCCGGCTTCACCGAGGACGTCATCCCCGAACTGCTGCCCGGCCTGGACGGCGCCACCAGCGGACGCGGCCTGTGGCTGGCCCGACTGGTGACCGACCGGCTGACCGTGGCCGGCGGAACCGGCCAGGGCGCCGTCGTCACCTTCGCCGTCCGCCTTCCGGGAGTGACCGCCTCCCGGGAGTGACCGCCTTCCGGGAGTGACCGCCTCCCGGGAGTGACCGCCTCCCGGGAGTGACCGCCTTCCGGGAGTGACCGCCTTCCGGGAGTGACCGCCTTCCGGAGGAGCGCGCCCTCCTCCCCTGTTCTCCCTCCGGCCGGGCCGCCTCCCCCCTCGGTGGGGGTCACGCCGGGCCGGTTCCCCTAGGGGATGTCACAGGTCAGCAGCGATGTCCGGCCATCTCGCCCGGCCGTGGCACACGTGACCCGCGGAACACGGTACGTTCGATCGCGTGGCTGGTTTCAGGAGCGGACGCGGCCGGGACTCCCGGGGCGCGCAGCAGCATGGGCAGTACCCGCAGCACCCCTCGGGTCCGCCGTACCCGCAGGGCCCGGGGGCAGGACCCGGGCCCGGGCCGGGGCCCGCACCCGGCCCCTGGCAGGGCGGCGGGCAGCACGGCGAGCCGGAGTACTTCGGTGACCCGCAGCCGCACCACGGCGCGCCGCACAACTACGGCCCCGGACCGGGCCCCGGCCCCGGTGCGCACGGCGGACAGCCCGGTGCCCCGCAGGGCTGGCACGGGCAGGACCCGCACGCCAACAACCCCGGCAACACCCAGGCGTTCAGCATCCACGACCCGTACGGCGGCCCCGGCCCGGATCCCTATGGTCCCGGCGGTGACCCCGGCGGCGGCCCAGGTCCGGACGGCTACGGATACCCCGACGGCGCGACGTACCGCGCGGGCAACGCCCCCGCACCGCCGGCCGGACCCCGGCTGCACTGGAAGGACCTGCTGACCGGGATCGTGCTGCGCCCGAACGCCACGTTCTGGCAGATGCGCGACTACCCGGTGTGGGCCCCCGCGCTGATCGTCACGTTCGTCTACGGGCTGCTCGCGGTCTTCGGCCTCGACCAGGCCCGCAAGGACGTCCTCCACACGACGCTCTCGCAGGCCGTCCCGTATGTGCTGATCACCGGCGTGGCCGTGGTGTTCGCGGGGCTGATCCTGGGCGCCGTCACCCACACGCTGGCCCGGCAGTTCGGCGGCGACGGCTCGTGGCAGCCCACCGTCGGACTCGCCATGCTGATCATGTCCCTGACGGATGCCCCGCGACTGCTGTTCGCCCTGTTCCTGGGCGGTACGGCCACCTTCGTCCAGGCCATCGGGTGGGGGACCTGGGTAGCGGCCGGCTTCCTCTTCACCTCGATGGTCAGCCGCTCCCACGACCTGCCCTGGCCCAAGGCCCTCGGCGCCTCCGCCATCCAGCTGCTGGCCCTGCTGTTCCTGATCAAGTTGGGCACGCTGTAGGCGGCCAGGACCGCGAGCCCCGGACGCCGGTCGCTTCGGGCACGTGCGGAGGGGCGCCCCGGCCCGGGACGCCCCTCCGTACGTGATGCCCCGGCGCTGCGGAGCACCGCGCCACACGGAACGACGGCTCACCAGCGCACCCGGCGAACCGCCGCGGCTCACCGGCTCAACCGGCGAACCGCTGCGCCGCCGACCCGTCGCACGCGGCGAGCCGCGCCCGTTCCTCGGCGCCCGGCAGCGTCATACACAACCCGGTGTTCCCGGCGGGCCGGAACGTGGACCCGTTCCGCACGAACTGCTGCGCACCGGCCCCGGAACAGTTGCCGAGCTCCAGCGCGGCCCCGTCCCGGACCGCACCGTCGCTCTGCACGCACCGGTCGTGGGTCTGGCCCGCGTAGAGCGCCTTGCCCTGCGCGTCGTACCACCACTGCTGGTTGCGCTTGTCCGCCGCCCCGCAGGCCCAGCCGCGCACGTCCGTGCCGACCGCGCTCGCGGCTCCGTCGGCGTCCAGGCAGCTCCCGGTGCCCTCGTTCCGCAGCGGCCCGAAGGCGTCGTCCCAGGCGAGCCGGTAGAGCTTCGGCTCCCCGCGGCCGGCGGGATCCGCGCAGGAGGCTTCCCGCACGCCCTGCTGCCCGGCCCGGTACATCTCGGTGAAGCACGCGGCGAACGCGCCGTGCCCGCGTACGTTCGGGTGGAAGGACTGCCGGACCGAGTTGGAGTCCGGCGGGAACGGGTTGGTGAGGTCCACGTACAGCCCGCGGGCCCAGGTGTTCTCCATGCACACCTCGTGGCCGTGGAAGAGCCGGGAGGCGTCCAGGAAGTCGGCCCCGGTGTGCGCGGCGGCCGCCCTGATGCCTTTCTCGAACTTCGGCACCGCCGTGTTGCGGCCCCACGCGGCGTCACTGGTGTAGCCGACGCAGCCGCCGATCAGCTTGCCGGGGAACTTGGGGTTGTCCTTGATGTCGGGACCGATGGGACTGGGATAGGCCATCAGGACGAGCTGGTAGTCCTCGTCCGCGTAGCCCGCGTCGCGCATCACCGTCCGCAGGTCGCCCACGGTCCGCTCCACCTTGGGCACCAGCCCGTCGACCCGGTCCTGCCAGCCGGGGTCGTACTTGGACTCGCACCGCCCCTGGAAGGTCAGATAGCGGGTGACACAGTCGGTCATCACCGGCCCGAACCGCAGGTCGTCGTTGGCCCCCACGACGAGCATGATCTGCTTGAGGCGCGTGTTGCGTGCCTTGATGGCCAGGCTGTCGCTCTGCACCAGTTCGTCGGCGTACTGCTTGGTGCCGCCGATCCGGATGTTCTGGGTGCTCGCCCCGGAGCAGGCCACGTTGTACGTCACGTCCGCGTCGATGCCCGTACGGTGTACGGCCGCGTCGGGCGACCGGTGGCACCAGTTGTCCGGACCGTTGGTGCCCGGCTCGTAGGTGCCGACACCCTCCCCGGAGATCTCGCTGTCGCCGAGCGAGATGAGGCTCGTGCTGCGCTCGTCCAGCGGCCGCTCCTCCGGGCTGCCGTAGAGCTCCCGGGCCTCCGCCGCCCGGATCTTCTCCAACTCGGGCGGCAGCGCCGTACTCACACGGGCGTCCGCCTTCGCGACCGCCCCGCTCGCGACCGCCCCGCTCGTGGCAGCCCCGCTCGTGGCAGCCCCGCTCGTGGGCGCGGCAGCCGCCGCACCCGCACCTCCGCACACCATGAGCAGAGCCGCCGCGAGCGCGGTCGCGGATCTCCTACGCGCCATCAGGTGGTCTCCCTACGGCCGGCAACATTGTTACCAGCGGTACCTACCCGCAAGTACCGGAGAAGGGAACCACCCGCGCAGGCCCCACCACACGGCGCTCACCCTCGACACGCCGCCGTCACGGCGGAGTTGACCGACCCGCCGGCCTCCCGACCCGCCCTCAGGCGTCGAGAACCTGACCCTCCCGGCGGACCACAGGGGGCTCGACGGACCACGGGAAATTGATCCACTGGTCCGTCCGCTTCCAGACGTAGTCGCACTTCACCAGGGAATGGGACTTCTCGTAGACGACCGCGCTGCGCGCCTCGGCCACGTGCTCGGCGCAGAAGTCCTGCACCAGCTTCAGCGTCTTCCCGGTGTCGGCGACGTCGTCGGCGATGAGCACCTTCTTCCGGCTGAGGTCGACGACATTGGGCACCGGAGGCAACATCACCGGCATGGCCAGCGTTTCCCCCACACCGGTATAGAACTCGACATTCATCACATGAAGGTTCTTCACGTCGAGCGCGTAGCCCAGCCCACCGGCCACGAAGAGCCCGCCCCGGGCGATGGAGAGGATGATGTCCGGCTCGTACCCGTCGTCGGCCACCTGCTGCGCCAGCTCCCGGATGGCCTGCCCGAAGAGGCTGTAGGTCAGGTTCTCGCGCTCGTGCGCCTGCTCGTCACTCACAGGTGGCCCTCTGCTCTCTCGTCCCTCAGTTGCTCGACCGGCTGCCCGGCCGGTCACCCGGCAGGCCGCTCGGCCGCGGATCCGCCTCAGACATGGGTCCGGTGAAAGTTCAGATACGAGCGGGAGGGCGTGGGCCCACGCTGCCCCTGGTAGCGGGAGCCGTACCGCGCCGAGCCGTACGGGAACTCCGCCGGAGTCGTCAGCCGGAACATGCACAGCTGGCCGATCTTCATACCGGGCCACAGCTTCATGGGCAGCGTCGCGACGTTGGACAGCTCGAGCGTCACATGGCCGGAGAAGCCCGGGTCGATGAAGCCCGCCGTCGAGTGCGTCAGCAGCCCCAGCCGCCCCAGCGAACTCTTCCCCTCCAGCCGCGAGGCCACGTCCTCCGGCAACGTGATCACCTCGTAGGTGGACGCCAGCACGAACTCCCCGGGGTGCAGGATGAACGGCTCGTCACCCTCGGCCTCGATCAGCCGCGTCAGATCGGGCTGCTCGACGGCGGGGTCGATGTGCGGATACCGGTGGTTCTCGAACACCCGGAAGTAGCGGTCCAGCCGCACGTCCACACTCGAGGGCTGCACCATGGCCGGATCGTAGGGATCGATCCGCACCCGGCCGGCATCGATCTCGGCGCGGATGTCCTTGTCTGAGAGAAGCACGGGCCGAGACTACGCGCACGGGACGGGGCCGGCCCAATCGGACCGGCCCCGCGACACCGAGAGCGCCCCCGCACAGGGGGACGCCGCGCCCTCACCCCTTCCGCTGCCGCACCACGGGCACCGCCTGCCGCAGCCGCCCGCACTGGGGACAGCGCAACAACCGCCCAGGGCCGATCCGGGAGGTTCCGAGCTGCTGCATCGGGAACGTCGTGGTGCTGAAAACATGCCCCTCGGCACACCGGACGACAGTGGATTCCATCGCTTCCCTCTCCCCAGTCACATGGATGCGTGGACGACAAAAGCCACGTTAGGGGATGAGTCCGACGCTCTGACGCCCGGCACTCCGCCCCCACCGTACGCCCCTCAACTCGCCCACCGAGCCGCCCGGAACACCCCCCGGGCCACGGCTACGGGCACGATTCCGGGCACACCGAAGAGCCGCGGACACCCCGCGATGACAACGACGGAACAGCACCCGCGAACCGGGCAGACGAAGACCGGGCGACGCCCCCACACACCTCCCGGAACAGCAAGAAAGACCCAAGCCGTATGCGACTGGGGTCTGCCATGAGGTAGAGTGTCCGACGACGAGCCAGCCCATATCGGGCTCCTCGCGGGCGTAGTTTAATGGTAGAACATGAGCTTCCCAAGCTCAGAGCGCGGGTTCGATTCCCGTCGCCCGCTCCAACGCGAACCCCCAGGTCATGGACCCGGGGGTTCGTTCATTGTCGAGCCGCGACATGCACCGCTCAGGCCGCATACGGGGTGAAGGTTACCCGGGAGTCCTCCGCTGTGAGCGCAACGTTCAGCGAGCCGTCCAGGGCCTTGGCAAGGCGACGCAGCAGAGGAAGCGTCGGGACGGTGTCTCCACCCTCGATGCGCGAGATCTGCGGTTGCGTCATCTCCGCACGATCGGCCAGTTCGGTCTGAGACAGGCCGAGTTCGACGCGGCGGTCGTAAATGGCCTGTCCGAGGTCACCGGCGAGACGTGCGTCGATGTACTCTTCGTCGTACTCCACAGCTTCACCGAGAAGCTGCTTGGTACGACGCGTCTTCCACTGGTTGTGGTTCATCACGCCTCCCTGACTCGGTCGTAGGTGTGCTGGGCCGGACCATGCTCGGCCTCACAGGCTTTCTGCGCCTGATGGGCCCGCTCGATCTCGGCAGTCTCATGCATTCTGGTCTTGCGGAAGACGGTCAGCAGCACGATCCGACGGCCCGGGGCGAGCCAGTAGGGGATACGGACGGCATCCCCGTCGAGCGCCAGCCGCAGCTCACGCAGCTTGCCGCCCAGATGGCGCGAATACGGCTCGCCGAGTGTCGTGGGCTCGGCCAGTAGACGGTCCGCCTTGTCCTCCACGCGGCGATAGAGGCGGAAGGGCAGCAAATCGAGCCAGTCCCGCACCTCGGGCTCAACCTCGATCACATACTGCCCATCCATGCACTCAACGATATATGCATTAGATTGCATACCGCAAGCTCACGCAAGGGGGCATGGGTGGTCAGCAGCCACTGGCTGCGGCCAAGTACCGGCTAAAGCAGCACGGGCACGTACCACCGCACCCCCGGCATCCCCCGGCGGGGCGCTCTGCGCCACCCCAGAGGGGGCACCCAGTCCATCTGACACCGGTCAGCCGAAGCCGTACCTGCAATCGCGACCAGGGCACGTGTGAACGCGGAGCTCAGCACCGTCGGCCGCCGTGCCCGATGCGTGCCCGTCAGGGCAGCGATTCACGGTCAACAGCGGCTCTCCAGGGCCTGCCCAGCAATGGCCCGGGAGCCACGTCTCAACAGGTCAGCACCTGGTTCCCCGCTTGATGTCCGGTACTTCCCAAGTTCAGAGCGCGGGTTCGATTCCCGTCGCCCGCTCCACGACGAAGACCCAGGTCAGCGACCTGGGTCTTGTTTGTTGTCGGGGGCGGTCAGGTGTCCTGTGCCCGTCGCGTGTGTCCTGCGCGTCCAGAGCACGTGTCGTTCCACTCGGCGCTGCCGTCCGCTGTCGTGCTGTCCCTGCGCCGCGATGCCACGGCGGTCCTTTGTCGCCCTGGACCGGCTGGGTACCGCCGAGGGGCTCCGTTCCGGACAGCGGCCAGGCTCTGCCGTGGTGTTGAGTGCCCGGCCGCGCGCTCCGTCCTCGTACGGCGCTCACCGCGGGATGCCGAGGTCCCGTCGGGAGAGCCGTCGGGTGGCCTTGGTGTTCAGGCCCTTGGTCGAGCCGGGGAGCAGCCAGAAGTGCCGGGGGTCGTACGTGGTGGTGGCCACAACGTCGAGAGGGCCGTCTCCGTCGACATCGAGCAGTGGGGGCCGCGGCCGGAAGCGCGGGCGGGCGTGTGGCTTGTTCTGCCCCGGGACGTCGGCGCTGTCCAGGTCGACGGACTGGAGCCGGGCGTCCCGGTCGGCATGCGCCACGTCCGGGAGCAGCAGCACCTCGCCGTGGGCTTTGTCGGCACCGGCCAGGCCGAGTACGAGGTCGGGTTTTCCGTCGCCGGTCACGTCTCCCACGGTCTCGCCGGTCACATCGCCGCCGTTGAAGCCCTTGGGTGCGTCGAGTCCGGGCACGTCGCGGAAGGTGACACGGGTGCCGGCGCCCGTTCCCGGGCCCTTGTCGGAGCTGGCGGTGATGCTCACCGTCAACTCCTCGCGGTAGGAGTCGAAGCCGACGTGGCAGATCTCGTCCGTGCCGTCGTCCTCCACGTCGCAGGCGAAGCCTTCCAGGGCGCGATGGTCGGGGTATGCGCGCAGGAAGTCGGCTCCTTTGCCGGAGCCGCGAAAGTGCAGGACGTCGTAGATCCGGGTGTCGCCGTCGCCCTCGTCTTCCGGGTCCGTCCAGCGGAACCACACCGTGAAGTCGCTGCGGCCGTCGCCGGGTCGTTCGAGTTCCCGGTGTTGCACAGTCTGCGGGGCCCTCGGCAGTCCGCCCCGCCTCGTGCGCCGGACTGCGGATGTCCCGTGGTCTCGGGAGATCGTCCAGAGCGCCGAGTGGGCCGTCGGGTCGTCCGCCCGCAGCTGCCTTGCGCCGGGTGCGCACCACAAGGCGGCCGTCGCCGTGGGAGTCCTTCTGGGGTTCCGTGCACACCGGTTCGTCGAGACCGACGCGACCTCGGTCTGACGGTGGTCGTCAGAGCGCTGATACATCAGCGCGGCCCGCTCCGACGGCCCGCTCCGACGGACGACTGGCCGGCCCGGACCATCGTGTCGTTGAGCGTGCCCCTGGAGGCGTGGCCGGAGGCGGTACGTCAGTCCTTACCCGCGCGCTTTCGGATGTCCATCGCCACAGCGACACCGAGCATCAGCACGGCCATGCTGATACCGAACGTCACGCTGTCCGACCAGGTGTCCTCCCACAGGAGTGACACCACCCCGGTGAGCGCCCCGTATGCCACCGCCGCGCCTGCGCGTTTCCCCCACAGCATCATGGGTGCGCTCGTACCCTCCACGGTCCGCAGAAAGCGTCATCGTGCCGGACGCGGCCGACCGTGCGGGACAGCGGCCGTCCGTCCTGGACGCCGACGGTGCTCCGAGGTGGCGCGTCGTTGATCTTCTGTGAGGCGTCTCCGACCGTCCTGTCGGTGGTCCGCAGCCAGCGGGTCGCCGACATGCCTCAGGCGATGCCGGCGGGCGGGGGTGGCCCGGTTCCGGGGTGACGGCTCGGAGGTCCGGCAGTCTGCCCCGGTTCCTGCGCGGCATCGTCGGTCCGGTGAGAGCGGAGCACCGCACCACGTACGAATGCCGTGGTCGCCGGCTGCTGGGCCTCGACCAACGGGACGGCTCCCGCCCGTCGAGGGCCAACGCAATTGCACGAGGTCGTTCTCCCAGAACGCGGTCAGGCCGCCGCCGGCCGGGCGACCAGGGCCGGGCCCAAGGTGTCGTTCATCGCTCCGAGCCGGGCTCGGCTTCGGAAACGGTCCGGGGAAAGGCCCGACGGTACTCGCTCGGTGACACGCCGATGTGGTTGAGGAAGTGGTACCGGAGGTTGTTGGCCGTGCCCAGACCGCTGAGTTCGCCGATCTTCTCCATGGGGAGGCCGGTCGATTCCAGCAGGGCCTGGGCCCGCCGGAGGCGTTGAGTGAGCAGCCACTGCAGCGGGGTCGACCCCGTGGCCTCCTGGAGCCGCCGGTAGAACGTGCGGGGGCTCATCGCGGCCCGCCGCGCCAGGTCCCCTACGGTGAGCGGCCGGTCCAGGTGGGAGCGGGCCCAGTCCAGCACGGGGGCGAGTGAGTCGTCGTCGGTCGCGGGCACCGACAGGTCGATGAACTGCGCCTGGCCGCCGGGCCGGTGAGCGGGCACCACCATGCGGCGCGCCAACCGGTTCGCGACTCGGGCGCCGAGGTCGCGACGCACCAGATGGAGGCACAGGTCGAGCCCGGCGCTCAGGCCGGCGCTGGTGAGCACGTCGCCGTCGTCCACGTACAGCACCGAGTCGTCGACTTGCACCTTCGGGTAGCGCTCGGCGAGCTGGGCGGTGTGCAGCCAATGGGCCGTGGCGCGCCGCCCGTCGAGCAGTCCGGCCTCGGCGAGCGCGAAGGCGCCGGTGCACAGGGAGACCATGCGGGCGCCTGCTTCGTAGGCCCGGCGCAGGGCCGGGACCAGCGCCTCCGGCAGTGGCCTGCCCTCCTCGACACAGGGGTCGGGCACCGAGGGCACGATGACCGTGTCGGCCCCGGCCAGGTCGTCGAGGCCGTAGTCGGTCCGCAGCGCGAACCCGGTGCCGGTGGCGGCGTGCAGGGGCCGCTCACCCGCTCCCGTGCCGCACAGCATGAGGTCGTACCAGGGGTCGGCCAGGTCGGACTGCGGCTGGCCGAAGACGGTACAAGGGATGCTCAGTTCATACAGGTCCCAGGAGTCGAGCCTGATCTCCTCGGTCACCACCACGGCCACGGTGCCGGCACTCATGCCTCACAGCGTATGGCAGGAATTCGGTGATGACTGTCACCGGTGTCACTCCTCCTGGCCGCCACGCGCTGCGAGCGTGGCAGGTGAGTGAGCAACCGCTGCGAGCGGATGGACAAGGAGTTGTGAGTTGAACGCTGAACACCAGACCGTCACGGTCATCGGGCTGGGCTCGATGGGCTCGGCGCTGGCCGCCGCGCTGCTGGACCGCGGCCACCCGACCACCGTGTGGAACCGCTCCGCCGACAAGACCCGGCCGCTGGCAGAGCGGGGAGCCCACCCGGCGACGACGCCACAGGAGGCGATCAGGGTGAGCCCGCTGATCCTCGCCTGCGTACTGGACTACGAGGCGCTGCACTCCGTTCTCGAACCCGCCGCCGCCGACCTCACCGGCAAGGTCCTGGTCAACCTCACTTCCGGCTCGCCGGAGCAGGCCCAGGAGATGGCGGTGTGGGCCCGGTCCCATGGCGCCGACTACCTCGACGGCGCGATCATGACCACCCCGCCCGGCGTCGGCAGCCCCGAGATGATGTTCCTCTACAGCGGTCCGCCCGCCGTCTTCGAGGCCCACCGCCCGACTCTGGCGGTCCTGGGCGATCCCCTGCATCTGTCCGACGACCCCGGCATGGCCTCTCTCTACGACGCTGCCCTGCTCGGACTCATGTGGTCCACCATGACCGGCTGGCTGCACGGCACCGCGCTGGTCGGCGCGGAGAAGACACCGGCCACGGCGTTCACCCCGATCGCGATCCGCTGGCTGACCGCCGTGGCCGGTTTCCTCGCCACCTACGCGCCGCAGGTGGACGCCGGCCGCTACCCGGGCGACGATGCGACCGTCGACGTGCAGATCACGGCCATCGAACACCTTCTCCACGCGGCCGCGTCCCGGGGCGTCGACAACGCCCTGCCCGAGCTGCTGAAGTCCATCATGGAGCGGGCCAGAGCCGCGGGCCACGGCGCGGACAGCTTCGCGAGCGTGATCGAGGCCCTGAGGAAGCCGGCGGACCAGTGACCAGAACTCCGGCAGCCACCCCCGATCCGACGACTCCCGCCACCACCGCGCCCTGGACGGAACTGCTGTCGGCCGCTGCCGACAGCAGCCTGGCGGCCCTCCTCCCCACCGCCGATCAGGACTGGTCACGCCCGGCGCACGGCCTCGACTGGACCTGCCGGGAGACCCTCGACCACCTCGCCCTCGGCCTGACCGGCTACGCCGGCCTGCTCATCGCCCGGCCCCGGGACCGCTACATCACACTCTTCGCCTCGCTCGACCCCGCTGCCCCCGTCCCCGCCTGTTTGGAGGGGGTCGGTGTCGCGGCGTCCTTCCTCACCTCGACCGTCCGCGACACGGCCGCCCAGGTGCGCGCATGGCATCCATGGGGACACTCCGACGCCGCCGGGTTCGCCGCCATGGGGATCACCGAACTGCTCCTCCACACCTACGACATCACCCGCGCTCTCGAGCGTCCCTGGACCCCACCCGAAGGGCCGGTCAGTGCCGCACTCACCCGGCTGTTCCCCGATGCACCGGCCGACAGCAGCCCGTTCGACGCCCTGCTGTGGTGTACCGGACGGATCCCGCTGCCCGGCAGGCCCCGACGCACCGAGTGGCAGTGGGACGGAACCCCCCATGGAGAGGCCGGCACGCCTCGGACTCAATCCCACCCACGGTCGTAGCTGTTGTCAGCCCGCGTTCGTCCAGGCATCCGGGCGCGGCGCCAGCACCGCGGAGACCACCGTGTGGGACGAGGCCATGACGTCGGCGACGAATCGCAGCCGCTTGAGGCCGAGTCGGCGCAGTGCCGAGCCGTGGTCGGCGGCGACGACGAGAGAGACCGCGAGCAGCAGAAGTCGCCACAGGGCCATCGTCGGGCGGCGCGCGGGGCGGGACAGCTCCGCCAGGGAGGCGTGCAGCCGTTCACAGTGGAAGGGGACGTGGCGCTGCTCGTCGGCCAGGATCCGCCCCGCCACCTCCGTGGTGAGCGCGTCGTCGGTGCCGTCGCGGAGGACGCGGTAGTAGCGCAGCGCCACCACTTCCGCGATCATCAGCATCAGCAGTTCGGTACGGAGACCCATCAGACGCCGCAACCGTACGAAGACGACGTCGCTCCAGTGTCCGGGCAGCGTCGCCACGCCCCCCGCCGTCAGCAGCCGGGCGAGGAGACGGGCGTGGTTCTGTTCCTCGGCTATGAAGAGCCGCACCGCCTGCCCGTAGTCGGGATCGCCGGCCTGGTCCGCTTTGTCGATCAGGTTGGCACCGTCACCGTCCTCGCCGACCTGGAAGCGCTGGATGCTGGTCCACACCGCCGAATGCAGCGTCGCGCCCTGCTCCCAGTCCGGATCGCCCAGCGCCTGCCGGCGCGCGTGCTCGTCCTCGAACCGCCTTGTCCACTTGGCGAAGCCACCCGTATCCATCCGGTTCCCCTTTCCGGGGCACAGCCACCGTGCCCTGGAGAGGGACGACGCATGCGGGCGCACGAACCGTTCCACTACCGCCGGGAGCCGTAGCTGACCTCAGCGCCGGGCAGTCCAGGATCCGGGATCCGGGATCCGGGCAGCCCGAGGTGCCAGGGTCACTCCTGGAGCGCGACTCTGAGCGGCCCCAGCACTCCCTCGAGCGGCCTGGCACATCAGCTCATCCGGCCATCCCGTCGCACCCGGCGCCGACAACACGGTCGGACGACGTGCCGCGGGTGCTCCGCGCTCGGCTTCATGGGACCAGGCTGAGCAGCTCGTTCATCCCGTACGGGTACAGCCATGGGCTGTGGTCACCGGCCTGGAGGCGGTCGACCGCGATCAGCGCGTCCGCCGCGGTCTTGCAGCGCGGATGACGCCGGGCAAAGGCGGCGATGCGGGACCGCTGAGTGGGGAGCCAGGCGGCAATCACCTGGGGATCGCCCTCGTGCCACCACGTGAACTCGAGTTCCTCCCAGAGGAGCTCGGTCGCCCAGTCGAGAGTGAGACGGACGAGCCCGGCATCCGCCTCTGGTCCGGAGAGCCCGGCAAGGTGAGCCAACCATGGCTCCACGCCCTCCGTCGCGTGCGCGATTCCCTCGATGAGTTCGGTGAGGTCCGAAGGGGGACGACCGTCGACCAGGGCGATGGCCAGCAGCGCGCGGAATGCCTGCTCTGCAGCGGCACGTTCGGGCGCAGGCCAGTCGGCGAATCCGGCACCGAGTCGGCCGAGATGACCGAGCTCCTGGGAGGGATCTGCGCCGTGCCCTCCCGGTCCCCAGTAGCGCAGCGCGCGGGGCATGAGGCGACGCCACAGGACGGGGTACTGGTCCGCCTCCCAGTGGCTGGGGACCTCCCGCAGGAAATGCCCGAGGAGATCGTCCGGCACGGCAGCGGGATCGCCACCGAGGATGTGCAGCTCCGATTCCGGGGTGCAGTACGTACAGCCGTCCACCGGACGGTCGAGCTCGGGAGGCGGGGCGAAGACCCGGTCGGCCTCCGCCAACGCGTGCCGCCACACGGTGTACGGATCGGAGTCGGGAGGAAAGGACATGAAGCGACCTGCCGGTGGGACTCCGCGCAGGGGACCTGGCGAAGAGAGCACTCTACAACTTGGGGCTCCCGCGGTCCCGAGCCGGAGCTGTGGAGCCCGGTCGGTCCTCAGACGACATCTTGGGCGCCGGCATCGGAAGAGCCGGCACCGCGAGACCCGGTGCCGGGAGACCCCGTGCCGGGAGAGCCGGTTCCGGGAGAGCCGGTTCCGGGAGACCCCGTGCCGGGAGACCCCGTGCCGGGAGAGCCGGTTCCGGGAGACCCCGTGCCGGGAGACCCCGTGCCGGGAGAGCCGGTTCCGGGAGACCCCGTGCCGGGAGAGCCGGTGCCGCGAAAGCCGGTGCCGCCGTCGGCGAAGGCGCGCAGCACCCGTGTGGTCGGGTCCGGTGCTGCTGCGTCCGTGAGGCGGTCGGTGAGCAGGAAGCGGTCCGACTCAAACGCGGATCCGAGTTCGGCCTCGCTCAGAAAGAATGTCCCACCGGCTGGGACGGGATCCCAACCGTGCGACAGGGCATATTCGATGACCTTTCGCACGTCGCCTGGGCGGGGATATTCGGAGTCGGTCGCACAGCCCCACGGCAGGACCGCCCTGGACAACAGATCCGCCTGGAGGACCCGGCTGTTCTTTCCTGCGCCCCAGATGCGGAGCCGGACGCATCTGTGACAGTCGCGCTCGCCGGTCATATGAAGGATGCGGCCCGACCAGGTGAACTCTCGTCCGTCCACGGACAGCTTCCGCAACCGCCTCCGCATGATTTTCCCCTGTTCCCCTGTTCCCCTGTTCCCCTGTCCGGTTGGACCCTCTGACCGCTCGTCCGCGCCGATCCACGGCAGGGCGCGGCAAGAGGGCCGAGCAGGCTTTCCCGCCGGGCACCGGATCCACCTGCGAACTGCGCATCCGATCGAGCCGGCCCCCTCCACGGCCGAGGTCCGGACGAGGTCACCGCGGTGCGGGCAGCCCGGCCGCGGCACGCGCGCTGGTCCTACAGCTCCCCGATTCCGCGCAGTACCGCTGGCGTGTGAGCACTGCACCCCGCCTCGTCGTCTTGGTCCGCGCCGGGTCCCTTCTGAGAACGGCGGCTTTGTCGAACGCCCCGAGGCCCCGCGGCTTGCGCGGCTTGCCGGGGGATCTCAGGAATCCCTGCGCCGTATGTGCAGATGCCCTTCGCGGGGAAAGGACGGCGGCGCCGGGGGCAGGACTGCGTCGAGGCCGTACCGGCTCTTGTCTGCGACGCGGCACGATGCCGGGTTGTCCACTTGGTGCAGGAGTTCCAACTGCTCCAGCGCGCCGGCTCCCACGACGTCGAAGGCCCAGCCGGTGAGCGCCTCCACAGCGCGCGGCGCCACTCCGCGCCCACGGGCATGCGCCGCGGTCCAGTAGCCCACCTCGGCCGACGGTTTGCCGGACGCCACCTCCTTGAGGACCACTTGGCCCGCCAACCGGCCTTGCGGCGCACCGGGTTGCGCTTCGAGAACCGCGAACCCGAACCGGTTCCCCGCTGTCCAGCCTCGCTCCTGGCGCCGCACCCACTGCATCGCGTCGCCCTCGTTCTCGACGGCCGAGTCGGTCCAGTGGCGCAGTGCGGGATCCCGGAACACCTCGATGAGGGCAGCAACGTCCTCCTCTCGCCAGGGACGCAGTACGAGTGCGGGAGCGGATGGCGTCGCGCCCGCGTGCAGGATGGCGATGTCGTTCACCTGCCGATCGTATGCGGCGGTGTTCCGCCCCCGCGCCGACGCTCCTCGGCCCATTTCCGTTCTGTTCGGACGCGCACGGCCTCGATGGACCAGTTGACCGTCGGGGCCAGGCTCTCCGGAGCGGGCCAGGCGTTGATCACCGCGAGGAGCTGGAGGGAGTGCTCCCGGCGCGGGTCGCTCATCCTCTCCGGCCGGTCCGGCAGCAGGCGCCGCCACCTGCACCGCGGGGCATGGTCGTCGTACGAGCGGGAAGCGGACGAGGTAGCCGCGTAGGCGCGGTGGGAAGTGAAGCGGCCCCCTTCCCCGTCGCGTCTGTGGGGCCGGGGGAGTGCTTCACCATGGTGTGAGCGGTGAGTGGGTGCCGACGGTGTGGGGAGGGTTTGGAGTGATCGGCACGGCAGAGGTTCCGCCGCCGGACTCGGGGGGCGTGGTGTACCCGGCGTGCCTCTTCGTCTTGGGCGGGATTCTCGCGTTCAACATCAGGGGGGCTGCCGACTACGTGTACCTCCGCGTCGAGCGCCATGTGACGGGGCTGGGCGGGGGCATCGGGCCCCGGACGCTGCGGATCGTCGGTGGGATCTTCTTCGTCATGGGAGGGATCGGCACGGCTGTCGAGGTCGCGACGCGGCTGTGAGCCGACTGCCGTCGTCCGCTCCCGGCTCCCCGGCTCCCCGGTTTCCGGGTTTCCGGGTTTCCCGGCTCCCCGGTTTCCCGGGGAGCGGGCTACGGGAGAGCGACGTGGGCAGCCAGGGCCCCGGCGCCTCTTCGCGCCTCCCTGGCCCGTCCCACCGGCTCCGGCTCTGCGGGGCGTTGCGCGGTCATCCGTCCGCGGAGGGCTCCGCGCCCTTCGACGCCGGTGCCGCGGAGCCGGTGAGGGCCGCGGGACCGGTGAGGAAGGCGCGGATGTATCCGGCCACGGTGTCCAGGTGGCTCTCCAGGAGGAAGTGTCCGCCACCGGGGATCAGATGGATCTCCGCGTCCGGCAGGTCCCGGGCGAAGGCCCGTGCGCCGTCCGGGCCGAAGATCTCGTCGCCGGCGCCCCAGACGGCCAGCAGGGGGACTTGCCGCTCCCGGAACCAGGCGTGCACGCGGGGGTAGCGGGGCGGGTTGCTCGCGTAGTCGCGGAACAGGGCGAGCTGTACGAGGTCGAGGCCCGGTCGGTTGACCTCGCGGTGGTCGGCGGCCCAGGTGTCGGGGTCGACAAGTTCGGGGCGGTCCACTCCGTGCAGGTACTGCCAGCGGATGGCGTCGAGGGAGAGCGCCGCGCGGGCGGCGGGTTCGGTGCGGGGGCCCGGATCCTCGCAGTACGCCCAGACGGGCTCCCAGAAGTCCGGTACGAAGCCGTCGTCGTAGGCGTTGCCGTTCTGCGTGATCACGGCGGTGACCGCGTCCGGGGTGCGCAGGGCCAGCCGCCAGCCGATGGGGGCGCCGTAGTCCTGGACGTAGACGGCGTAGCGGGTGACGCCGAGCTGGGCCAGGAGGGCTTCGGTGAGGTCGGTCAGGGAGTCGAAGGTGTAGGTGAAGGCATCGGCGGGCGGGGCGTCGGAGTTGCCGAAGCCGAGGTGGTCGGGGGCGATGACGTGGAACCGGTCGGCCAGCGCCGGGATGAGGTGGCGGAACATGCGGGAGCTGGTGGGAAAGCCGTGCAGGAGGACGAGCGTGGGCGCCTCGCGCGGTCCCGCTTCCCGGTAGAAGAGCCGGTGTCCCCGCACGGTCGCGTAGTGGTGGCGGATCTCAACCATTACTAACCCCTTCGAGGTCTCATGGCAGTTACAGATGAGCGCCAGTACACAGCGCATGGAGTAACCTGTCAAATAGCTTGATGGGGTTAGACGAACCAAGTGGGGAAGGTGGCTGCCGTGCTGGACGACCAAGCTCTGATGCAGGCGCTGAACAGCACCCCTGTCGTGGACGGCCGACGCCGGGACCTGTGGCGCGACGATCACGAGCTGGACAGGTGGGCACGGGAGCACGGGGGCCACGGCGGCGACGCGGAGCGCCGGTGGCTGCGCACCGCGCGGGACGCGCTCCAGGCGGTGGAGTCCGGCGCGCCCGCGGAGCCGCGGCTGCGCCGGATCCTGGCCGGCGTCCGCAAGGTCCCGCGGCCCGGCCCCTCCGGGCTCGAGTGGCACGTGGAGATGCCGCCGGAACGCAGGACGGCCGTGGAGCTCGTACTCGCCTGGGCGGACGTCAAAGAGCGCCTGCCCGGCCGGCTGCGGCCGTGCGGAAACCCTGACTGCCGCCTCTTCCTCCTGGACCGCAGCCGCGCCAACACCGCACGGTGGTGCTCGATGAAGACCTGCGGGAACCGGCTCAAAGCCCGTCGGCATCAGGCCCGCACCCGGGAGACGGAATCGGAAGCGACGACGGAAACGAAGACGGAGAACTCATGACCGCCACCTGACCGGCGCAGGGCGCGGCCGGTTCCCCGCCTGCGCCTGCGTCCGTGCTCGTGCCCGTGCCCGTGCCCGTGCCCGGACGCCACCCGCACCCCGATGCCCGCGCCCGAGGCGCCGCCCGCTACGGGGACGGCTCGGGCTGACAGCGCGGGCACCAGAGCGTGGTCCGCCCGGCGACCGGGGCGGTGCGGAGCCGGGTGCCGCAGCGGGGGCAGGGGGCTCCGCCGGGGGCGTCGCGGCGGCCGGTCAGCCAGGTGTCACGGGGCGGGACGTGCCCGGCGCGGACGGAGGTGCGCAGCACGCGGCGCAACGTCCTGTGCAGTGCTGCGCGCTCGTCCTCGGTGAGGGAGCGGGTGGTGCGGGCGGGGTGCAGCCGGGCCTGCCACAGGATCTCGTCGGTGAGCAGGTTGCCGAGCCCGGCGAGGAAGGACTGGTCGAGGAGCGCGGACTTGAGGTGACCGCGGCGGGCGGCGAGGGCGGCGTCGAGGTCCGCCCGGGAGACGGTCAGTGCGTCGGGGCCCAGCTCGTCGAGGCGACGGGCGGCCTCGGGGTCGTCCGCGTACCAGAGTCCCTTGAGTTTGCGCTGGTCCCGGTAGCGGAGCTGGTGCGGTCGGCGGGTGTCACCGAGGGTGAACAGGATCCGGTCGTGGCGGTGCGGCGGATCGTCCGCGTCGGCGCAGACGAGGCGGCCGGTCATGCCGAAGTGGAGCAGGAGAGTGGGGCCGTCGGTGTGCACGAGGAGCCACTTGCCGTACCGCTCGGGCTCCCGCACCTCCCGTCCCGCCAGGTCGCGGCTGAGCCGTCGTGCGCTGGTGCCGTGCAGGACGCCGGAGTCGCGTACCTCGACCCGCCGGATCGTCCGGCCCCGGGCGCAGTCGGCCAGGACCTTCCGGAAACTCTCGACGTCCGGGAGTTCGGGCATGTCCGCCACCTCGTCCCGCGGTCACCGCGTATCGCGGTTCCGCCGGTCCGCCGGTTCCGCCGTGCGGCGCCCGAGCCATGCCGACACCCGGCGTTCGCCGCACCGCACGGCATCTCCTCGCCGCGCATCCGTCCCTTCTCACCGTAGGAGTGCCCACAGCCGGTCGCACGCGGAGCCGACCCGGGTCGTTCGAGTCCGGCCGCACAGCGGTCCGGCTCTGGACGGACACCGGCCCGGCAGCGCCCCACCCGCGACGGACGACGAGCATCCCGCCCTCCCGCACCCGCCCCGGAGACCTCGCGCACCGGCCCGCCGTCCCGCGCAGGCCGCACATGAGGCCGTACGACGGCACCGGTGCACGAGTCCGACACAGCGGCACGGAGTCCGACACGGGCCCATGGGAACGGCACCGGGACGGTTCCGGAACCAACCGCTCTTTCTTCACGTGTATTTGGGAGACGTTCGATCCACTTCCCTTGTAAGTTCCTCAGAGGATCGGCAGTGTTCACCGGCGGAAGCGGGGATTCGTGTCATTCGAGCAGGAATGGGCCGGGTTGGTAGCCGAAGCGCGGGACAAGCAGTCCTCCACCGCCATGCAGTTGAACGGCGCAGACGGCAAGAGTGACGGAAAGTGGCTCCAAGTGACGCCCTCCGTACTCGACGCAACGGCCAAGAAGGTGGAGAAGGTCGACACCGCCTTCCAGAAGGTGGACAACGCCGCCATGCGGGAGATGGAACAGGTCCCCGGGTCGATGAAGGGGTTCGCCAGCGACGACGCCTTCAAGACGTTCCAGGAGATGTGGCGCGGCCAGATGAAGCATCTGCGCAAGCAGTTCGCGAACACGGCCACGGCGCTGCGCAACGTCACGGCGACGACGTTGGAGGGGGATGTGTACACCAAGGAGCAGGTGGACAAGATCGCCGAGGACCGGGACCGGAAGGAGCATCCGCTCAAGTACCTCCTGGACCCGAACCGGAAGCCGCTGCTCTCCACGACTCCGCAGTACCCGTTCTCCACGGACCAGTATCCGCTGCTGAAGCCACCCTCGTCGGAGAAGCCGGTGTACGGCCCCCCGCTGCCGACGGTGCCCTCGACGTCCGAGCCGAAGTCCTAGGGGATCCGATTCATGAGCGACACTCTCGACTACCAGACGGTGCGGCACGTCAACCTGACCGCGCTGCAAGCGGTGGTGAAGGCGTGGAACAAGCTCCCCGAGGACTTCAGAACAGTCCACACGTCTTTCGACCGCACGGTCACCAAACCGCTGAGCACCGAACGGAGCGGCTGGCACGGCGACTCCCACAAGGCGGCGGTCAAGCACTTCACGGTCGTCCAGAATCAGGTCACGGAGGCCGCCGGACAGGCCGAGTGGCTCGGGAAGGAGATGTCCCGCTGCCTGAAGGTGTTCGAGGGCGCCAAGAAGGACCTGGTGGACGTCGAGTCCACGGTGTCCGAGAAGCCGACGGGCGGCGGAAAGAACTACCTGAAGCTGAACTCCAAGGACGGCGTCGTCTATGTCGACCCGCCCGACGGTGAGGACGGCTCAGGAATCAGGAAGGCGTACCACGAGGTCATCACGGACCTCAACAAGAAGATCGAGAAGGCCCTCCGCGACGCGGCCGAGGCCGACGCGGACCTGAAGAAGGCCCTGACTTTCGACCCGCACGGCGACGGCTTCAGCGGCGACACCCCGAAAGCGCAGGCCAAGAAGGACGTCGACGCGCTGTACAAGCTGGCGGGCGACGAGGACTTCAAGCGGGATCCGAAGCTGCTCGCCAAGGCCAACGGCATCTTCGCGATGAATGACGGCAACGCAGAATTCGCTGAGGAGTTCGCCACCCGCAAGGGTGCGAAGGGTGTTCTGGAACTCTGGTACAAGGCGGCCCAGCCGGACTACGAGGACGCCATGCCGCCGGACCCGAAGGACCGTCCGAAGGGGGTGGACAAGCAACTGGCGGCCCTGCAGGACAATCTCGGCAACACCCTGGCTCTGGCCAGCCACTCCGACTCCCCGGCCATGACGAAATGGAAGAACGACGTCATCGACCTGGGTTACCAGCGGATGGGCGAGCAGCCTCCCAACGTGTCCATGGGCACCTACCGGGCGGCCCCGCCCTACGGCTTCCAGGTGATGAGCAACCTGATGCGGACGGGGAAGTGGGACACCGACTTCCTCAACGACTACGGCGCCGAGCTGAAGAAGACCGACGAGAAGCCGTTCATGACGCCGGGCCCCTACTCCGATCTGGAGAAGGCCGTACCCGAGCGGAAATGGCTGAGCTACGGCCTCAACCCGCCGAATTATCTGAACTTCGGCGCCGAGTACGACCAGGGCCAGGACCCGTTCACCGGGTACATGGAGGCCCTCGGGCACAACGCGGAGGCCTCGACCGACTTCTTCTCGGACAAGGAGAACTTCGAGTACGCCCTGAAGGACCGCAAATGGTTCCCCGACGGACCGATCCCCGACTCCGGGCCGCACAAGGACTGGCAGGGCGGGCACGTGGCGACGGGCCACGCGCTCGGCGCCGCGACGACCGGCCATGCCTGGGACGCACCGTTGCATGTCCCGGCAGAGCACACCACGGACCAGGCGCACGTGATGTCCGACCTCATCAAGGGCATGGGGGAGATGGACGACAACGGAAACGCGGAGATGCCGATGTACCCCGGCATGCGCCACGGCCTGGGGAACGCCGCAGCCGAGTACGCGCCGGACTTCTTCCGAGCGATGAAGGACGGCTCGGGTGAGGAGCAGCTGTTCCCCATGTCCGGGGAACAGGCCGCGATGGAGCACCGTGACGCGACGAAGTTCCTCGTGCAACTCGGGGAGGATCCGGACGCCCATGCGGCGGTCACCGCCGGCCAGAAGCTCTACACGGCCCAGGTACTCGACCATCACCTGGGCGGGGACGTCCCCGCGAATCAGAGGTACGACGCTCCGCCGGAGGACATCGTGCACGAGGTGCTCAAGGTCTCGGGAGAGACCGCGGGCACACTGGCCTCCGGCGCACAGGAGGCCATCATCGGCCCGGCAGTGGTGGAGGATCAGGAATACGACAAGGGCACTCTCCACAAACGCCTGTGGACCAACGGCGCTTTCGGCACCGTGGTGACGGGGGTCAGCGTCCTGAAGCCCTTTGCCGCGCATCCCGTCGGAGCAGCGACCGCCGCGGCGTTGATCATCGGGGCCGAGGGGGCAGCGCTCAACGACCACGACGCCGAGCACTGGAGCAGCAACAAGTCCGCCCCGGCAGCGGACAGAGCCGGCGCGATCTACGACGAGATGGCCGGGCGTGACGTTCGGCAGAACGAGAAGATGCTGGAGGCCATCGGGAAGGAGTACAACATCGACGTCTCGAAGAGTTGGTCGGAGCTGTACTCCGAGGACGGCTTCACCCACGGATACAGCAGGGTGGCGTCCACGGCGCCGTTCCTCACCTCGATCGAACAAGTCAGGCAGATGGCCGTACAGAAATAGTGGAACGCACACACATGAACCGCCCGCTCCGTATCACCCTGCTCACCGTCCTCGCCGTGGCCCTGGTCGCGGTGGGGGCGCTGGGCGGCGCGCTCTCCCAGCGCGAGGACCGCAATGACGCCGAGAAGTTCTCCGACATCTCGGGGGACACCACCTGCTGGGCCGCCGGGTCGGTGGTGGACCGGGTCGTTCCCGCGTCCCACTACACGGACCGCTGGAAACGGCTGACCAGAGAAGATCTCGGCTACAACGCCCAGTGCGGCATCACAGTGGACGGCAAGCAGGTGCTGCGGGTCTCCGTCGAGCAGCACAACTCGGTGCACAAGCCCGACCGGGTGGGCACCGGCCCGGACCACGGCAAGACCAAACGCATCCCCGGTTTCGAACAGAGCTGGTCCTCCCGGGACGCCGCCGCCGCCGTCGTCCCCTGCACCAAGAACACGGGCGACGACAACGCCACCAATCTGTACGTCAAGGCCCAGGCGTGGCGGAAGGACTACGGGAAGCTGCGCCAGGACATGGTGCGGATCGTCGAGCAGGCGGTCAAGGCTCATCGGACCACGGCCTGCAACAGTGCCCCGGCCGAGGACGACCGCGACTGACCAGGCACAGCGCCCTCGTCCCCCTCGGGGGGCGAGGGCGCGCCCAGGGCTCCTCGCCGGCTACCCGCCGCCGCACTCCCACGCCCCCACCCGGTCCGGGGTGAGGGGCAGGGTGCGGTGGCGGGTGCCGGTGGCGTGGTGGACGGCGTTGGCGAGGGCCGCGGGGGTGCCGACGATGCCGATCTCCCCGATGCCCTTGCCGCCGACGGGGTTGAGATGCGGGTCGTGCTCCTCGATCCAGTGCGCGTCGATGTCGGGGACGTCCGCGTGCGCGGGGACGTGGTAGGCGGCCAGGTCACGTTCGACGAAGCCGCCGAGCCGGGCGTCCAGCGTGCTCTGCTCGGTCAGCGCCATGCCCAGGCCCATCGTCATGCCGCCGATGAACTGGGAGCGGGCAGTGCGCGCGTTGAGGATGCGGCCCGCGGCGAAGACGCCGAGCAGCCGGCGGGTGCGCACCTCCCCGGTGACGGCGTCGACCGCGACCTCCGCGAAGACGGCGCCGAAGGCGTGCCGTGCGTAGTCCTCCTGGGAGCGCACGTCGGTGGCGGTGTCGACGGTGACGATGCTGCCGCCGGACTCGCGCAGCTCCCGGCACGCCTTGTGGACGGCCCAGCCCCAGGAGGCGGTGCCGGAGGATCCGCCGGCCACCGACGCAGCGGGCAGGTCGCTGCTGCCGATGTCGACGCGGACGGCGTCCAGTTCCACGCCGAGTTCCTCGGCGGCGATCTGGGCGAGCACGGTACGGGCTCCGGTGCCGATGTCGGTGGCGTTGACGCGCACCTGGTAGCCGGGCCGGGCGCCGTCGCCCAGCACCTCGACGGACGCGGTGGACGGAGCGACGTAGACCGGGTAGGTGGCCGCGGCCACGCCCGTGCCCAGCAGCAGGTCGCCGTCGCGGCGGGTGCCCGGGCGCGGGTCGCGGCGCTCCCAGCCGAACCGGCGGGCGCCCTCGCGCAGGCAGTCGGCCAGGTGGTGGCTGCTGAACGGCTTGCCGCTGTCGGGCTCCCGGTCGGGGATGTTGCGCAGCCGCAGTTCGACCGGGTCGATGCCGAGGGCTGTGGCCACCTCGTCCATCGCGGATTCGAGCGCGTACATGCCGGGTGCTTCGCCGGGGGCCCGCATCCAGGAGGGGGCGGGGACGTCGAGCGGGACCACCTGGTGGCTGGTGCGGATACCCGCGGCGCCGTACATGACGCGCGAGGGCACGGCCGCCTGCTCCACGAACTCCTTGAACGAGGCGGTGTGGGTGAGCACGTCGTGGCCGAGCGCGGTCAGGGTGCCGTCCTCCCGGGCGCCGAGCCGCAGCCGCTGGATGGTGGGGGCGCGGTGGCCGACGACGCCGGGCAGTTCGCGCCGGGGCAGGACGACCTTGACGGCGCGTCCGGTGTGCCGGGCGGCCATGGCGGCGAGCACGGCCTGCGGGCGCGGGGTGCCCTTGGAGCCGAAGCCGCCGCCCACGTGCTCGGAGACGACCGTGACCTGTGCCGGGTCGAGGCCGAACAGCGCCGCGAGCGTGGTGCCGACGAGGGTGGCGCCCTGGCTGGAGTCGTAGGCGATCAGATGGCCGCCCTCCCACACGGCGGTGGCGGCGTGCGGCTCCATGGGGTGGTTGTGCAGCGGGCTGAGGGTGTAGGTGGCGTCGAGTTGGTGCGGCGCCGCGGCGTACTCGGTGTCGAAGTCGCCGGTCTCCTGGTCGGCCGGGTAGCCGCCGTTGGCCTCCTCGGGGTGGTAGAGCCCGGGGTGGTCGGCGCGGAGCAGCACGTCGTGCGGCTCCTCCGCGTAGTCGACCCGGAGCGCCTGCGCCATCTCGCGCGCCGTCTCGGGGGTCTCGGCGACGGCGAGCGCCACGTACCAGCCCCGGTGCGGCACCTGCGGGCTCTGGAGCAGGGCGAGGATGGGGTCGTCGGGTTCGCCGAGCCGGGGCGCGTTCTCGTGGGTGAGGACGGCGAGTGCGCCGGGCAGGGCCATGGCCTCGCTGTCGTCGATGCCGGTGACGCTGCCGTGCGGGACGGTCGCGGGTACCGGCCGGCCGTACACGCAGGCGGGCGGGGTGTGTTCGGCGGCGTAGCGGGCCGCGCCGGTGACCTTGGCGTGCCCTTCGCGGCGGGCGGCGGGGGAGCCCAGTACGGGTTCGCCGGTGCGGTCCCCGGGGCCGGTGCGGTCGCGGGAGGTGGTGCGGTCCTGGGAGGTGGTGTCGTCCACGGCCATCGTCCTCGTCCTCGGATCCTCAGGCCCCTGAAGGGCGGTTCGCGGCGGGCTGCGGGGGCTCGGCAAGGCCGGTCAGCAGCCGTACCGCCACGCCGCGGGCCAGCGGCACCTTGAAGGCGTTGTCCGCCAGCGGCTCGGCCGCGGCCAGCTCGGCGTCCACGGCACGGGCGAAGGTGTCCGCGTCGGCGCGGGTCCCGACCAGCACCTCCTCGGCGGTGCGGGCCCGCCACGGCCGGTGTGCCAGCGCGCCGAACGCGAGCGCGGCGTGCCGCACGGTCCCGTCCTCGTCGAGTGCGAGGACGGCGGCGGCCGAGGCCAGCGCGAAGGCGTAGGAGGCGCGGTCGCGGGCCTTGCGGTAGCCCGCGCGGGCCCCGGCGGGCGGTGCGGGCAGGGTGAGGTGCGCGACGAGTTCGCCGGGCCTGAGCACGGTGTCCCGCTCCGGGGTGTCGCCCGGCAGCCGGTGGAACGCGGCGGCCGGTACCGTCCTGGTCCCCTCGGGGCCGAGCAGTTCGACCTCCGCGTCGTAGGCGGCCAGCGCGACGGCCATGTCGGAGGGGTGGGTGGCCACGCAGTGCTCGGAGTGGCCGAGTACCGCCATGTCCCTGGTGGCGCCCTCGCGGGCGGAGCAGCCCGAGCCGGGCTCGCGCTTGTTGCAGGGCGCCGAGAGGTCCTGGAAGTAGGGGCAGCGGGTGCGTTGCAGGAGGTTGCCGCCGGTGGTGGCCAGGTTGCGGAGCTGCCCGGAGGCGCCGGCCAGCAGCGCCTGGGACAGCGCCGGGTAGTCGCTGCGGACGGCGGGATGCGCGGCCAGGTCGCTGTTGCGGACGTTGGCGCCCACCCGCAGGCCGCCGCCGGGCGCGGTCTCGACGGTGTCCAGGGCCAGCCGCGAGACGTCGATGAGGTGCCCGGGGGCCTCCACGCCGAGTTTCATCAGGTCGACGAGGTTGGTGCCACCCGCCAGGAAGTACGCGTGCGGTTGCGCGGCGAAGGCGGAGACGGCCTGCTCGGGGCTGGTGGCGCGTTCGAAGGTGAAGGGTTTCATGGTGCGGGTCACCTCGCCGGTGCGGCGTCGGAGGCGGAGTCGCGGTCCGAGTCGCGGTCGGATGCGGGGCCGGGGGCGGGGTGCGCGGTGCCGGAGCGCGGACCGACGCGGCCGCTCGCGTCCTCCAGGGCCGCCACGATGTGCGGGTAGGCGCCGCACCGGCAGAGGTTGCCGCTCATCCGCTCCCGGATCTCCGCGCGGCTCAGTTCGGCCGGCTCCCCGGTGGACTGCTGCAGCACCTCGCCGGGAGTGGCGTGCGAGGGGTGCCCCTCGGCGGCCTCGCACAGCATGCCGACCCCGGAGACGATCTGGCCCGGCGTGCAGTAGCCGCACTGGAAGGCGTCCCGCTCCTCGAACGCGCGCTGCAGCGGATGCGGGTCCTCGGCGTCGCCGAGCCCCTCGACGGTGGTCAGGTGCGCGCCGTCGTGCGCCACCGCGAGCAGCAGGCAACTGTTGGCGCGGCGCCCCTCCAGCAGCACCGTGCAGGCGCCGCACTGGCCGTGGTCGCAGCCCTTCTTGCTGCCGGTGAGGTCGAGCTGTTCGCGCAGTACGTCGAGGACGGTGGTCCGGTGGTCGACGGTCACGGTGTGCGCGATGTCGTTGACGTGCAGGGTGAGGGTCGAGCTGGTGGCGGTGCGCTGGGGGATCACGGGGCGCGCCTCTCGTCGGCTCTTGCGGCTGGTGCGGGCTGGTGCGGGCTGGTGGGGCGAGGCTGCGGGATGCGGCATCCACGGTTTTTTTGGGGAGGGTGCGGCTGCGGGTGCGGCTCAGCGGCGTTCCAGCACGCCGCGCAGGAAGGCCGCCTGACCGACGTGCTGCAGGGTGTCGCCGAGGACGCTGACGAGACGTACCCCGAGCGAGACCGGCGGATCCCACGCCTCGTCCACGATGCGGTCGAGGGATCGGGAACCGAGAGTGCCCAGATAGCCGAGAGTCTCCTCGTGGACCGCGTCGTGGTAGTCCAGCAGCGGTCTCGGCGAATCCACCCGGACGGCGGCCACCTCCTCGGGCGTGTGGCCGAATCCGGTGTCGTCGGCCGGGAGGGGCAGCCCGAAACGATCCTCGAACCCCTGTGCGTGCCAGACCTGTTCCGTACCCGCGGCGTCGGCGAGGTGGTCGTCCTGCACCCGGGTGAGGTGCCAGATCAGCCAGCAGACGCTGTTGCCCCCAGGGTCGGGCGGCTCGTTGAGGTTCTTCTTGCGGATCCCGCTGAGCGCCGCGTGGACCTCGCCGTTCAGCCGGGTGAAGGCGTCCGTGAGGAGGGCGGTTGTGTCCATGTTTGCGACCATACGGCCCGAGGGCACGCTGGATGCGCTTCTGCCGCCCCCGGCTGCTTCCGGACACACGTGGTCCCCCGCCGGTCCCATCCCCGAAACGGGGTGGGACCGGCGGGGGCGGTGCCCCCGGCAGCAGTGCGCCGAAGGGGTGCGGCCGGGCCGGCTACCAGCGGTACCAGCGACCGCGCCGCCCGCCGACCGACGGCCGGACGAGGAAGCCGAGCAGCCAGACGACCAGCACGATCACCGCGATCCACCACAGCGCCTTCAGCGCGAACCCCGCGCCGAACAGAATCAGCGCGAGCAGCAGGACGAGGAGCAAAGGACCCACAATCGTTCACCTCCGCGGCCCGAGTGCCCCCGTCTCCCGTCCGCAACCGCACAACTTGACGAGCACGGGTCAGAACACGCACGGGTCAGGTCATCACGTGGGGACGACGAGCCGGGCCTTCCCCTGCTGAGAGGCGTAGTCGAGGGTCTGCCAGGTGCCCGACTGGGTGCTGGTGCCGACCGGGAAGCCGATCACCATGGCCGAGCGGTCGACCATCCACCGGTTCCGGGCCAGGTAGGCGGCGTCGTCCAGCGGGTCGGCGGCCAGCTCGACGATCTCCGCGATGCGCTCCCAGGTGCGGTTGACGGCGTTTCGGGCCTCCGGCGGCTGCTGGTCCAGGGTGCCGGGCACGGCGACGGTGAGCCAGGCGTCGGTCTCCTCCGCCAGCCATCTGAGCGCCAGGCTGTCGATGCCGCGGCCGCCGCCGAGGTAGAAGTGCGCGTCGGCTGCGAACGGCGCCAGGTACGCCGTGAAGAGCTGCGCATAGTGGGCGGTGTCGTGGTGTCCCGCCGTACGGCTTCCGGTGATGGTCACGGTACGCATCGTCAGTGCCCCAGTCCCTGACTCGGTGGCTTCGGACGGCCATCCACCCGTGCGCGATCGCTCGCTAGGCCGCTTCGCATCCTCGCACGCGGGACCGACACCCCGGCGGGGAGCGGCAGTGCCCTTCGGGACGGCCGCGGGGGAACGGGGCGGCGCGGCGCCCTCCGCGCGGGTAGCGTGGAGGTGTCCACGTGTGGGGGTGCGCGATGCACGAGGGGTTCGAGACCAGCATCGGTGACCGGCTCGGGCGGCTGAGAACCCGCCGCGGCCTGACCCAGGAGCGGCTGGCGGAGTCGGCCGGGGTCTGCGTCGACATCATCCGCAAGCTGGAGCAGAACAGACGCCGGACAGCGCGCATGGCGACGCTCAACCAACTGGCGCGGGCGCTGGATGTCGATGTGTCGGTGCTGGTCGGAACGCCGGTCACGTTCGAGGCCCGGCCGGACGGGAGCGCGCCGTCGGTCCTGGCGCTGCGGCGGGCGGTGTCGCCGGTGGCCGACCTGCTCGGCGACGGCGCGGAACCGGACCTGGAGGACCCGGAGGAGCCACCGACCGCCGGGGCGCTGCGCGCCTCCCTCCGCGCCACCGAGGGCACCCGGCGCGCGGGCCGGATGGGCGAAGTGGGCACGGTGCTGCCGCAGTTGATCAGGGATGCGCGGGCGGCCGTGCGCGCGTACGAGGGCAGCGACCGGGACCGCACGGCGGCGTACGCAGTGCTCGCCGAGGCGTACCAGGTCGCGGCGACCACCCTGACGGCGCTCGGCAACCCGGACGCCGCGTTCACCGCCATGGAGCGCGCCGCGGACGCGGCCCGGCGGGCGGGCGATCCGCATCTGGAGGCGATCGGCGCGGCGACTCTCGCCTGGGTCCTGACCAAACAGGGGCGGTTGGAGGACGCCGAGCACGTGGCGCACACCGAGGCGGCCCGCATCGAGCCGACGTTCCGCTCCCAGCCCCTCGATCTGTCCCTGTGGGGCATCCTGCTGCTGCGTGCGGCGACTGCCGCGGTGCGGCAGGGCGAACGCCACTACGACCGGGTGGACGAACTGCTGCGCATGGCGACCGCGGCGGCGGCCGGTATCGGCAGCGACCGGCTCGACTACGCGACTCCCTTCGGCCCCACCAACACCGCCGTGGCGAAGGTGAACTTCCAGGTGGAGATGGACCGCTGCGCCGACGCGCTGGGCACCGCGCGCACCGTCCCCGACCTCGCCTCCCTCCCACCGACGTGGCGCGCGCGCTTCCACGTGGACCGCGCCCTCGCCCACGCGGGGCTCGACCGGGACGAAGCAGCCACCCGCGCGCTGCTCACCGCGGAGCAGGACGCACCCGAGTGGATGCGCTACCACGGCACGGCCCGCCGCCTCGTGGCCGACCTCCACTCCCGCGAGCGCCGCCGCACCTCTCCGCTGGCGGAACTCGCCGACCGGCTGCATCTGGACGAGTAGGACGGCACGTCACAGTCGGGCCCGGAACCGGCACACGGCGTCACTGGTGACCCCCGTGGCGCGACCGTACGTTCGTCGCGCGTACGGCGGCACCAGCACACGGGGTGCCGCGCCCTCACGAGCCCGGGACGGCACCCATGACGCCCAACTCGCACCTCCGCGCCACCGCAGAGCCCGACACCTCCTGGTCCCCGCCGGTCCACGCGCCGTTCGCGCTGCTGCCCGTGGGGGTGTGGTGGGACGCGGTGCGGGTGCCGTACGCGCGGGGGTGGGGGGTCGTCCGCACGCTGGGGGAGGCGTGCGGGGCCGTGATCGGGGACCCGCACCGGTCGTGGCTGTACTGGCTGGTCCCGCCCGGGGGCGGCGGCCTCCCAGCCCGGGAGGGCGAGGTGGTGCGGCTGTCGGTCGCCTGCTGGCTGCCCGTTCCGGCGCGGACGCGGACGGAGCCGCCCGGTCCGTACTGGGCCGTGCCCTACGGCGGCGCGGACGGGCGCGGGCTGACGGACCCGCTGCGGCTGCGGGCGGCCCTCGCGGACGGGGAGGCCGCCCGGTGAGCGGCGTGGTCGGTGCCGGGTACTGCCTGCCGTGCGGGGAGCGGCGCGCGGAGACCGTGGTGGTGGCGCTCGTGCACGCGAACTCGGGACCGGGCCGGGCCGTCGAGGCGTGTCTGCCGCACGCGCGGGAGTACGCGGCGGCTCCCCAGGCCCCGCAGTGGCTGCGGGACGATCTCGCGGTGCTGGACGCGCTGGACGCGCTGGACGCGGGCGGCTGACTCAGTCCGGGCCCCGCTTCCGGTCCCGGCCGCGGGGCGGCCGGCTCGCGGCGTTGCGGCGCAGTTTTCCGGTCAGCGAGGTTGCGGCGGCGGTGAGGAAGACCAGCGTGTAGACGATCTGGAGCAGGATGATGAGCCGCACGGACTGGCCGTGCGGGGTGATGTCGCCGTAGCTGAGGGTGGCGAGCGTCAGCAGCGCGAAGTACAGCGCGTCCAGCCGGGTGCGCAGGCCGGTGAACTCGCCGGGGTGATGGGACATCACGAAGTACGCGGAGGAGAACAGCAGCACGGACAGGCACATCAGCGAGACCAGTGCGACGACGGTGCCGGGCCGGTCGAAGAGGGCGTCGCGCATGTGTTTGACCAGCAGCACGGCGATGGCCGTCAGTCCGATGCCGAACACGGTCCAGCTCAGTACCGGCCGCTCCGGGCCCAGGGTGTGCTCGGGCACCAGGAAGTAGGCCAGGAACAGGGCCGCGGTCACCGGGCCCAGCAGCGGCCACCCGTGGCCGGACCACAGCGTCCGGCGGCCGGAGCCGTCGCCGGACGGGGCGCCGGACGGCTCGTCGGTCGCCGGGTCGGGCGGCTCGTCGGAGGGCTGGGCCATGGGGCCATCGTCGGCTCCGGCGCCGTCGGGCGCGCTGTGGAGGGGGCCGGTCGGAGGGCCGGTAGTCCCGGGGTGGCGGGTCAGCGCGCCGAGGACGGCTTGCGGCCGGGGCGGCGATGCGGCGGGGTGGCGGCGGCGCGGACCTCCTCGGCCGCGGCGCGGTAGGCGGGCGCCGCGCGGCTGAAGTAGTCGAAGAGGAGGGCCCGCTGCTCGGGTGTGTAGCCCTCCAGCAGCTCGGTGATGCGGCGGTGGGCGGGCGCGGCGGTCTCCTCCAGCGCGGGGAAGGAGTCGGCGGCGGGCTCGACCCGCAGGCGGCGGCGGTCGGCCGGGTCCGCAGCGCGGCGGACGTATCCGGCGCTTTCGAGGCGGTCGATCAGCCGAGTGGTGGCGCCCGTGGTCAGCCCGGTGCGGACGGCCAGTTCGCCGGGGGTGAGCGGACCCTCCACGGAGATCACGCTCAGCGCGTACCACTCGGTGGCCTGCAGTCCCACCGCTTCGGCACCCGCCATGCCGTGCAGCCCGACCGCGTCCAGGTACTGGCGGAAGACCAGGTGTGCGTCGGTGGACGCGTCGTCGTCGGCCATCGCAGCCAACCCCTCCCGATTTCTCTGCTTCTATGAAGATATCCGCAAGAGAACTTCTGTGTGAGCTTAACCAGTGGGCGGCGGCCGGACCACCCCGGGGAACGCACCGATCGCCGTCACCGAGACGGACGCCGCACACGCGCCCGACGATGCCCGGAGGCGACAGGATGCCCGCATCCCGCGGTCCGGCGGGACGGCCGGGCCCGGACCGGCGGCGGGGGACAGGGGCCGGGACCAGGACCGGCACCGGGGACGGGCCCCGGCGAGCGGGCGGTCAGGGCGCCAGCACGTCCAGCTCCGCCATCGCGTCCTCGGTGATGGTGCGCATCACGCGCTCCGCGCGGGCGCCGTCCCGCTCCCGGACGGCCTCCGCGACCTGGACGTGCAGGGTGACGGCCTCCTGACGGGGGTCGCTGAACATCACCTCGTGCCGGGTCCGGCCGGTGAGGACGGCCGCGACGACGTCGCCGAGCCGCGCGAACATCTCGTTGCGGGAGGCCCGCAGCACGGCGCGGTGGAAGGCGATGTCGTGCACCAGGTAGTTGTCGAGCTGCCGCCCGCGCGAGGTGGCGACCATGCCCAGCGCGTGCTCGGTCAGCGCGGCGCACTCCTCCGGAGTGGCCTGCTCCGCGGCGAGGCGGGCCGCGACCGGCTCGACGGCGGACCGCAGCACCGTGAGGGAGCGCAACTGGCGCCCCTGGTCGGCACCGGCCAGCCGCCAGGTGATCACCTGCGGGTCGTAGACGTTCCACTGCTCGGTCGGCAGCACCGTGACCCCGACCCTGCGGCGCGACTCGACCAGGTGCATGGACTCCAGCACCCGCACCGCCTCCCGCGCCACCGTGCGGGAGACCTCGTAGCGGGCGGCCAGTTCCTCGGTGAGCAGCACCGTGCCGGGCGGGTACTCACCGGCCGTGATCGCCGGGCCGAGCGAGGCGAGCATCCGCGCGTGCAGCCCGCGCTCGCGACGCACCCCCCGACCGCGCTTCGCACCGTCCGCACCCGCGGCACCGTCCGAGTCCACGGGGTCCGGGCCGTCCGCACCGTCCCCGCCGTCCCCGCGGTGCGGGCCCACCGGGCCGTTCTCCCGGTCGGCGCCGTCGTCCTGGCTGGTCATGCCTCTCCCGACTTGTTCTCCACCCCTCCCCGCGCACTCGGCGAGCACCCGGGACGCTCAGCCTACGTGCTTCTCGTCACGGCGAATAAGTATGACTACATCGCTTCCAGCTATTGAATACATGTGACCTATGGGGTTGAGTGTCCTGCGCGCCGAGCAAGGTCGACGAGGACGGTGAGAGCGGTGCGCAGCACAAGGCCCGAGCAGGACACGGGGCTCGACCCGGTGGCCGACGCGGCACCCGGACCGGCGGTGGAGCCGGTCGAGGGGCCGGTCGGCCCGACGGCCGACCCGGCGGTGCACCCCGCCGCCGGCGCCGTGATCGTCGTCATGGGAGTGGCGGGCACCGGCAAGACCACCGTGGGACGCCTGCTCGCCGAAGCCCTCGACGTGCCCTACGCCGAGGCCGACGCCTTCCACCCGCCCGCGAACGTCGCCAAGATGTCCGCCGGGACCCCGCTCGACGACGCCGACCGGGCACCCTGGCTCGACGCCATCGGCGCCTGGGCGCACCGCCACCAGGCGCGCGGCGGGGTCGTGAGCTGCTCGGCGCTCAAGCGCGGCTACCGCGACCGGCTGCGCGCTGCGGCACCCCATGTCGTCTTCCTGCATCTGACCGGCGACCGCGCGCTGATCGCCGAGCGGATGGCCGGGCGGTCGGACCACTTCATGCCCGTCACGCTCCTGGACTCGCAGTTCGCCACGCTCGAACCACTGGCACCGGACGAGCCGGGCGCCGCCGTCGACGTCGCGCCGGGACCCCGCGCGGTCACCCGGCACGCCCTGGCGGCGCTGGGCCGCCTCTCCCCCGCTCATACCGACCAGTTGGTCAGCAACCCCTGACCCGTTCCCGATCCGCTCCCGCCACACATCACCACCCACGAAGAAGGTAGAGCCGTGCGCCATCTCAGTGCCGAGATGCTGGCCGCGGGGTCGCAGCAACCGGACCCCATCACCTCCGCCGGCAACGTCCAGTTGGGGATCGCCGCCCTCGTCGGCATCGCCGTCATCGTCGTCCTCATCACCCGGTTCAAGCTGCACGCCTTCCTGGCGCTGACCGTCGGCACCCTCGCGCTGGGCGCCGCGGCCGCCGCGCCGCTCGACAAGGTGATAGCCAGCTTCAGCACCGGCCTGGGGGACACCGTCTCCGGCGTCGGCGTGCTCATCGCGCTGGGCGCCATCCTCGGCAAACTGCTCGCCGACTCCGGCGGTGCCGACCAGATCGTGGACACGATCCTGGCCAGGGCGAGCAGGCGCAGCATCCCGTGGGCGATGGCGCTGATCGCGGGCATCGTCGGGCTGCCGATGTTCTTCGAGGTCGGGCTGGTACTGCTGATCCCGGTGGTGCTGCTGGTGGCCAAGCGCGGCAACTACTCGGTGATGCGCGTCGGCATCCCCGCGCTCGCCGGACTGTCGGTGATGCACGGGCTGGTGCCCCCGCACCCCGGCCCGCTCGTCGCCATCGACGCGATGGACGCCAACCTGGGCGTGACGCTGGCCCTCGGCCTCGTCGTCGGCATCCCCACCCTGATCGTGGCCGGTCCGCTGTTCGGCAAGGTGGCCGCACGCTGGGTCGAGACCACACCACCCGAAGGAGTCGTGCCCGAGCGGGCCGACGCCGAACTGGACCGGCGGCCCGGCTTCGGCGGCACGCTGGCCACGGTGCTGCTGCCCGTCGTGCTGATGCTCGCCAAGGCGCTCGCCGACATCGTCGTCGACGACCCCGAGGACACCGTGCAGCGGGTCATGGACGTGATCGGCGATCCGATGACGGCGCTCCTGGTGGCGGTACTGGTCGCGATGTTCACCCTGGGACGCCCCGCGGGCTTCACCAAGGACCGGATGTCCTCCACCGTGGCGAGCTCGCTCGGTCCGATCGCGGGCATCCTGCTGATCGTCGGCGCGGGCGGCGGCTTCAAGCAGACCCTGGTGGACGTCGGCATCGGGCAGATGATCCTGGACCTGTCCGAGGACTGGTCGATCCCGGCACTGCTGCTCGGCTGGCTCATCGCCGTCTGCATCCGACTGGCGACCGGTTCCGCGACCGTGGCCACCGTCTCGGCGGCCGGGCTCGTCGGCCCCCTCACCGCCGACATGTCCACGCCCCAGACCGCACTGGTCGTGCTCGCGGTCGGCGCCGGCTCGCTCTTCTTCAGCCACGTCAACGACGCCGGGTTCTGGCTGGTCAAGGAGTACTTCGGGATGAACGTCGGGCAGACCCTGAAGTCCTGGTCGGTGATGGAGACGATCATCTCCGTCGTCGGACTGGTGCTGTTGCTGCTGCTGTCGCTGGTGCTCTAGCGCCCCGCCGGTACCCGCCCGGGAGGGCGCCCCTCACCGCGGGGCGCCCTCCCGGCCTTCCAGAAAGCGGAGCACCGCCCGGACCCGGCGGTGGGCGGCGGTCGTCCGCGGAATGTCCAGCTTCTCGAAGATCGTGGCCGTGTGCTTCTCGACCGCCCGCTGCGAGATCCCCATCCGCGCGCCGATGGCCGCGTTGGTGAGCCCGGCGGCCATGTGGGAGAGGGTCTCGTGCTCGCGCGGGGTCAGCGCGTCCAGCGCGGGACGGGCGCCCAGCAGCCGGGAGACGACATCCGGGTCGAGCGCGGTACCGCCGTCCACCACCCGGTGGAGTGCCTCGACGAAGTCGTCGACGTCCAGCACCCGGTCCTTGAGGAGATACCCGATGCCCGCCGGGCCGTCCGCGAGCAGCGTGTGCGCGTAGCTGGTCTCGATGTACTGCGAGAACAGCAGGATGCCCAGCCGGGGATGCCGACGGCGCAGCTCCGCGGCCGCGCGCAGCCCCTCGTCACGCTGCGTGGGCGGCATCCGGATGTCGGCCACCACGGCGTCCGGGCGGGTGCGGTCCACGGCCGCCAGCAGGGCCGCGGGGTCGCCCACCGCGGCGGCCACCTCCAGCCCCCGGTCGGTGAGCAGGCCCACCAACCCCTCCCGCACCACGACCGCGTCCTCGGCGATCACCAGCCGGAGTGCCGGACCTGCCCGGTTCGTCACCTGGTCGTCTCCCCCCGTGCTGCGGCGAACGGCAGCCGGACCAGCGCTCTGGTCGGACCGCCGGACGGGCTGTCGAGGGACAGTGTGCCGTCCACGGTGCGTACCCGCTCGGCCAACCCCCGCAGCCCCGACGGACCGCCCGGCCGGGGCGGGGCCGGCGCCGCCCCGCCCCGCCCGTCGTCCTCGACCTCCAGCACCAGGACGTCCCCGCCCCCGGTGGCCTCCGGCTCGACCCGCACGGCGACCCCGACGCGGTGCGCACCCGCGTGCCGGACCGCGTTGGCCAGCAGTTCGGCCGCGCAGAAGTACGCGATGGTCTCCACCGCCTCCGGCGGGCGCGGCGCACTCGACAGCTCGGCCCGCAACTCCACGCGCAGCGCCGGGGACTCGATGTCGGAGCGGAGCGAGGCGAGAGCGGGCGCGAGGCCGTTGTCGAGGACGGGCGGATGGATGCCGCGCACCAGGTCGCGCAGCTCGCCCAGCGCCGTGCGGGCCGAGTCGAGGGACTGCTCCACCAGGTCGCGGGCCTTGGCGGTGTCCGCCGCCGACGGTTCGGGCGCGCGGAGCGCCTCGGCCGCCCGGGTGAGCGCCATCGCCAGGGAGATCAGCCGGGCCTGCGCCCCGTCGTGCAGATCGCGTTCGATCCGGCGGAGGGTGGCGGCGGAGTCCCGTACGGCCAGGGCGCGGGTCTCCTCCAGGTCGTGCACCCGATCGGCGAGCGCGCGGGACGGCGGGCCGAGGAGGGTGCGTGCCAGCAGCCGGACGAGGGCGGCCAGTCTGCGCCCCGCCCAGTCGGCCGCCACGAGCAGCAACAGCCCCGCGGCGGCCACGGCCAGGGCCCGGGACGCGCTGTCGAGCGGGAAGGTGCCGGTGAGTTCGAGGCCACGGTGCCCGTTCTGCCGGACCGCACGGAACCACAGCGGATACGACAGCAGCGCCAGTCCGTACAGCCGCAGGGGCAGTTGGACGGCGAAGAGGAGCACCCCGAGGGGTACGTCGAGCGCGACGAAGGCCGCGCACCGCCACGCCGCCGCGTCGTGGGCGGCACGCAGCGGGCGGGGCGCCGGGGGTGCGGGCACCTCTTGGCCGAGCAGTCCGCGTACCAGCCCCCGGTGGACAGCCGCCAGCCGCTGCACGACCGTCAGCACGAGGGAGAGGAAGGGCAGTCCGATCCGGGTCACGCACAGCGCGCCGCCGACGGCGAGCAGCGCCAGGGCCGGCACGCCCAGCATCGCGGGGGCGAGGGCCGCCGCCGCGTACACCGCGGCGCGGCACGCCGGACGCGTAGCGGGCAGGCCGATGAGGGCAAGGGCTCGGGGCATGGGCGTTCGGTTCTCGGTCGGCTGTCGGCTGTCGGCTGTCGGCTG
Source organism: Streptomyces sp. NPDC006925 (assembly GCF_042869575.1). Lineage (NCBI taxonomy): Bacteria > Bacillati > Actinomycetota > Actinomycetes > Kitasatosporales > Streptomycetaceae > Streptomyces > Streptomyces sp. NPDC006925. The sequence goes on from NZ_JBIAGB010000004.1 coordinate 379,122, forward strand.
TCGGCTGTCGGCTGGGTTCTCCGTCGGGGCGGGACCTCTGGCGGGGCGGGGTCTCCGTCGGGGCGGGGTCTCCGTCGGAGCGGGGTCTCCGTCGGAGCGGGGGCTCCGTCGGAGCGGGGTCTCCGTCGGGAAGCTGCTGCGTTGGGTGCGGGAAATCATCATCCGCCGCCGCCCGTCCGGGCCCGGGCCCGCCCCCGTGCTGCGGCCTCATCCGGGAGCCCGCCGCAGCTGCCCCGGCAGCGGTGCCAGCGTCGCGGCGAGCGCCAGGACGAGTACGCCCCCCGCCGCCGCGGCCCAACCGGTCGGCGGCAGCGCGGAGAGGGAGGCCCCCGCGGCGTCGCCCAGCGGGAGGGTCACGGCGAGGGCGACAGCGGCGCCCGCACCGAAGCCCGCGCAGGCGACGGTCAGCGCCTCCACCACCCGCATCCGCGCCACCTGGCCGGGGGCGGCGCCGATCGCGCGCAGCAGCGCGACCTCGTGCCGCCGTTCGGCGCTGAGCAGCACCATGGTGTTGGCGGCGGCGCACGCCGCGAACGCGGCATAGAGGGCCGTCGCGAACAGGTCGATCCACGAGGGCTCCGCGACCGCGGCCAGCGCTGCCAACTTGACCAGCGAGAACGCCACGACCAGCGCGACCGGTGTGACAGCGGCCGACAGCCGCCGGGCGGCGGCCCGCGCCTGCGCGAAGGCCAGTTCGGCCGCCGCACCGCCACCCAGCGCGCGCGGCGCGGTCAGCAGCCGCATCGGCACGGCCAGCAGCCGGGCGACCGCCCTGCCGATCGCGGGCCCGGCGCAGCCCACCCCCACCAGGTAGGCCAGCAGAACCAGCGGCAGATGCTCCCCCACCTCCTCGCGCGGTCCCGCCGCGGTGACCGCCGTCAGGGCCACGGCGCCGGACACGGCCAGCACCGCGCCGAGCCCCCGTACGGCGCCGACGAGCGTCAGCCCGGGAAGCCGAAGCCGTCCGGACGACCTGAGGGAGCGGGCACCCGCCGCCTCACCGAGTGCATCGGCGGGGCGGGCCCGTGCGGCACGGTGCGCGGCCAGCAGGCCGCCGAGCTGCGAGGTGACCAGCAGCACGCCCCCCGCCGCCAGGGCGGGCGGCCATCCGACGGCGAGCGGGACCCCGGAGGGCAGCAGGCCGTGGGCGGCCATCCCGTCCCGCCAGCCGTACGCCAGCACGCAGCCGAGCCCGTACCCGACGGGCAGCGCGGGCAGCGCGGTGCACAGCGCCTCGGAGGCGACCGCCCGCCGGATCTGCCACGGCAGCGCCCCCACGGCCCGCAGCACCGCGTTCTCCCGCGCCCGCGCGGCCACGGTCAGGGCCATGACCTGCGCGATGACGAAGACGGAGAGGTAGCACGTCACCACGGTGAAGCCGGCTCCCATGGCCGTGACCGCCTCGCGCTGCGGCCCGGCCGGCAGCGGTCCTGCCGTCCGCAGCATCGCGACCGAGGCGGTGACGACCGCCGCGGAGAGGACCAGCACCGAGAAGACTCCGGCGAAGGCGGTGGGTCGGGCCCGCACCGAGGCCCGGGCGAGTCCGGTGGTCATGCGGCCCTGCCCGCCGCGTCGCGGCCGCCGTCCGCCGGGGCCGCGAAACCGGGGCCGGGGCCGGTACCCGGACCGGATCGGGGCCGTCCGGCCAACGTGCGCATCCGCCGGGCGATGTGCGCGGCCGCACCGGTGCGGGCACCGACCCCGCTCCCGTCCCCCGCACTGTCCGCACCGTCCGCGCTGCGCGCACACACGTACGTGTCCACCAGCATCCCGTCGGCCAGGAACAGCACCCGGTCGGCGTGCGCGGCCGCCGCGGGGTCGTGGGTGACCATCAGCACCGTGGCGCCCAGCATGTCCACCGACCCGCGCAGCAGACCCAGCATCTCCTCCGCCGTCGCGGGGTCGAGGGCGCCGGTGGGTTCGTCGGCGCACACGATCTCCGGTGCGGTCACCAGCGCGCGGGCCAGTGCGACACGCTGCTGCTGGCCGCCGGAGAGCTCCGCCGGGCGACGCCCGGCGCTTTCGGCGAGGCCCACCCGGCCCAGCGCCTCCCGGGCCAGCAGGCGAGCCCGGCGGCTACCGGTGCCCGCCAGCCGCAGCGGCAGCCCCACGTTCTGCTCCGCCGTCAGCGCCGGGAGCAGGTTGAAGGACTGGAAGACGAAGCCGATCCGCTCCCGGCGCAGCCGGGTGAGGGCCCGGCGGCCCATCCGGGTCAGTTCCTGGCCGCCGAGCCGCACGCTGCCGCGCGTCGGCCGGTCCAGGCCGACGGCGCACTGCAGCAGGGTGCTCTTGCCCGAACCCGAGGGCCCCATCACCGCCGTGAAGCTGCCCCGTGGCAGCTCCACCTCGACACCGCGCAGCGCGTCCACGGCCGCGCCGCGTCGGCCGTAGCGCCGGGTCACGCCTGTCAGGGCGAGGGCTGCGGGGGGACCGCCTCCGGCTGCGCCGCCCGCGCGCCCGTACGTCTCGTCGTCCACGTTCATCATGGCTGCGACGCTACGGAGCCCCGAGGCGGCCCACGAGGGAGCAGACACCCCGGTCCGGGGTTCGGAATCACCGAACCGGCTGCGGTGCCCCGCGGTTCGCGGGCGGGTGTGCCCCGCGGTTCACAGCCAGCCGTTCCTGCGGAACGCGCGGTACATGGCCACGCAGGTCACGGCGATGACGGCGAGGACCAGCGGATAGCCCAGGCGCCAGTGCAGCTCCGGCATGCGGTCGAAGTTCATCCCGTATATGCCGCAGACCATCGTGGGGACGGCGACGATGGCGACCCAGGCGCTGATCTTGCGCATGCCCTCGTTCTGGGCGGTGGAGACCTGCGCCAGATGGGCCTGGAGGATCGAGTCGAGCAGCGCGTCGAAGGAGGCGATCTGCTCGGTGACCCGGGCGAGGTGGTCGGCGACGTCCCGGAAGTACTTGCGTATCTCGGGGTCGATGAGCCGGTTGGGGCGGTCGGAGAGCAGCTCCAGCGGCCGGGCCAGCGGCAGGGTGGCGCGCTTGAGCTCCAGCAGTTCGCGCTTGATCTGGTAGACCCGGCTGGTGCCGGAGCCGCCCCCGCTGCCGCTGCCCCCGAAGGGCGCCTCGGAGGCGAAGACCTGGCTCTCCAGCTCGTCGATGTCGGTCTGCACCTCGTCGGCGACCAGCAGATAGTCGTCCACGACCCGGTCGGCGATCGCGTGCAGCACCGCGGCCGGGCCCTGCGCCAGCCGCTCCGGGTCGGACTCCAACTCCTCGCGGAGCGGGCCGAGGGAGCCGTGCCGGCCGTGCCGGACGGTGATCACGAAGTCGGCGCCGGTGAAGACGACGATCTCGCCGGTGTCCACCACCTCGCTGGTGGTGGAGACCTTCTCGTGCTCCACATAGCTGACCGTCTTGAAGACGGCGTACATCATCTCGCCGCCGTACCACTCCGCCTTCGGCCGCTGATGGGGTTCGAGCGCGTTCTCCACCGCGAGCGGGTGCAGCCCGAACAGCTCGGTGATGCCCTCGAACTCGGCTTCTCCCGGTTCGTGCAGCCCGATCCACACGAAGCCGCCGTCACCCGTGCCGCCGCCGTCGCCGTCGTCCCTGTCGTCGGCGGCGCCGCCCTTGCGGACGCAGGCCAGCGCCTCCGCGACACCGCACTCCGCCATCAGCCGCGTGCCCTCGCGGTCGTAGGCCACACAACTCACCACGGAGGTGCCCAGCGGGGAGCGCACCGGGTGGGAGAGGTCCACCACGGGGCGCGGCACGCGGGGCCGCACCACCCTGCGCAGGCTGCGCACCACCGGCACCGTGGGCATGGGGGGCTCCTCGGACTGCTCGTCGTTCCTTGCTCTCCCCCAACTGTGCCCGGATTCCCCCGCCGAATGCGTGCCCCCACGCGGTCGGCACCGCACGCCGGAGCCGGCCCCCGGAACCGTCCGCCCGGGGACGCCGCGGTGCCCCGGCCTCCCCGTCGTCGGGGCACCGCTAGGGGATCAGGACGACCTTGCCCGTGGTCTCGCGCTGTTCCAGGGCCTTGTGGGCGCGGGCGGCCTCGGCGAGCGGGAAGGGGTGGGTGGTGTGGGTGAAGTCGCCTGCGGCGGTGCGGCGGAGCGCCTCGGCCCGGTGGTCCGCGATGCGCTCGGGGTGGGCGAGCATGCTCCGGAGGGCGTCGACGTGGGTGACGCCGCGGGCGGCCAGTTCTTCGGCGGCCGGGGTGAACTCGGCACCGGAGATCGCGCCGTAGGTCACGAAGCGGCCGCCGGCGCCGAGCAGGCCGAAGGCGGTGCGGGCCTGCTCGCCCCCGACTCCGTCCAGGACCGCGGTGACGGAGCGGCAGGCGCCCGGCCCGGCCAGCCAGTCGGCGACCGTCTGCTGCCAGTCGGGGCGGGTGTAGTCGACGGCCAGGTCCGCGCCGAGTTCCCGGACGGCCGCGGTCTTCTCCGGGCCTCCGGCGGCGCCGATCACCACGGCGCCGAGCGCGTGGGCGTGCTGGACCAGCAGCCGTCCCATGCCGCCCGCCGCCGAGTTGACCAGCACCACGTCGCCCTCGTCCAGATCGGCCCGGGCGAGCACCGCCACGGTCGTCCCGCCGGTGACGATCGCGGCGACCGCGGCCTCGTGGTCGAGCCCGGCGGGGCGCTCCAGCACCTCGGCGAGGTCCGCGACGGCGAGCTCCGCGTAGCCGCCGGGGGAACCCTTCGCGGTGACCACGTCGCGGCCCAGCCACTCGGGTGCGACGTCGGGGCCGACCGCGTCGACACGCCCGGAGACCTCGCCGCCGAACACGGCGGGCAGCTCGGGGAGCGGCGGTACGAGGCCCTCGGTCACTCCGGCGCGCAGGACGGTCTCGATGGCGTGGACTCCGGCCGCGCGGACGGCGATCCGGACCTGGCCGGGCCCGGGTTCGGGGTCGGGCAGCGTCTCGTGGTGGAGGTTCTCGGCGGGGCCGAAGGTGTGCAGGACGACGGCGTGCATGGCGATGCCTTCCGGCTGGGGACTCTCGCTGGCTGCGAGACCCCCATCCTGTTACTTGAACTTCACTTCAAGTCAAAGCGTCGTGTCCGCCGCGGCCCGCCGCGGCGCCACCGGTGCAACCCCGCCTCACCGCGCCGGGCGCAACCCCGCCTCACGGTGTCAGCTCGCGCGCCCGCTCCTGGGTGAGGTAGGCGTCCGTGGCCTCCATGTCCTGGAGGGTCGCGGGGCGGCGCGAGAGGAAACCGGTACGCAGGAAGTCGTCACCCATCAGCGCGTTGAGGTTCCAGTTCGCCACCGTGCGGACCTTCGCCGTGAAGGTGGGCAGCGCCATCAGGTGATAGCCGCGGGTGATGACCTGCGCCGGGAACCCGGAGAACTCGTACCCCAGCGGGCGGGCCACCGCGTTGGTCCCGCCGAGATCCACGACCAGCCCCAGATCCTTGTGCCGGTAGGGCGTCATGGGCTCGCCCCGCAGCGCGGCGATCAGATTGCGGGCCATGTGCTTGCCCTGGCGCCCGGCGTGCTGCGCGGTGGGCGGGCACACCGCGCCACCGACCTTCGTCAGATCCGGCACCGCCGCCGCGTCGCCCAGCGCGTACACCCCGGGATGGCCGGGCACCGTGAAGTCGGCGTTGACCGCGAGCCGCCCCTTGATCGTCTCCGCGTCCAGGGTGCTGATCAGCGGACTGGCGGCGACGCCCGCCGTCCAGATCAGGGTGCGGGAGGGCAGCACCCGGTTGTCGGTCAGAGTGATCCGCCGCTCGGTCGCCTTGGCGACCGAGACCCCCAGCGACACGTCCGTCCCCCGCTCGCGCAGGATCTGCTGGGCGCGCCGCCCCAGCTTCTCGCCCAGCTCCGGCATCAGCTTGGGGGCGACGTCCAGCAGATGCCACTTGATCAGGTCGGGATCGAGCCGCGGATAGCGCTTGGCTGCGGAGTTGGTCAGCCGCTGCAGGCAGGCGACGGTCTCGGTGCCCGCGTAGCCGCCGCCGACCACCACGAACTGCAGTCGCTCGGCCCGCTCCTGCTCGTTGGTGCTGGCCGCCGCCAGGTCGAGCTGGGCGATCACATGGTCGCGCACATAAGCGGCCTCGGCGAGCGTCTTCATCCCGCGCGCCTGCTCGTTCAGACCCGGGATGTCGAAGCTACGGGTGACGCTGCCGGGGGTGAGGATCAGCCGGTCGTAGGGCTGATTGACGGTCTCGCCGCTGATGAGGCGGACCACGCACATCCGGTCGTGCGGATCGATCCCGATGACCATGCCGGGGACGATGGAGGTCCGGTGCACCAGCCTGCGCAGCGGCGGCGCGACCGACTGCGGGGTGAGCACCCCGGCGGCGACCTGCGGGAGCAACGGGAGGTACAGCTCGTAGCTGGCGGGGGTGACCAGGCTGATCTCCGCCTCTTCGGGCCGCAGTCCTCGCTCCAGTCCGCGTGCGCACTCGACTCCGGCGAAGCCACCGCCGACGATCAGAATCCTGGTTCGCTCCATGGCTGCACCTGCACCCGCGAGGTTGGCTTGATGGGGGGCGTTCCGCCTGATTTCGGCATCTCTGCCGCAGATGCCCTGCCGTCACCCTCGCACGGGTACGCGGGCCCCGCCACCGCGCACGGCCAGCCCGGCCCCCACCGCGCACGGCACACCGCGGCCCCCACCGGACCGGCCCCCGCCGGACCGGCCTCCACCGGACCGGCCTCCACCGGACCGCACCGGGGGCCGGCCCGCACCGGGCGGGTGGGATCAGCCGGGGAGCGGGACCGGGCCGGGCCCCGCCGGATGTCACCGACGGGGCCCGCTCCCGCTGCCCGATTTCAAACCAGCCGCCCGCGCGTGCGGCCGAGGTCAGCGGCCGAGGTCAGCGGCCGGGGTCAGCGGCCGACGTGGGAGCCGTCCTCGGGCCAGACGGCCACCACCGCCGGGCGCACATAGTGGCCCGGTCCGTCCGGCCAGGAGGAGGCGGGCTTCTCCACCGAGGCGCCGTCCACCTCGCCCGGGTGCTGGACCGCGACGAGCACCCGGCGGTCCTGCACCAGCGGCCCGCAGGTCTCCGCGCCGGTCGGGACGGTCAGGAACTGCCGGACCTCGCCGCGCCGCGGCCCGGCCGTGGCGACACCGTGCAGCCCGTCGTGCGAGCCGAGCTTGTTGCCGTCCGTGGAGATCCACAGGTTGCCGTAGTCGTCGAAGGTGACGTTGTCCGGGCAGGAGATCGGGCTGACCTGCTCCTTGGGGAAGCCGCCGAAGTAGGTCCCCGGGTCCTGGGGGTCGCCGCAGACCAGGAAGAGCCGCCAGGAGAAGGTCCGCGAGGTCGGGTCGTTGCGGCGCTCGGCGAACTCCAGCACCTGGCCGTGCTTGTTGGCGTTGCGCGGGTTGGCCTCGTCGGGCCCCGGCTTGCCGTCCTTGCCGCGGTCGGTGTTGTTGGTCAGCGCCACATACACCCGGCCGGTGCGGGGGCTGGGCTCGATGTCCTCGGGGCGGTCCATCTTCGTGGCACCGGCCTTGTCGGCGGCCAGCCGGGTGAAGACGTACACCTCCTCGGCGCTCATCCCCGGCACGAACGACCGGTCCCCGGCGGCCAGCGGGATCCACCGGCCGGTGCCGTCGAACTCGCCGTCCTCGGGCAGCGTGCCCGCGCCGTCGATCTCGTCCGCCGGGCTGTCGCCGGTCAGCTTGGCGACGTAGAGCGTGCCCTCGTCCAGCAGGGAGAGGTTGTGCCGCCGGTCCTCGGCGCTCTTCCCGCGGCGCATCCGGTTCTTGGAGACGAACTTGTAGAAGTAGTCGAAGCGCTCGTCGTCGCCCATGTAGACGACGGCGTGCCCGTCCCGGGACAGCCGCGGCTGGGCCGCCTCGTGCTTGAACCGGCCGAGCGCCGTGTGCTTGCGGGGCGCGGAGTCGGGGTCGTACGGGTCCAGCTCCACCACCCAGCCGAAGCGGTGCACCTCGTTCGGCTCCGCGGTCAGGTCGAACCGCTCGTCGAACTCCTCCCAGCGCCGCTGGCTGGCTCCGCCCGAGATGCCGTACCGCTTGAGGGTTGCGGCGCGCTCGGGGTCGGTCACCCGCTCCGCGTTGGCGAAGTACTGGTTGAAGTTCTCCTCGCCGGAGAGCACCGTGCCCCACGGCGTGGTGCCGCCCGAGCAGTTGTTGAGCGTGCCCAGCACCCGGCGCCCGCTGGGGTCGGCCTTCGTGCGCAGCAGCGCGCTGCCCGCGGCCGGGCCGGTGACCTGGAACTCGGTGGTGGCGGTGACCCGGCGGTTGAGCGGGTGGCGGGGCACGGCGTGCAGCGCACCGGTACGTCGCTCACCGGCGACCGCGACGACGGACAGGCCGTGCGCGGCCCAGGCGATCTCTACCTGCTCGCGGGTGGGCTGCTCCGGGTCGTACCCGGCGAACATCAGCTCCTCGTCGGTGTACTCGTGGTTGGCCACCAGGAGCTGGTCGGCGCCGTGGCCGTGGCCGTGGCCGTGGTGCCGGGAGTGCAGCGGGAGCAGCGTGAGGAAGTCGTTGTTGTAGCCGAACTGCCCTGCCTGGGCCTTCGCGCTCTGCCGCGTCGGGTCGAAGTCCGGCGCCCCGCGCAGGATCGGTTCGCCCCAGCGGATGACGACGTTCTGCCCGTAGCCCTCCGGAACGGTCACGGTGTCCGCGGTGTTGGGCGCGACGGGTTCGAACCGCAGGCCCTTGGCCGGCTTGCCGTGCGGTCCGCCGTGCGGGTGGTGCCCCTTGCCCTGCGGCGCGGCGGTGGCGGTCCCGGCGCCGGGGCCGGCGATCCCGGCGCCCGCGGCCGCGGCGGCGACCCCGACGACGGCACCGGCGCGCAGCACCGAGCGGCGCGAGAGGGCCCGGGCGATGACGTCACCCGCGTACTCGTTGGTGCTGGTGTTGGGCACCTCGTGGAAGCAGGCGTCGCCGCAGCGGTAGCGGCAGGTCATCGCCGACCTTCCCGTCGGGTGCGCGGTGAGCAGCGGCAGCGGCTTTCGCATGGTCGTTCCTCCGGTCCGGGCGCGGTGTGCGCTTGTACGCCGTACGCCGCCGTGACGCTAAGGCCGCGGATACGCGGCAGGGCGACCGCGGAATGAACCGCGGGTGAATACGGCGCCGCCCACCGTGCCGACGCCGACCGGAGCGCCGGGGGCGGGACTCCGGAGTGCCAGGGCTCGCGGGGTGCGGGACGGGGCGGCCCGGGCCGAGACCGGACGGACCGGAGTCGGACACGGCGAAGCCGGACGGACCGGAGTCGGACGCTGCCAAGCCGGACGCGGGCGGAGTCGGACACGGCGAAGCCGGACGGGCCGGAGTCGGACGCTGCCAAGCCGGACGCGGGCGGAGTTGGACGCTGCCAAGCCGGACGCGGGCGGACGGGAGGTCAGACGGGGGGCCGACCGCGGTGGTGGCTGCCGTCCTCGCGCTCCTCGTCCCATGCCAGCCGCATCGCCTCCGCGTGGGCGATCGTCTCGCCGATCCACTCCGGAGCCAGCGAGGTCTTGGCGTAGTCGCGTGCGCAGGGCAGGCACGCGTACGCGCTGCCGCCGGGTCCGGAACCCGTCTCGATGATCGCGATCAGGGCCCGGTGCCGCACCGGCAGACCGCAGCGGCAACACGTGCCCGGGTTGGGGCCCTCGGCGTGCACGCCGCCACCTCCTTCGCCGTCACTCTCGTCGCTCGACCGCCACATTGCACACGACACCTGCGGTGTATCACCGTGCGTGACGCCCTCGGCGGGCGCCGTGCGCGACGGCACACGTCCCGCCACGAGGGCCGACCGCCGCCCCCTGTTGCATCGTGCCCCGGATGTGCCCGGGTTGGAGAGATCGTCGTCGTCTCCGTGCACATATGTAGCCGATCGATGACCGTTGTTCTTCCTTTGCCGCGCTCCCCACCAAGAGTGACCGCTCGATCGGCCGATTGACGCCCGGGTGCAGAAAACGACACGGTCCCCTCCGTATGTGTACGGAGGGGACCGTGTCGGAAGCGGAGGGGGCACGGGCGGCCCCTACCAGGCCGGGCGGCCTGCTGTGGCCCTACTCGACCTACTCGGCCTGCTTGGCCTTCTCGGCCTTCTCGGCCTGCTTGACCTGCGGGGGCTTGCGCAGCGAGAGGTGCAGTTCGCGCAGCCGCGCCTCGTCGACCTCGCTCGGGGCGCCCATCATCAGGTCGAGCGCGTTGTTGTTGAGCGGGAAGGCGATGGTCTCGCGGATGTTGGGCTCGTCCGCGAGCAGCATGACGATGCGGTCGATGCCCGGCGCGATCCCGCCGTGCGGCGGAGCACCGAAGCGGAAGGCGCGCAGCATGCCGCCGAACTCGCGCTCGACCTCCTCCTCGGAGTAGCCGGCGATGCCGAACGCCTCGAACATGATCTCCGGCTCGTGGTTCCGGATCGCGCCGGAGGACAGCTCGACGCCGTTGCAGACGATGTCGTACTGCCAGGCCAGCACATCCAGCGGGTCCTTGGTGCGCAGCGCCTCGAGACCGCCCTGGGGCATGGAGAACGGGTTGTGCGAGAACTCGATCTCGCCGGTCTCTTCGTCCTTCTCGAACATCGGGAAGTCCACGATCCAGCAGAACCGGAAGACGTTCTCCTCGAAGTGCCCGGCGCGCTTGGCTGCCTCGACACGGACCGCGCCCATGATCTTGGAGACCTCGTCGAACTCACCGGCACCGAAGAAGACCGCATGGCCGGGGACGAGGCCCAGCGCGTCGGTGAGCGCCTTGACGTCGTTCTCGGTGAGGAACTTGGCGATCGGCCCCGCCAGCGAGCCGTCCTCGCCGACCCGCACCCAGGCCAGGCCCTTGGCGCCCTGCTCGACGGCGAAGTCGCCCAGCGAGTCGAAGAACTTGCGCGGCTGGGCCGCGGTGTCCGGCACCGCCAGCGCCCGGACGTGCTTGTCGGCGAACGCCTTGAAGCCGGAGCCCGCGAAGAGCGCGGAGACATCGGTCAGCTCCAGCCGGGCGCGCAGATCCGGCTTGTCCGAGCCGTACTTGACCATCGCCTCGCGGAAGGGGATGCGCGGGAACGGCGAGGTGACCTCGCGGCCCTCGCCCAGCTCCTGGAACAGCTCGGTCATCACCGTCTCGATGACCTGGAAGACGTCCTCCTGCTCGACGAAGCTCATCTCCATGTCGAGCTGGTAGAACTCGCCCGGCGAGCGGTCGGCGCGCGCGTCCTCGTCGCGGAAGCAGGGCGCGATCTGGAAGTAGCGGTCGAACCCGGCGATCATCAGCAGCTGCTTGAACTGCTGCGGCGCCTGCGGCAGCGCGTAGAACCTGCCCGCGTGCAGCCGGGAGGGCACGAGGAAGTCGCGGGCCCCCTCGGGAGAGGTGGCCGAGAGGATCGGCGTCGCCATCTCGTTGAAGCCCTGGGCGACCATCTTCTCGCGGATGGCGGCGATGACCTTGCTGCGCAGCATCACATTGCGGTGCATGCGCTCCCGGCGCAGATCGAGGAAGCGGTACTCCAGCCGCCGCTCCTCGTTGACGCCGTCCTCGGCGTTGATGGTGAACGGGATCTGCTCCGCCCCGCCCAGCACCTCGACCTCGGTGACCTCCACCTCGATCTCACCGGTGGGCAGCTCGGGGTTGACGTTCTCCGCACCTCGGGCCGTGACCTTGCCGTCCACCCGCAGGACCGTCTCCTTGGCCAGCGAGCCGAGCTGCTCGTCGATCTCGCCGGCCTCGTCCCGGACCACGAGCTGGACGATGCCGTGGTGGTCGCGCAGATCGATGAAGAGGATGCCGCCAAGGTTCCGGCGATTGTGCAGCCAGCCGCTCAGCCGGACGTCAGTGCCGACGTCCGAGGCGCGAAGCTCGCCGCAGGTGTGGGACCGGTACCGATGCATCATTCATCCAAGTCGTTCGGCTCAGGGGTCACAGTGGAGTGCCCCTCAGAGTACCGCCCTGGACCACCCCGCCTCGCCCCCGTTTCCCCAACCCGACGACTCTGCATAAAGTGGTGCAATGCGCACCGACGACGCCCTGGCTGTCCTGGGCGCCGGGCTCTGGACCTGGGACAACGCCACCGGTCTGGTAACGCTCGACGCCCGCGCGGCCCGCCTCCTGGGGATCGCCGAGGAGCCGCCGGAAGCGCAGACCGGCACCCACCGCGCCCGCACCCTCTCCGGCAGCGCCGTCCGCTCCCACCTGCACGCCGTCGACTACGTCGGCTTCCAGGGCATCGTCACCCTCGCGCTGGCCGAGAACACCACCGCCGAGACGCTGCTGCGGGTGGTGGACGCCGACGGGCAGGTCCGGCGGACCGTCCGCGTCGTGCTGCGCCCCCTGCCCCCGGGCGCCCAGGAAGCCCCGGACATCCCGGAGGCCCCGGAGGCCACGGGCGGCCCGGAGGCTCCGGAGGCCACGGGCGCTCCAGAAGCTCCGGAAACACCCGACGGAACCCCCGCCCCCGGCGCCCCGGGCACCGCCGGCACCCTGTCCGGCACCACGACGTCCGGCACCACGACGTCCGACACCACGACTCCGGCCGGCCGGGCCGGCCCCGCCGCCCCCGTCGGCCCGACGCGCGGCACAGGGGCGCCCGAGACCGCCACCGCGCTGACCGGGCTGCTCTACGAGGTGCCCGAACCGGAGAGCGCGACGCGGCCGGACGAGCCGCGGCACCCCTCGGCCCGCGACTCCGGAGGCCGCACACCGGGCGCGGGAGCCGCCCGAGCGCGGCCCTCGCCCCGTCCCGCCGCCGGAACCGCCCGGCGGCCGCGGCCGGCTGGCGAGTGGGACTGGCGGCGCAACCGCGAGGCGTTCCTGCTGGACACCGGGCGGGCGCTGGCCGAGGCGTACACCACGGCCGACGTGCTGCGGGTCGCCTCGTCGCTGGCCATGCCGGGCTTCTTCCCCGAAGCGCTGGCCGTCTTCGTCCTCAGCGGTGACCGGCTCACCGTCTACGGCGCCTCCCCCGGCGCGCCCCCGCGGCCCGGCCACCCGTCCGTGCCCGGCGGCGGCTACGGGCCGCGCGGCAGCGGCTCCCGGCTGCACCTCTCGGACGAGGACCCGGCGGCCGAGGCCGTGCGCACGGGCCGCGCCGTCTACCTGCACGACCCCGCCGAATACGCCGACCGCTTCCCCGCCGCACGCCCCGCCGAGTCCCAGCCCGGGCATGCCGCGTGGGCGTTCCTGCCGCTGACCGTCGCCGGGCGCACCATCGGCACATGGATGGCTGCCTTCGCCGGGCCCCTCGCGTTCACCCCCGACGAACGCGCCCTGCTGACCACGGTGGCGCGGATGCTGGCCCAGTCGCTCTCCCGGGCCATGCTCAACGAGTCCGAGCGCGAGCTGTCGGCCCGGCTCCAGCGGGTGATGCGGCCCGCGCACAGCCCGGCCGTCCCCGGCATGGACCTGGCGGCCCGCTACGTACCGACCGGGGGCGGACTGCAGATCGGCGGCGACTGGTACGACGTCATCCCGCTGCCCTCCGGCCGCACCGCGCTGGTCATCGGCGACGTCCAGGGCCACGACGTCCGCGCGGCGAGCATCATGGGCCAGCTGCGGGTGGCGGTACGCGCCTACGCCTCCGAGGGGCACCACCCGGACGCGGTGCTCTCCCGCGCCTCCCGCTTCCTGCACGGGATGAGCGCCGGCGAACGCGTCAACGCGCCGCCCCCCACCGCCCCCGCCGAGGAGACGGCGGACCACGCGCCGCTCGGCGCGGCCGCGGGGCCCGAGCCCGCCGACCACCCCGAGCCGCGGTTCGCCACCTGCCTCTACGTCGAGGTGGACCAGGAGACCGGGGCGCTGGACGTCGCCCGCGCCGGGCACCCGGACCCCGCGGTGCAGCTCCCGGACGGCCCGCTGCTGGTCCGCGCCACCGCGGGGGGCCTGCCGCTGGGCATCGAACCCGACGCGGAGTACCCGGTCAGCCGGCTGGTGCTGGAGCCGGGGGAGCGGCTGCTGATGTGCACCGACGGGCTGATCGAGGCGGGCGGCCACGACCTGGGGACGGGGTGGGAGCGGATCAGCCGGGTCGCCGAGGAGCTGGCGGGGCGCAGCGGACAGACGACCGGGAGTCCAGCGCTGGAGCAGCTCGCCGACGCCCTCGTCCAGGCGGTGCAGGGCGGCCGCGACACCTCCTGGGACCCGACAGGTGCGCCCGCCGACCGGCGCGAGGACGACATCGCACTGCTGCTGCTCGCCCGGAGCGCCACCGGCGCGGGCGCCCCGGCGGCCGGGGCACCCGTCACCACCCGGCGCACCGTGCTGACCGTCGCGCAGGCCCAGCCGGACCGCATCGCCGACGCCCGCCACCAGCTCCACGACCTGCTGCACGACTGGTGCGATCCGGACCAGGTCGACGGCGCCGTCCTGATGCTCTCGGAGATGCTGACGAACGTCCTGGTGCACACGGACGGGGACGCGGTGCTGGTGGCGGAGATCACCGTGCCGCGGCACGGCGAGGGCCGCACCCTGTGGGTCGGGGTCTCCGACCCCAGCGACGAGCTGCCGCACCGCCGCAGCCCGGGGGAGCTCGCCTCCTCGGGGCGGGGGCTGATGCTGCTGGGCATGCTCGCCGACCGGTGGGGAGTGGACCCGCGCGGGGAAGGCAAGCGCACCTGGTTCGAGATCCACGAGCGGGACCCGGCCGCCCCGGCGGGCGAGGGCGAGGGAGCCGCAGACTCCGGCGGGGGAGCTGCAGGCTCCGGCGGGGGAGCTGTAGGCTCCGGCGAGGGTGCTGCAGGCTCCGGCGAGGGAGCCCGGGAGAGCGCCGGGGAGCCGCCCCTGGACCGGTGGGAGGCCCTGGACGCGGAGGTCCCTCTGCCACCCCTGCCGCCCGAGGACTGAGGGCGCCGGGCGCGTGGCGGCGCATGCCCGCGCATGGCGGCGGCCGCGCGCCTGTCGGCTCAGCCGTACATCCGCCGCTCAGCCGCACACCCGTCGGCTCAGCCGTACATCCGCCGCATCGCGAAGTCGACCATCTCCTCGACCGCCTTGGCATCGAAGACCACGCGGTGCTCGCCCTCCATGTCGAGCACGAAGCCGTAGCCCGACGGCAGCAGGTCGAGGACCTCGGCACCGGTGATGACGAAGTACTTCGACTCCTTGCCGGCGTAGGCGCGCAGCTCCTTGAGGGTGCTGAACATCGGGATGACCGGCTGCTGGGTGTTGTGCAGCGCGAGGAAACCGGGGGTGTCGCCGCGCGGGCAGTACACCTTGGAGGTGGAGAAGATGCCCTGGAAGTCCTCGGCGCTCATCGAGCCCGTCGTGAAGGCGCGGATCGACTCCTGGAGGGAGGGCGGCGACGGCTCGGGGTAGAGCGGCTGCTGTTGCTGCCCTCCCGGCTGGCCGTACTGCGGCGGCCCTTGGTGCGCTCCGTACGGCGGCGGGGGCGGCGCCTGGTGACCTTGCTGACCGGGATGCGGGCCGTGCCCGGCGTGCTGGTAGCCGTGCCCGCCGTGGCCCTGCCCGGGCTGCGGCCCATGGCCCTGTCCGGGGGGAGCACCGGTCTGGTCGTAACCGTACATAGCGAAAAGAGTAACGAGTCACAGAGGGGTGGTGAGGGGTTGCTTCTTATTACCGACGGGTAGCATCATCTATGGGACTACTGACAAGTACGAGCGAGCCACTACGGAGCCGTCGCCATGGGGCATTACAAGTCGAATCTCCGCGACATCGAGTTCAACCTCTTCGAGGTGCTCGGGCGCGACACGGTGTACGGCACCGGACCGTTCGCGGAGATGGACGTCGAGACCGCCAAGAACGTGCTGTCCGAGATCGCGCGGCTGGCCGAGAACGAGCTGGCCGCCTCCTACGAGGAGGGCGACCGCAACCCGCCGGTCTTCGACCCGGACACCAACACCGCACCGGTACCCGCCGCCTTCAAGAAGAGCTACCAGGCGTACATGGACGCCGAGTGGTGGCGCCTGGGCATCCCGGAGGAGATCGGCGGCACCACGGCGCCGCGCTCGCTGCTGTGGGGCTTCGCCGAGACGATCCTGGGCTCCAACCCGGCCGTGTGGATGTACGCCTCGGGCCCGGCCTTCGCGGGCGTGCTGCACGAGGAGGGCACCGAGGAGCAGCACAAGATCGCCTCGCTGATGGCCGAGAAGCAGTGGGGCTCCACGATGGTGCTCACCGAGCCGGACGCCGGCTCGGACGTCGGCGCCGGCCGCACCAAGGCCACCGAGCAGGCCGACGGCACCTGGCACATCGAGGGCGTGAAGCGCTTCATCACCTCCGGTGAGCACGACCTGTCCGAGAACATCGTGCACTTCGTGCTGGCCCGCCCGGAGGGCCACGGCCCCGGCACCAAGGGCCTGTCGCTGTTCATCGTGCCCAAGTACGACTTCGACTGGGAGACCGGCGAGCTGGGCGAGCGCAACGGCGTCCACGCCACCAACGTCGAGCACAAGATGGGCCTGAAGGTCTCCAACACCTGCGAGATGACCTTCGGCGCCAACCAGCCCGCCAAGGGCTGGCTGCTGGGCGAGAAGCACGACGGCATCCGGCAGATGTTCAAGATCATCGAGTTCGCCCGGATGATGGTCGGCACCAAGGCGATCGCCACCCTCTCCACCGGCTACCTGAACGCGCTGGAGTACGCCAAGGAGCGGGTGCAGGGCGCCGACCTGGCCCAGTTCACGGACAAGACCGCGCCCCGGGTCACCATCACCCACCACCCGGACGTACGCCGTGCGCTGCTGACCCAGAAGGCGTACGCCGAGGGCATGCGCGCCCTGGTGCTCTACACCGCCACGGTGCAGGACGAGGTCCTGCTCAAGGAGCACAGCGGCGAGGACGCCACCGCGGCCCACCGCCTCAACGACCTGCTGCTGCCGATCGTGAAGGGCTACGGCTCGGAGAAGTCCTACGAGCAGCTCGCGCAGTCCCTGCAGACCCTGGGCGGCTCGGGCTATCTGCAGGAGTACCCGATCGAGCAGTACATCCGGGACGCCAAGATCGACACCCTCTACGAGGGCACCACCGCCATCCAGGGCCAGGACTTCTTCTTCCGCAAGGTCGTCCGCGACCAGGGCCAGGCGCTGACCGCGCTGTCCGAGGAGATCAAGAAGTTCCTCGCCGAGGCGCAGGGCGGCGAGGAGCTGGCCGCCTCCCGCGACCACCTCGCCAAGGCCGCCGGGGAGCTGGAGGCCATCGTCGGCACCATGCTGACCGACCTGGCCGCCACCGAGAAGGACGTCAAGTCCATCTACAAGGTGGGGCTCAACACCACCCGCTTCCTGCTGACCGCGGGCGACGTCGTCATCGGCTACCTGCTGCTGCGCGGCGCCGCCGTGGCCGCCGAGAAGCTGGCGGGCGCCGCCGCCAAGGACGTGCCGTTCTACCAGGGCAAGATCGCCGCGGCGAAGTTCTTCGCCGCGAACGTGCTGCCGCAGGTCGCCGTCCAGCGCGAGCTGGCCGACGCGGTGGACCTCTCGATCATGGAGCTCGACGAGAAGGCGTTCTGAGCCTCCCGCGCCCCTGATGCCGGGCCGGTACCCGGCCCCCGCGCCCCGCTCCCGCCGCCCTGGGAGCGGGGCGCTGCTGTGCGGGGAACGGGACGCCGCCGGGAACGGGACGGTGCCGGGAACGGGACGCCGCCGGGAAGGGGACGCCGGGAGCAGGACGCTGCCGCAGCCGCTCGGCCCGACCGGCCGGAACGGCCTCGGCGCCACCGGAGCGGCGCGCTGCCGCGACCGGGGCGAGGCGCCGCCGCCACGGCGGGCTGCCCGTCCCGAGCGGGGACGACCACGCGCCCGGCGCCCGGACACCGCGCCGTAAAGTGGGCCCATGAGCAACGCCACGCCGTTCGACCGCGGTCACACCGACGGTCTGCTGTCCTTCCTCGCCGCCAGCCCCTCCCCCTACCACGCGGTGGCGAACGCGGCCGCGCAACTGGAGAAGGCCGGCTTCCGGCAGGTCCGGGAGACCGAGACGTGGGACGCCACCACAGGCGGCAAGTACGTCCTGCGCGGCGGCGCGCTCATCGCCTGGTACGTCCCCGAGGGCGCCCTGCCGGGCACCCCCTTCCGGATCGTCGGCGCCCACACCGACTCGCCCAACCTGCGCGTCAAGCCCGTACCCGACACCGGCGCCCACAACTGGCGGCAGATCGCCGTCGAGATCTACGGCGGCGCCCTGCTCAACACCTGGCTCGACCGCGACCTGGGCCTCAGCGGCCGGCTGACCCTGCGCGACCGCTCCACCCACCTGGTGCACGTGGACCGCCCCCTGCTGCGCGTACCGCAGCTCGCCATCCACCTCGACCGGCAGGTCAACGACGGCCTCAAGCTGAACCGCCAGCGCCACATGACGCCCGTGTGGGGCCTGGGCAGAACCGAGGAGGGCGACCTGCTGCGCTTCCTCGCCGAGGAGAGCGGACTCCCGGTCGAGGACATCGCCGGCTGGGACCTGATGACGCACAGCGTGGAGCCCCCCGCCTACCTGGGACGGGACCGCGAACTCGTGGCCGGTCCACGGATGGACAACCTGCTGTCCGTGCACGCCGGGGTCGCCGCGCTGACCGCCGCGGCGGGCCGCGGCGCCGACGCCGAGCCCACCGCGATCCCCGTGCTCGCCGCCTTCGACCACGAGGAGAACGGCAGCCAGTCCGACACCGGCGCCGACGGGCCGTTGCTCGGCTCGGTGCTGGAGCGCTCCGTCTTCGCCCGCGGCGGCACCTACGAGGACCGGGCCCGCGCCTGGGCGGGCACCGTCTGCCTCTCCTCCGACACCGGGCACGCCGTGCACCCCAACTACCCCGAGCGGCACGAGCCCGGCCACCACCCGCTGCCCAACAGCGGCCCGATCCTCAAGGTCAACGTCAACCAGCGGTACTCCACCGACGGCTCCGGACGCGCCGTCTTCGCCGCGGCCTGCGAACGCGCGGGCGTCCCGTGGCAGAGCTTCGTCTCCAACAACGACGTGCCCTGCGGCACCACCATCGGCCCGATCACCGCCGCACGCCACGGCATCACCACCGTCGACATCGGCGTCGCGATCCTCTCGATGCACTCGGCCCGGGAGCTGTGCGGCGCCGACGACCCCTACCTGCTGGCCAACTGCCTCACGGCGTTCCTCGGCGAATGACCCGGTCCGCACGCCTGCGACCGTGACCGACCGCCCGTCCCGGACCCCGCGCAGCCGCGGAGTCCGGGACAGCGCGGCAGGTGATTGCCTCCGACAGAACCGGGTACCCGCGCGCGGCAAGCGAATCCGCCCGGCCGAAGAGCCAGTTCGGCCCGAACGAGCCGAGACGGCTCAACCGTGCTTGGAGGCAACTCATGGGCATCGTCATCTGCATCGGCATGATGGCCCTGGGGGCGATTCTGACCCTGGCGGTCGACATCGACATCAGCGGGATCAACGTCGACCTGATGGGCATCATCCTGCTGATCGTCGGCACGATCGGACTGTGCGCCTACATCAGCATCCTCAAGCGCCGCCGGGTGCAGCCCCCGTCCCCCGGCGCCCCGGTCGTCGAGGAGTACAACCGCCACCACCTGGAGTGAGCCGGGCAGCCCTCTCGGCCCTCTCCCTTCTCCGGGACGGGTACGGCCCCTCGGTCCCGGCCGGCCGTACCGGCCGGGCGCACCCCCGTCAGACCGGCGCGTCCATCAGCGCCGTGACATAGGCATCCAGCCGCTCCTCCACGGCTCGCGTCGTCAGCTCCGTCCTCCCTGCTTCCCGCCATGGCCGTGCCACCGCCTGCACTTCCTCCGAGCACGCCAGACCGTCCCGCACCTGCCAGTAGTGCCGCTCGCCCGGAGCCGCCGCCAGCACCCCGCCGGCCTCCTGGTACGCCTCGGTGAACCGCAGACCCCACGCCGGGCCGTGCAGGAGCGCGAGGACGGTGGAGCAGTGCGCCACATCGAGGTCCGCCGGGCCCCAGGAAGCCGCCGCCCAGTCGACGACGCCGGTGATCCGGGCGGCTGCCGGACGTGCGGGCGGCGCATCGAACAGCACGTTGCCCGGCTGGAAGTCCCGGTGCAGGAAGCGCCCTTCACAGGACGGCGCGGGGCTGCGGATCACGTCGATCGCCGCGGCCCATGCCGCCGCGTCGGCGCCCTTCGGCACCACGACGGTGTCGGCCGTCGTCAACGCCTCGTACTGCCGGGGCCGCACGGCGGGCCGCAACGCGTGGATCGCCACGAGTTGGCGGGCCAGCAGGGGAACACGTGTCTCCACCCCAACGTCGTCGAGGACCGTTCGGCCGGCCACATGCGTCATCAGCAGCGACGGGAAGGTGCAGTGCGCGGCGGTCGGATCCGCCGCGACCAGCCCCGGAGCCGGCACGCCCGTCCCCCTGAGCAGGGCCAGGGCATCGGTCTCCCGGTTCAGCCAGTCCTCGGCACGGCCCATGGAGAACGGGTCGACGAAGCTCCGCAGCACCAGGTCACGAGTGCTTCCGTCGGCCGTGCCGACGGTCAGCCGCCGCATTTCGGCGGTGATGCCGCCGTGCAGTGCCTCGGTCCCGACGACCCGTTCGCCGCTCTCCAGGTGCCGGCCGACCCACGCCAGGGTCAACGGGTCGACATACGCGGCCGTGTGGTGACCGGTCACCGTGCCGTCTCGGCCGGCGCGGTCAACTGTCCAGCCCCGCCAGCACCAGCGGCAGCCGGTCCGCGCCTCCGGCGGTCAGCCGCACCGGCACGCCCCAGTCCTGTTGGTGCATATGGCAGGCGGGGTACTCGCCTTCCTCGTCGCAGGACGCGGCCATCGCCGAGACGTGCAGCACCCCTTCGGTGCCCTCCGCTCCCGCCAGCCGGACCTCGCGGTGCAGCTCGGTGCCCGTGCCCTCGCCCTCGGCGAGCAGCTCGGGCGGGGTCGAGCTGACGACCAGCCGGGTCGCGGGGCCGTACCGGGTGTCGAGCTTCTGCCCCGCCGGGGCCTGGAAGACCACATCCAGCCGCAGGGCGCCGGGCGCCACCTCGGTGGCCGCCCGTTGGGTGCGGTGTGCCACGCCCTCGACCCGCACCGCGTCCTCGGGCAGCCGCAGCCTGGTCAGCCGGTGCCGCGCCGACTCGACGACGACGATCTCCGGTGTGCCGTCCGCCTCGCCGGAGGCGCCGGGCGCCAGGACCGCACCCGAGGGCTCCCGCAGTTCGGTGGCCAGGGTGCTCACCTCACCGGTGGCGGGGTCGTAGCGGCGCAGCGCGTGGTTGTAGGTGTCGCAGACGGCGACCGACCCGTCCGGCAGCGCCGTGACCCCCAGCGGGTGCTGGAGCAGCGCCTGGCCGGCCGGGCCGTCGCGGTGGCCGAAGTCGAAGAGGCCGGTGCCGACCACGGTCCGCACCACGAACCGGCCGCCGTCGCTGTGCTCGTCGGCCCCGGGGCTCTCGGCGTCCTCGCCGTCGTGCGCGCGCTCCCGTTCGATCCGGCGCAGGGCGCTCGTCTCGGAGTCGGCGACCCACAGCGTGCTGCCGTCCGCGGCGACCGCCAGCCCGGACGGCTGCGCGAACCACGCCTCGGCGGCCGGACCGTCCACCAGCCCCTCGTTCGTCGTACCCGCGGCGGCGGCGACGGTGCCGCTCTCCGGGTCGTACGTCCACAACTGGTGCACCCCGGCCATCGCGACCCACACGCGCCCCTCGAACCAGGCCACGTCCCATGGCGAGGAGAGCGCCACCTCCCTCGCGGGTCCCTCGGTGGGCGCGCCCTGCCACCACTGCGCGCCGGTGCCCGCGACGGTCAGCACCGCACCGGTGGTCGGATCGAGGCGGCGCAGCGCGTGGTTGACGGTGTCGGCGACCAGCACCTCGCCGCCCGGCAGCAGCGCCAGGCCCTGCGGCTCGTTGAACCGCGCGGCCTCCGCCGCACCGTCGGCCAGCCCCCGCTCCCCGGAGCCGATCCGGCGCAGCACCGTCTCCCCGTCCGCGGCGAGCTCCACCACCTGGTGCCGCGTGGTGTCCGAGACGAGGAACGTCCCGCCCGGCAGGGCCAGCACCTTCCCCGGGAAGCGCAGCTCACCGGCGACCGGCTCGGGCGGGGTGAACGGCGCGAGGCCGCGTCGCAGCGTCCCCTTGGCCTCGTGCTCGGCCTCCAGTTCGGTCACCCGCCGCTCGATCGCGTGCACATGCCCCTCACCGGCGTGCTGCGCGACGACGTACCCCTCCGGGTCGATCACCACCAGCGTCGGCCACGCCCGCACCGCGTACTGCTTCCACGTGGCCAGGTCCGGGTCGTCCAGCACCGGGTGCGCCACCCCGTACCGCTCCACGGCGTCCACCACGGCGGCGTGCTCGGCCTCGTGCACGAACTTGGGCGAGTGCACCCCGACGACGACCACCGTGTCCTTGTGCCGCTCCTCCAACTCGCGCAGTTCGTCGATGACGTGCAGGCAGTTGATGCAGCAGAAGGTCCAGAAGTCGAGGATCACCGTCCGGCCCCGGAGGTCCGCCAGGGACAGCTCTTCGCCGCCGGTGTTGATCCAGGAGCGTCCCCGCAGTTCGGGGGCGCGGACTCGGGCACGGCTGCGGGGCTCGGGGGTGGACGCGGAGGTGGGCGCCGGGGCGGCATCGTTCATGGGTTCAAGCTTGCCATTCCCCCTGGACGCGCGGTCGGGGCTGTGGACAGCGGACGGTGCCGCGCGCGCCCGGCGGCCGGCGGCGCCCCGTCCGGTCCTGGGCGGCGGCACGGCGGAGCCCGACCGAGAGAAATTGCGTGGCACGTATATTTGCGTGGCACGCAGTCTTTGTTAGCGTGGGTGCCATGAGCGGTCTTCGGGAACGGAAGAAGGAGGCCACGCGCGCAGCGCTGAGCTGGGCCGCGGTCCGGCTCACCGTCGAGCACGGGTGGGGCGGGGTCAAGGTCGAGGACATCGCCGCGGCCGTCGGCGTCTCTCCGCGCACCTACAACAACTACTTCTCCAGCAAGGCCGAGGCCATCGCGTTCCGCCACCTCGAACGCGCCCTGGGGCTCGCGGCCGAACTCCGTGCCGGGCCACCCGGTGAGCCGTTGTGGGAGGCCATCACACGCGCGGCGATGCGGCAGCTGGAGCCTGGTCCCGAAGTGGCACGAATGCCGCCCCAGGAGCCCGACGCATGGGCGGCCGGCCTGCGGGTGATGCTGGCCGAACCCGCTCTGGAAGCCGAGATGCTGCGCGCGAGCAAGATCGCGGAGAAGGAACTCGCCGCGGCGATCGCCGAGCGCACGGGCGCGGACTCGGGATCCGAACTCCATCCTCGCCTGGTGGCGGCGAGCGTGATGGCCGCCAACAACGTCGCCCTCGAACTGTTCGTGCAGGGCGACACGGACGAGTCGATGGAGACGCTGCTGTCCCGGGCACTGCGCATGGTGGCCACCGGACTCCCCACTCCCTAGAGCCACTTCTTCCACCCCGCACGGAGGCTGCCACCCGCAGCCTCCGTCCCTCCATGCCCCGAAGGGAAGAAATATCATGCTTGAAGTGGTCATAGTCGGCGGCGGCCCGAACGGACTGATGCTGGCCTGTGAGCTGGCACTTGCCGGGGTGCGGCCCACCGTGCTGGAACGCCTCGCCGGCCCGAAGACCGAGCCCCGGGCCAACGGCCTGGTCGGCCAGGTGGTGCGCATGCTCGACCGACGGGGGCTCCACACGCGCGTCAGCGGATCCGGCGGGCCGCCACGACCCGCGTCCCGCTACATGTTCGGCGCGTTGACGCTGGACCTCACCGGTCTCGACGAGAACCCCCTGTACCTGCTCCCGGCACCGCAGGAGCGGATCGAGCAGGTCCTCACCGAACGCGCCGTGGAACTCGGCGTCGACCTGCGCAGGGAGCAGGAGGTGACCGATCTGGACCAGGACGGCGACCACGTCCGGGTCACCCTCGCGGACGGTGGGACCCTCGCCGCCCGCTACCTCGTCGGGGCCGACGGGGGCCGCAGCACCGTGCGGCGCCTGTCCGGCATCGGCTTCCCCGGAGTGACGACCGACGACTTCGTCCTCCGCTCCGCGAACGTGTCCGTGGCGGACGCGTGGCTGAGCCCGGACAGCGAGTTGATCGTCCCCGGTTACGGCAGCCTGCCGCCCTCGCTGTACGTGCGCACGGAGCGCGGCACTGCCGTGTGGGGACTGCTGCCCGGCCGTGCGCCCACCTTTCACACCACCGAGACCGGTGCGCCCGTCGACGCGACCACCCCGATGACCTTCGAAGAGATGAGGGCGAGCGCCGAACGCGTACTGGGCGCCCCCGTCCCACTGGATCCGCCGGAGGGAGCGGGGCCGCACCTGCTGCGGCGGCTGGTCGGCGGCAACACCCGGCTGGCGGAGCGCTACCGGGACCGGCGGATCCTGCTCCTGGGCGACGCGGCGCACGTGCACGCGGCGATCGGCGGCCCGGGCCTCAACCTCGGCCTGCAGGACGCGGTCAACCTCGGCTGGAAGCTGGCCGCGACAGTCCGGGGGTGGGCTCCCGAAGGGCTGCTCGACACCTACGACGAGGAACGCCGGCCCGTCGCCGAACGTGTCATGGCCTCGACTCTGGCCCAGACGGCGCTGATGCGGCCGGGACCGGAAGTCAGCGCCCTGCGGACCGTATTCGGCGACCTGCTGGCCGCACCCGACGGCACCGCGCGCGTGGCCCACCTGCTCGCCGGCACCACCGAGAGCTTCATGCCCGACCTCGTGGTGCACACCGGTGCGGGCACCCGCCGACTGGCCGAACTGACGAGCACCGCCCGGCCCTTGCTGCTGGACCTGTGGGGCGGCTTCGCCGAGGCCGCGACGCCCTGGCAGGACCGGATCGACGTCGTCAGCGGCACGGCGGCGGAGGGCACGAGCGCGACCGGGCTGCTCCTCCGTCCCGACTGCCACGTGGCGTGGACCGGACACGCACCGGACGACGTCAGGGGGCTGCGGGCCGCGCTGCACAGGTGGTTCGGCGCACCGCTGAGCGACACCCGCGAGCCGGAGCAGGCCGACGACCGCTGAGCGGGCTCCCGGCGTCCGAGTCCCGCAGCAGAACAGGCCCTCAGAACACCAGGGCCCTCAGAGCACCCGGTCCTTGAGCACCGGGAAGGACTCGCGGACCTTCGCCACCTGGGAGAGGTCGAGATCGGCGGTGACGGTGGTCTCCTCGGTGCTGTCGGTCTGCGCCAGGACCTCGCCCCAGGGGTCGATGACGGCGCTGCGGCCGGCCTGCGCGACGCCCGCGTGGCTGCCCGCCGTGCCGCAGGCCAGGACGAAGCACTGGTTCTCCACGGCGCGGGTGCGGGCGAAGAGCGTCCAGTGGTCGGCGCGCTTGGCGGGCCAGCCGGCCGGGACGATCAGCACCTGGGCGCCCGCGGGCTCGGCGTCCACCAGGGCCCGGAACAGTTCGGGGAAGCGCAGGTCGTAGCAGGTGGCCAGGCCGAGTACGGTCTCCGGGTGCGGCACGGTGACCGGGGTGGTGCCCGCGGACATCATGGTGGCCTCGCCCCGGTCGAAGCCGAAGCGGTGGATCTTGCGGTAGGTGGCGGCGAGCTCGCCGGAGGGGGAGAACACCAGCGAGGTGTTGTAGAGGGCGCCGCCCTCCGTCCCCTTCTCCACGATGGAGCCCGCGTGCAGCCACACGCCCGCGTCCCGCGCCGCCGCCGACATGGCCAGCGCCGTCGGCCCGGTGGCCGGATCCGCCTCCTCGGCCTCGGCGGCGAAGCGCTCGTACGCGAAGGCACCGACGGGCCACAGCTCGGGCAGGACCACCAGGTCGGCCTCTGCCTGGGCCCGTACGAGAGAGGCCACCCGCTCGCGCCGGGAAGCCACCGACTCGTCCGGGTCGACCTGAATCTGCAGAAGCGAAGCGCGCACCGTACCACCGTCCATGCGATCGAGGGGGGCGATTGGGCCTAGCATCGTCCCGAAACCACTGCCGGGGTGCCCGGGCGCAGCGTAACTTGAGAGCACCCATCATGAGCACCCTGCCCTGCACAGCCCGCGAACGAACCGCAACGCCGAGGGGTCCCGTGACCGACCACCCAAGCCTTCAGCCCTACGTTGACGCCTGGACGCAGTCCATGGAAGCGATATCCGAGCTGGTCACTTCCCTTGTGGAAGGGGAGTGGAACGGGCGGACCGAGTGCCCGGGGTGGTCGGTCCGCGATGTGGTCTCCCACATCATCGGTGTCGAATGCGAACTGCTGGGCGATCCCCGGCCGATCCACTCCCTCCCCCGCGACATCTACCACGTCCGCGACGAGGTCAGCCGGCACATGGAAGTGCAGGTGGACGTGCGGCGGCACCACACCGGGCCGGAGATGACCAGCGAGTTCGAATACACCCTCATCCGCCGCGCACGCCAGTTGCGCAACGAGAAGCGCAGCGCGGAGGCCGAGGTCAACAGCGTGGTGCCGTTCGGGCCGCGCAAGCTGCCGCTGGAGCGGCAACTGATGCTGCGGGCCTTCGACGTGTGGGTGCACGAACAGGACCTGCGGCGTGCGCTGGACAAGCCCGGCAACCTGGACTCGCCGGGCGCGCAGGTGGCCCGGGACGTGTTCCTGGCCGGGCTGCCGAAGGTCGTCGCCAAGGACGCCGGGGCGCCGCCGAACTGCGCCGTCGTCTTCGACGTCAGCGGCCCGGTCGAGTTCATGCGCACGGTGCGGGTGGACCAGGACGGCCGCGGGACCGTGGACAGCAGCGTCTCGCTGGGCCCCGCCGTCACCCTGGCCATGGACTGGGAGACCTACTCCCGGCTCGCCGCGGGCCGGGTGCGGCCGGAGGCCGTCGCGGACCGCGTGAAGATCGACGGGGACGCCGACCTGGCCGACGCCGTACTCAAGCACTTCGCCGTGACGCCGTGACACCGGTCCCCGTGAGGGTGGGGCGCGGTCCCGTCGGAGCCTGACCTCGGGCCCCGGCGTTCCGGGCCCCGCCTGTTCGCGTGTCGCCTGTCGCCTGTCGCCTGTCGCCTGTCGCCTGTCGCCTGTCGCCTGTCGCCTGTGGTGACGTTCACCCGTGCGCTGTCATGTCCGACCCGTGCCGCCGTGACATCGGCCCCCGTGCGGCCATGGCACCGCGCCTCCGTCACACGGCCGAGTGCCGGGGCCCGTCGCCGGGGTGCCGGGGCCGTCGCCGCCCGCGCCTGCCGCCCGCCGGTCCCGGCCCACCGCCGTGCCGGACCCGTGGAGCCCGTCCGCTCACACGGGGACGTGCACCGCCTCCACCCGGCTGGCCACCACGCGCTCCCGCTCCCGCCGGACGGCACGCACCCGCAGCCGGGCGAACTGCGCCAGGCCGAGGGCCTGCAGGACGAAGACGCAGGCGAAGGCGATCCGGAAGTTGTCACCGGTCAGATCGAGCAGTACGCCGACAGCGAACAGCGTCGTCATGGACGCCGTGAAGCCGCCCATGTTGACGATGCCGGAGGCGGTGCCGTGCCGTTCGGGCGGATTGGCCGGCCGCGAGAAATCGAAGCCGATCATCGAACCGGGCCCGCAGGCGCCGAGCACCACGCACAGCAGCACCAGCAGCCACATCGGGGCCTGACCCGGCCAGGCCAGGACCGTCGCCCAGGCCGTCGCGGTGGCGGCCACGGTGCCCAGCACCAGCGGCGTGCGAGCCGCATGGTGGCGTGCGATGACCTGGCCGTACACCAGGCCGCAGCACATGTTGGAGACCACGACCAGGGTCAGCAGCTCGCCCGCCGTGCCCTTGTCCAGCCCCTGGGCCTCGACCAGGAACGGCATCCCCCACAGCAGCAGGAAGACCATTCCCGGGAACTGGCAGGTGAAGTGCACCCACATCCCCGCCCGGGTGCCCGGCTCCCGCCAGGCCGCGCCGATCTGCCGCCGCACGAAGCCCGGTCCGGGCGCGCCGTCGCCGGTCTTGGGGACCGACGGCGGTTCGTACCCCTCCGGGTGGTCCCGCAGGCAGAAGAACACCAGCAGCAGGATGACCAGGCCGCCCGCCGCGCTCCCGGCGAACGTCGGCCGCCAGCCGAAGGTGTCCAGCACCCGGGCCAGCACCAGCGTGGTGACGAGGTTGCCCGACATTCCGATCAGCGCCGCGACCTGTGCGATCACCGGCCCCCGGCGCGCGGGGAACCAGCGTGCCCCCAGGCGCAGTACGGCGATGAAGGTCATCGCGTCGCCGCAGCCCAGCAGCGCGCGGAAAGCCAGAGCCGTGCCGTAGCCGGACGCGAGCGCGAAGCCGAACTGGCCCGCGGTGAACAGCAGGATGCCCAGCAGCAGGACGCGGCGCGTCCCCCAGCGGTCCACCAGCAGGCCCACGGGTATCTGCATCCCCGCGTACACCAGCAATTGGAGGATCGAGAAGCTGGAGAGCGCCGAGGCGTTGATGTCGAAGCGCTGCGCCGCGTCGATGCCGGCCACGCCGAGGCTCGTCCGGAAGGTGACCGCGACGAAGTAGACCGCGACGCCGATGCCCCACACCCACATCGCGCGCGGGCCGCCCGGCGGATCCCCCGGCAGCCTGACCCCGGCGGACGGTGTCGTGGTCATCGCGGACCACCCTGTCCGAGGCCGTACCCGCGCAGGTCCTCGCCGCGCACCAAGTGGCGCACCCGGCTCACGTGCTGGTGCACCGCGAGCGCCGCCGCCTCGCTGTCGCCCTCGCGCAGGGTGCGCAGGATGTCCGCGTGCTCGGCGATGTTCTTGGCCACCCGGTCCGGGTGCGCGTGCATCACCGCGACCCCCATCCGGAGCTGGCGGTCCCGGAGCTGGTCGTAGAGGCGGGTGAGGATCTGGTTCCCGGTGGCCTCGACGATCGTGGCGTGGAAGCAGCGGTCGGCGGCCGAGACGGCGGCCAGGTCGCCGGTCTCCGCGTGCGCGATCTGCTCGGCCAGGGTCTCCTCCAGCCGGTCGACCAGCGGACGCGAGACGGGCACCGCGCGGCGCACCGCGTGCTGCTCCACCAGCAGCCGGGTCTCCACCACGTCCTCGATCTCCTGCGCGGAGACCGGCAGGACCAGGGCACCCTTCTTCGGGTAGAGCCGGATCAGGCCCTCGACCTCCAGTCGGAGCAGCCCCTCGCGCACCGGGGTCCGGGACACCCCGACCGCCTCCGCGAGTTCGCCCTCCGTCAGCAGCACCCCGCCCTCGTAGCGCCGTTCGAGGACGGCTTGCTTGACATGCGCGTACACCCGCTCGGCAGCGGGCGTACGCCGGGCGTCCTTGGCGGCCGAGGCGGGCGCGGGGGAAGTCATGCGCACACCTTAGATACAACACGCATGCCTGCGCAGACGCCATCCGCCATGTGGGACGGTGCGATCCGGGCCGCCCGGGACCCGGGCGCGGGTACGCGAACGGGGTGCGAGCGCGGGTACGCGAACGGGGGTGGGGGGGGGGGGGCCCCCCCCCCCCCGGGGGGGGGGGGCCGGGGGGGGCCCCCCCCCGGGTCGGACCCCAACAAGGCGCGCCCG
>NZ_JBIAGB010000004.1:408339-413909 GCF_042869575.1 Streptomyces sp. NPDC006925
TGCGCCCGCCGCGAGCAACGTGCCTCCGTCCGCGCCTCCGGCGGCGTGCGGGGCGCCCCCCCCCCCCGCCGGCGGCCGCCGCCCCGCCCCCCCCCCCCCCCCCCCCCCCCCACCCCCGGTGCGTTCGGTCACGGTCCGCGACCGCCGCCTGTCAGGACCACATCACGGCTCGCCTGGTCAGGCGCACGCCATGAGCCGCCCGGTCAGGGCCACATCGTGAGCCGTGTGGACGGGAACCACGTCATGGGTCCCTTCGTCCTGACTCACGTCATGAGTCGCGTGGCCAGGACCACGTCACGTATCGCTCTCTCAGGACCACGTCATGAGCCGCTTGGGCCGCTCCAGCACCGCCGCGGTGTCCGCCAGCACCTTGGAGCCCAGCTCCCCGTCCACCAACCGGTGGTCGAAGGAGAGCGCCAGCGTCGTGACATGCCGCGGCTTGACCTTGCCCTTGTGCACCCAGGGCTGCTCGCGGATCCGGCCGAAGGCCAGAATGGCGGACTCGCCCGGGTTGAGGATCGGCGTACCGGTGTCGACACCGAAGACGCCGACATTGGTGATCGTCACCGTGCCCCCGCTCATCGCGGCAGGGCTGGTCTTCCCCTCGCGTGCCGTACCGATCAGCTCACCGAGCGCGGATGCCAGTTCGGGCAGGGTCTTGTCCTGCGCGTCCTTGATGTTGGGAACGATCAGCCCGCGCGGCGTGGCCGCCGCGATCCCCAGGTTGACGTAGTGCTTGCGCACGATCTCCTGGTGCTCCTCGTCCCAGGACGCGTTGACGTCCGGGTTGCGCCGGATCGCCAGCAGGAACGCCTTGGCGACGAAGAGCAGCGGATTGACCCGGACCCCGGCCAGATCGGGGTCCTGCTTGAGCTGCCCGATCAGCTTCATCGTGCGCGTGACGTCCACCGTCACGAACTCGGTGACGTGCGGCGCCGTGAACGCGCTGCCGACCATCGCCTGCGCCGTGGCCTTCCGCACACCCTTCACGGGGATACGGGTCTCGCGGGCGCCCGGAGCCGCGGGCTCCGGTGCCGCTTCTGTCCTCGGTTCCGCCGCCGCGGCGACGGGTGCGGGAGCCGCGGGCGCGGGTGTCCGGGCCGGTGCCGCAGCAGCGTGCACATCGTCGCGGGTGACGATGCCGTCCGGGCCGGTCGGGGTGACGGTGCTCAGATCGACACCCAGATCCTTGGCGAGCTTGCGCACCGGGGGCTTGGCGAGCGGCCGCGGCCCGCCGGGCGCGACCGGAGCCGCGGCCCCGCTCCCGTTGCTCGCGGGGGCCGCAGCGGGCGCCGGAGCGACGACCCGCTCCGCGGCCGGAGCCGGAGCCGGTGCCGCCGTGTCCGCCGCACCGGCCGCGGGCTTGCGCGGGCGGCGCTTGGTCGAGCTGGTGCCGACGCCGTACCCGACGAGCACGGGCTGCCGCCCCTCGGGCTCGGCCTCCTCGCCGCCGGCCTGCGCGGCCTCCGCCTCACCCGCGACCTCGGCGGCCGCCGCGGGCCCGGTCTCCATCGCGGGCTGGGCGGCGGAGGCACCCCCGCCGCCGGTGCCCGTGGCCGGGCCACCGGTGTCGACGGTGATGATCGGCGTACCGACGTCGACCGTCGTACCCTCGTCGAACCGCAGCTCGTGCACCAGCCCGTTGAAGGGGATGGGCAGTTCCACCGCGGCCTTGGCCGTCTCCACCTCGCAGACGACCTGCCCGTCGGTGACCGTGTCACCGGGCTGGACGTACCACTTGAGGATCTCCGCCTCGGTGAGCCCCTCGCCCACGTCGGGCATCTTGAACTCGCGGACTCCGGCGGCCGCCTGTCCGGTCTGTGCGCTGTTGGTCATCGTCACGCTCTCCTCAGTACGCCAGCGCGCGGTCGACGGCATCGAGCACCCGGTCCAGGTTCGGCAGGTACTCGTCCTCCAGCCGGGCCGGTGGGTACGGCGCGTGGAAACCGCCCACCCGCAGTACCGGTGCTTCAAGATGGTAGAAGCACCGCTCGGTGATGCGGGCGGCGATCTCCGCTCCGGTACCGAGGAAGACCGGGGCCTCGTGGACGAGCACGAGACGGCCCGTCTTCTCGACGGAGCGCTGCACCGTGTCGAAGTCGATGGGCGACATCGAACGCAGGTCCACGACCTCCAGCGAGTTGCCCTCCTCCTCGGCGGCCGCCGCTGCCTCCAGGCAGACCTTCACCATCGGGCCGTACGCAGCGACGGTCACCGCACTGCCCTGCCGGGCCACCTGCGCGGAGTGCAGCGGCGCCGGGATGGCGGACGGGTCGACCTCGCCCTTGTCCCAGTAGCGCCGCTTCGGCTCGAAGAAGATCACCGGGTCGTCGCTCTCGATGGCCTGCTGCATCATCCAGTAGGCGTCCGAGGCGTTCGAGGGCGAGACGCACTTGAGCCCCGCCACATGCGCGAACAGTGCTTCCGGCGACTCGCTGTGGTGCTCCACCGCACCGATGCCGCCGCCGTAGGGGATACGGATGACGACCGGCAGTTTGATCTTGCCCAGGGCTCGCGCGTGCATCTTGGCGAGCTGGGTGACGATCTGGTCGTAGGCGGGGAAGACGAAACCGTCGAACTGGATCTCGACCACAGGACGGTACCCGCGCAGCGCCAGCCCGATCGCGGTCCCGACGATGCCGGACTCGGCCAGCGGGGTGTCGATGACCCGGTCCTCGCCGAAGTCCTTCTGGAGCCCGTCGGTGACCCGGAAGACCCCGCCGAGCTTGCCGACGTCCTCGCCCATGACGAGGACCTTGGGGTCGTTCTCCAGCGCCGTGCGCAGCGAAGAATTGATCGCCTTGGCGACGGGAAGCTTCTGGGCGGCCGCGGGGGCCGTGCCGGTGGCGGCCATCAGCGGCCCTCCTGGGAATCCGAGTCGGCGAACGAGGCGAGATACGAGGCGAACTGGGCGCGCTCCTCGTCGACCAGCGCGTGTCCGTCCGCGTAGGCGTTCTCGAAGATCGCCATGGTGTCGGGGTCGGGCATGGTGCGGATCGCCTCGCGCACATGCCGCCCCATGGCCTCGCTCTCCTCCTCCACACCGGCGAAGAAGGCGTCGTCGGCCAGGCCCGCACTCTCCAGGTAGACCCGCAGCCGCTGGATCGGGTCCTTGGCCTCCCACTCGGTGCGCTCCTCGTCGGAGCGGTAGCGCGTGGGATCGTCGGACGTGGTGTGAGCACCCATCCGGTAGGTGAACGCCTCGATCAGCATCGGGCCCTCACCCGCGCGGGCACGCTCCACGGCGGCCTTGGTCACCGCGAGGCAGGCCAGCACGTCGTTGCCGTCCACCCGCACCCCGGGGAAGCCGAAGCCCTGGGCCCGCTGGTAGATCGGCACCCGCGACTGGCGCTCGGTGGGCTCCGAGATCGCCCACTGGTTGTTCTGGCAGAAGAAGACCACCGGAGCGTTGTAGACCGCGGAGAACGTGAACGCCTCGGCGACGTCGCCCTGGCTGGAGGCACCGTCACCGAAGTAGGCGATCACCGCCGAGTCGGCGCCGTCCTTGGCCACGCCCATCGCGTACCCGGTCGCGTGCAGCACCTGGGAGCCGATGACGATCGTGTAGAGGTGGAAGTTGTTGGTGCTCGGGTCCCAGCCACCGTTGTTCACCCCGCGGAACATGCCCAGCAGCATCGTCGGATCCACATCGCGGCACCAGGCGACGCCGTGCTCACGGTAAGTGGGGAAGACGTAGTCGTCCGGGCGCAGCGCGCGGCCGGAACCGATCTGCGCAGCCTCCTGGCCCAGCAGCGAGGCCCACAGCCCCAGCTCGCCCTGCCGCTGCAGCGCCGTGGCCTCGGCGTCGAACCGCCGGGTCAGCACCATGTCACGGTAGAGGCCCTGGATCTCCTCGGCACTCAGATCGACGTCATAGTCCGGATGGGTGACCCGCTCGCCCTCGGGGGTCAGGAGCTGGACCAGCTCGGGCTCGGGCTGCCCGAGGCCGTCGCCGGGGGCCGGGGTGCGGGCCCCGGCCTTCGCGGGGGCCTTCGCGGGGGCCTTGCCGGGGGCCTTGGCCTTGGCAGAACCCTTCGTGGTGCTCTTGGCCGGGCTCTTTCGGGTGGTCTTCCCGCTGCTCTTGGTGCTGCCGGTGCTCTTGGCGGCCGGCTTGCGGGACGTCTTCGCCGCCGCCTTGCGGGGCGTACCCGAGGCCGTCCCGCCCTCGGGGGCCTCGGCCGTCCCGTTCCCGGCGGCCTTGCCGTTCCCGGCGGCCCTGCCGGTGGCGGCCTGGGTGGCGCGCTTTCCTCCGGTGCCGCTGCGGCGCGCGTCGCTCCGCGCGGCAGTGCTCTCCACGGTCACGTGTGCTCCTCCGTCTGTCCGGCCGCCGGGATTGCCGGTGACCTGGGGCTCCCCCACCCACTGGCGGGGGGAGGCTCGCCCGGTCCCGTGCGGCGCACGGGGTGGGAGCGTCGCGGTCGGCACCGGGCGGTGACTGCTGTCCCGGTCGCGGCCACGCTGTCCCGACCCCGGCCGGGACACCCCAGCCATGGCTGGCATCTCCATAGACGCACGAGGCGGCCCTGACCTGCAACTTTGCTCGGATATCCAAGTAAGAACGAGGAACCCCGAGCAATTGTGCGAAGAATCGGGACATCACTGGTCACGGCTTCGCGAGCCGCGGACCTCCGCACGGTAACCCGGGGTGCGGGAGCCCGGGAAGAGTGGAGAGCCGATCAATATGTGAGACTGAGAAAATGCCCGAAAATGGACGAACACGGGTATACCTGGTCGACGATCACGAGATCGTCCGCAGAGGCGTGCGCGACATGCTCGCCGCCGACCCCGGCATCGAGATCGCCGGAGAAGCCGGTACAGCGGCCGACGCGATCAGCGGAATCACCGCCACCCGACCGGACGTGGCCATCCTCGACGTACGGCTCCCGGACGGCAGCGGCATCGAGGTCTGCCGCGAAGTGCGCTCCCGCGACGAGAGCGTGCGCTGCCTGATGCTCACCTCCTACGCCGACGACGAGGCACTCCTCGCCTCCGTGGTGGCCGGCGCCTCCGGCTACGTACTCAAAGGGCTGACCGGCGGCGAACTCCTGCACGCCGTACACCAGGTCGCCGCCGGCATCTCGCTGCTCGACCCGGCCGACACCCGGCGCGTCCTGGACCGGCTGCGCGACCGGAGCACCGGCGGCCCCCCGGACGAACGGCTCGGCGCGCTCTCCGCCCAGGAGCGCACCATCCTGGGACTGATCGGAGAGGGACTGACCAACCGGGCCATCGGAGAACGGCTCCACCTCGCCGAGAAGACGGTGAAGAACTACGTCTCCGGACTGCTGGGGAAATTGGGCATGGAGCGGCGGTCTCAGGCCGCCGCGTACATTGCGCGGATCCGCGCGGCCCACGATGACTGAGCCGCGCCCCCTTGCGGGGGCGCCGCCTCCCCTTTCGCGGGGTGCGTTCCCCATCCCGTTGTTTGCCGGGTGCGGCGTTCGTTGTCGGGGGCTTCGCCCCCGAACCCCCTTTTTGTCCTCGCCGGACGGGCGTTGGGGCGGCTCCGCCCCCCAACACCCCCCGCTAGTGGGCTTCGCCCCCTAGGACCCCCAGCCGCACCCATGTGA